>JAEZMB010000127.1 GCA_023435825.1 Pseudomonadota bacterium | reverse complement strand
GGACATTCCAGTAGATGAACGGCCAGACCTTTATCTATGAGTGAAGCTTTTTATAAAAATAGATATATAGGATATGGTGGATTGATTACAAAATTATCTTTGTGGTATAATATAAAAAAAGAAGTATGGTAGTTAGCCATACTTCTTAGAAATTACTTCTTTTGTTTAAAGTCGATGGTCGCAACATCGACTTTTTCTTTTTTCTTATCCATTTCTGTTTCAATCTCAAGTATTCTAGGAACTGTTATCTTGAATCTCTTGATAGCTTGTCCTTTACTGATAGCAAATAGAATTATTATAGTAAAGCAAACTATTATTAATACAATAAGCATCGCCAATCCATCCATTGTCATTTCACTCCTTCCATGGTTTATTTTGTTACGCATATAATATGACAGATTAGAATTGAAATTAGAGGTTGGTTTATTCGTTTTTGATATTTATTTTATAATCATCTCCTATCCTATGATTGGTTGGCAAGGGTTTTTTATAATATAACATATAAAAAATTACTTCTCTCCCGAGATACCATATAGTCATTATGTTATTTGTTTTTCTGTAGTGATAAAGAAATTATTTGAGACATATTATATCCGTTTAGGAATTGTATTTCTCCCTCCCCTTGTATAACTGTTATACTCCATTTAAAACGAACATAATGAACAAAGTTTATAATCTTTTATAGCATATATGAATATGATCGTCTCCCCTATGATAAGGAGAGGGTCTATAGTATATCTTTATTATACTTTAATGAAGGTGGACAAATCGGACAAATCTTTAATTTGATATGCACCTAATAATACCCCTACTAGATTAAATCAATTATAAACCCCATCGAGTGTATCATTCTATGTCATCTTTTTCTCCCCTGCCCTAAAAACCAATGTTCAGAGAATATAATTATATGCAAAAATAAATATTTGTTAGAGGGATCGAAGAAACATTAATAGGAATCTCTTATGAAAAGGTTATCGCCATGGTTAGGATATAATTAATTGCTAAAAAATAAAAAGAGCTCTGAAGGATAACAAAGAGCTCGTGGGATATTAAACAAATAATATAATTATGTAGATGATCGGGAGGGACCGCCAGTACTAAACGGATCCGAACCGTTATAGCACCGGCAGCTGATCAGATCCGGATTGTTGCGAAGCTGCATCTAACCGCAGAAACGGTCATATATGATTAGTCGATGTTTTCTGTACATGATGCACTATGAATGTGATACAATAAAATATAAAATGATAGGAGGGGAACAATGAATAAGTGGGATGATTTGCCAGAAGATTTTTATCAGATCGATAGCCTAGAAGACAATAAGAACAGGCTGGAATTTTTAAAAAGTCTTGGGATAGATCCTAATAACATTCCTGATAGAATGTATGAAAACTTTATATTTCTTGATGAAAGGAGCGTTTTAATTAACAAAAATAATAGTAAATATGAAACGGTTTATATTAAAGACGTTATTGGTACAACCCATCAAGATTATGGAAATTTGCCGCTTATAAAGTCATTTAAAAGGCTTAAGAGAGCAGCTGATCGCTGCGCATATTTAAAAAAACATACACCTATGGTATATCATAGGCAATTACATAAAGAACCGAAAGATCAATGGACACATAATTTACCGATAGGTTTTATAAAAATCGGTGATAAATATTTCATACATGGAAATGGAAATCACAGAACAATTATTTATAAAATTATGTATTTAGCTGAGCTAGATAAAGCGGAGGAAATTAAGGAAATAGAAAAAATCAAAAAAAAATATTATATAAAAGCAATTGTGTATAGTATCTAAATTCATCACAGAAGTATTAGGATGTCCGCATTTAGTAAATAATATTTGACAAAATGCATATAATAGAATATATTCTAATTAAAGAATTGCTCATAAGACGTGAGGATAAAGAAAGTCTGAAATTAAGAAGATTTGGTCATAGAGCGTGACCAAGTAAAACAAAAGAAAAGCTCACTGAGAAGATAGTCCCTAGAAATAGGGACTATTTTTGAATAGGAGAAGCGATGGAAAAGAAGAAAAGGTTTATATTTTTAACAGATAAGTTTTATGAGGATTATCCACATGATAAATATTCAGAAATAGAGCAAAAACCCACAAGGCCGTATATTCAAGTTGTTGTAGAAATTGAAGGGGTCCAATTTGCAGTTCCTTTGAGATCAGATATTAATCATCCTCATGTTTTGTGGACTGATAAACCAAATCATTGTGGTGTTGATTTTTCGAAAGCAGTTGTTATTACTGATGCCGAAAAATATATTGATTATCAAAAGGATCCATATATCCGGCCTAGTGAATTTGATGCATTAAGGGGCAAAGATTATAAAATAAAAGAAAAAATGATCCGATACATAGCTGACTATAAGGATGCAAAAAACAATTTATCAGATCCAATTAAACAAAAACTATATGAGTATTCTACGCTACAATATTTTGAGAAATATATTTATAAAGCAGATAAAAGAGATGATTAAGCATCTCTTTTTTTGAATTTTTGTAGTGCCATAACTTAAAAGTATTGATACCAATACTATGACATAGTAAAATCAGCATATGGGGCAGTGTCATTATATAGTGTCATTAGCAAAGGAGATAAAGTGATGGTTTATGGATATGCAAGAGTAAGTACAAAAGGCCAGGCAAAGGACGGAAACAGCCTGGAGGCTCAGGAAGCTTTGCTGAGAGATAATGGAGCTGAGAAAATATATATTGATTCTTTCACTGGTACGGTCAGAGACCGGCCAAAGCTCTCAGCATTGCTGCAGGAGCTGGATGAGGGAGATACTCTTATTGTCACAAAACTGGATCGGATTGCCCGGAGCATGATGCAGGGAAGCGAGTTAGTGAATGAAATGATCTCCAGGGGAATTCGAGTAAATATTCTGAATGTGGGAATTATGGATAGTACACCCAGCAGCAAGTTGATCCGGAATATATTCTTTGCATTTGCGGAATTTGAAAGAGACATGATAATTGAACGTACTCAGGAAGGGAAACAGATCGCCAGACAGAAAGATGATTTCCAGGAAGGCCGGCCGAAGAAGTATAGTAAGAAGCAGATTGATCATGCGCTGCAGCTGAAGGAGAGTTGCAGTTACCTGCAGGTAGAAGAACTTACCGGGATTAGCAAAAGTACTTTAATCAGAGCAAAGAGAAAAAATGCTATGCATTGTTAGGGTGACATTAAATTTAATTTTTAAGAAAAAAATCCTTAGCGTGGGATTTATCGGAAATGCTGGCGGTACCCAGATTAGAATAAAAACGAGATTGGAAAAAAGAAGGCATTTTAACCATTGAAAATTTAATAATCTTGTTATATTATATTATTAGCAATCAGTTGCAGGGTGATTGATGGCCGCTCCCGAAAGGGGGTGAAAATATAGGATGAGTACATATGAAGAATTTATGCTAATCATTAATACTGTTGGACTTTTCATTGTTATCATTAACTATAAAAACAAGCCAAAAAAATAATCACCCATCCCGCCAAGTTTGTGTGATTATTTTTAATCTCATATATTAAAGCGGCCAATCACTTTTGGACTGGTTGCTTTTTTACGTTTATTTATCCGTTTATAACCGTTACATGTACGTTACAAATTGTAACACATACGTTACTAAAGATAACATATACGTTACTCATCCGTTTCTAAGCCTATTCTAACACGCATATTTAAAAGTGTAAAGAAAAATTAGAAAATAAATACTAAATGAAAAATGAAAAGTTTAATTCCACTCCTCTTTTGCCCTGTGGAGTTTATCTTCGCACAAGTAGAGTTTACTCCTTCATACATGGGTGATATGATTATCATACCTTCTGACGGCAGTAGAAGGAGC
>JAEZMB010000009.1 GCA_023435825.1 Pseudomonadota bacterium | reverse complement strand
CCCCCCCCCGCCCCCCCCCCCCCCCGCCCCCCCCCCCCCCCCCCCCCCCCCCCCCCCCCCCCCCCCCCCCCCCCCCCCCCCCCCCCCCCCCCCCCCCCCCCCCCCCCCCCCCCCGCCGGAGGCATCTTCTCTCTTCTCGCTTATTCCAATTTCATCAATACGCAGAAATGATTAAATATTGTAAAACATAACTACGTTATATTTTACAATTTGCATTATGCGCCCGGCGGGCCGCACACGGCCATGGCATCCTCGTCGCATTTGCCGAGGTAGCCGCAGGAAAAGGCCTGGGCGTTCATGGGCCGTTTGCCGGCCGGGATGACCGCCGGCACGAGGTAGACGGCGTCGGCGCAGGCGATGCCGATCTGGCAGTCCATGAGCCCCAGGATGTCGCCGGGCTTGGCTCCGGGCGGCAGGGGGCAGCCGACCTTGCCGGGCTGGGCGATGATGCGCAGGGCCGGCTTGTCGGCGGACGGCTTCCAGAAGAAAAAGGCCCCGGGATTGGGGGTCATGGACCGGATATGGTTGTGGACCTCGGCGGCGGGCCGGTTCCAGTCGATCAAGGCCTCGGCCTTGTCGATTTTCTTGGCGTAGGTCACGCGCGTGGCGTCCTGCTCGACCAGGGGCACGGCTCCCTGGCGCAGGCGCTTTAAGCAGTGGGTCAGCACGCGTCCGCCAAGATCGGCCAGCTCGGCCCGGATGGTTCCGGCGGTGTCGTTAACGCCCACGGCCAGGGTGCGCTGCATGACCATGGGACCGGCGTCCAGGGCCAGGGCCATGCGCATGATGGTGACGCCGGTCAGCGTCTCGCCGGCGGCGATGGAGCGCTCGACCGGAGCCGCGCCGCGCCAGGCCGGCAACAGCGAGGCGTGGACGTTGAGCGGCATCAGCGCCGGCACGTCGAGGACGGCCTGGGGCAGAATCATGCCGTAGGCGGCCACCAGCAGCACGTCGGGCTTGTAGGCGGCCAGGGTGGCCACCTCGGCCGGGTCCTTGAAGGACTCGGGCTGGTGGATGGGCAGGCCGCGCTCCAGGGCGAGCTTCTTGACCGGCCCCAGCAGACACTTCTTGCCCCGGCCGCAGGGCCGGTCGGGCTGGGTGTAGACGGCGGCCACGGTCACGTCCTCGCTGCCGAGCACATGCTCAAGCACCGTGGCCGCGAACTCCGGCGTGCCCATGAAGACCGCTACGAGTTTGTCTTCTCGGCTGGGGGCGTCTGTGCCCATCGTTTCACCCGCTTGTCGTACATGGCGCGTTTGAGACGGCTGATGCGGTCGATGAACAGCACCCCGTCCAGATGGTCGATCTCGTGCTGGAGGCACACGGCGAGCAATTCGTCGGCCTCGATGGTCAGGGGCTGGCCGTCCAGGTCCAGGGCCGTCACCGTGACGTTGGCCGCCCGGCGCACCTTGGTGCGGTAGCTGCGCACGGACAGGCAGCCTTCCTCGTCTTCCTGCTCGCCCGAGGCGGCGGTGATGACGGGGTTGACCAGGGTCATGAGCGCTTCGCGCTTGTCCGGGCCGGACAGGTCGATGACGATGAGGCGAATGGACGCGCCAACCTGGGGCGCGGCCAGGCCGATGCCCTGGTTGGCGTACATGGCCTCGGCCATGCCGGCGGCGAGTTCCCGGACGTCGTCCGTGATCTCGGCCACCGGCTCGGCCTTTTTCGCCAGCACAGGATGCGGATATTTCAGTATTTCAAGGGGCATGGGTCAGGATTGTTCCTTATCCTTGTCGCGCGTGCGCAGTTTGATGCCCAGTTCGCGCAACTGGTTGGTCGACACCTCGCCCGGGGCTTCGGTCATGAGGCAAAGCGCCTTCTGGGTCTTGGGGAAGGCGATGACGTCGCGGATGGACTTGGCCCCGGCCAGGATCATGATAAGGCGGTCCAGGCCAAAGGCAATGCCGCCGTGGGGCGGCGCGCCGTACTCCAGGGCGCGCAGCAGGAAGCCGAACTTGTCCTCGGCCTCCTGGGCGTCGATGCCCAGGACGGCGAACATGGACCGCTGGGTCTCGCGGTCGTGGATGCGGATGGAGCCGCCGCCGATCTCGCTGCCGTTCAGGACCAGGTCGTAGGCCCGGGCCAGGGCTTCGCCGGGAGCCGACTCCAGGGTGCCGAGCTGGCCGGGCTGGGGCGAGGTGAAGGGATGGTGGCGGGCCGCCCAGCGCTTGGCCTCGGGATCGTATTCCAGCAGCGGAAAATCGGTGATCCAGACCGGAGCGAAGCTGCCCTCGGGGATCAGCTCGAAGCGTTCGCCAAGCTGGAGGCGCAGGTAGCCCAGGGCGTTGTTGACCATGTCCGACGCGCCGGCCTGGAAGAAAACGATGTCGCCGACTTCCAGCCCAAAGGCTTCGGTGAGGCCCTTTTTCTCTTCGTCGCTTAAGAACTTGGCAAAGGGCGACTGCCACTCGTCTTCCTTGATCTTGATCCAGGCCAGGCCCTTGGCCCCGTAGATTTTGACGAACTCGGTGAAGTCGTCGATCTCCTTGCGCGACAGGGCCGCGCCGCCGGGCACGCGGATGCCCTTGACCAGCTCGGCCTTGGCAAAGACCTGGAAACCGGAGTTTTTGACGATGGAGGTAACATCCACGAGTTTCAGGCCAAAGCGGATGTCGGGCTTGTCCAGGCCGTAGTCACGGATGGCCTCGGCAAAGGGCATGCGCGGGAAGACCTCGGGCAGCACCACGCCGGCGGCCTCGCGGAACATGGTCTTGACCATGGTCTCGGCCATGCCCATGACCTGCTCCTCGTCGACGAAGCTCATCTCGATGTCCACCTGGGTGAACTCGGGCTGGCGGTCGGCGCGCAAGTCCTCGTCGCGGAAGCATTTGACGACCTGATAGTAGCGGTCGAAGCCGGCCATCATGAGCAGCTGCTTGAACAGCTGGGGCGACTGGGGCAGGGCGTAGAACGAGCCGTTGTTGACCCGGCTGGGGACGAGAAAATCGCGCGCGCCCTCGGGGGTGGACTTGGTGAGCACCGGGGTTTCGACTTCCAGGAAGCCCAGCTGGTCGAGGTAGCGGCGGATGCTCTGCACGGCCTTGTTGCGCAGGATGAAGTTGGCCGCGAGCTTGGGCCGGCGCAGGTCAAGGTAGCGGTACTTGAGCCGCAGCATCTCGGAGGCGTCGATGCGGTCCTCAATGGGGAAGGGCGGCGTGGCGGCGGTATTGAGGAGCTTGAACTCCTTGACTTCCACCTCGATCTCGCCGGTGGGCATGGAAGGATTGGCCATGCCCTCGGGGCGGGCGCGCACCCGGCCCTTGACGGCCAGGACGTACTCCGTGCGCAGCACATGGGCGCGCTCCAGCTCGGCCTGGCTGCCCTCGGGGCAGAAGACCACCTGGGTGAGTCCGCCCCGGTCGCGCAGGTCGATGAAAATGAGCCCGCCGTGGTCGCGGCGGAACTGGGCCCAGCCCATGAGGCAGACTTCGCTGCCGACGTCGGAAGCCGTCAACGCGCCGCAATCGTGGCTGCGCCGCCAATCGCCCATGGTATCCAGGGCCGTGGTCTCGCTCATGTCGTGTGATCCTTTTGGGATTGTGGGGAAAAACTTTTTGAAAAAAGTTTTTCCC
>JAEZMB010000001.1 GCA_023435825.1 Pseudomonadota bacterium | reverse complement strand
CATCACGCACGTGCGCGTGCCCGGCTCTTGGGAGTTGCCCGTGACCATTGCTCGCCTGGCGAAGAGCGGAAAATTCGACGCCGTGATCGCGCTCGGCGCCGTGATCCGCGGCGCCACCGCTCACTTCGACTACGTGGCGGGGGAGAGCGCGGGCGGCGTCGCGCGGGCCTCCGCGGAGAGCGGGGTCCCCGTGGTCTTCGGCGTCTTGACCACGGACAGCATCGAGCAAGCCGTGGAGCGAGCAGGAACCAAGTCCGGCAACAAAGGTTTCGATGCCGCCCTGGTCGCGCTCGAGATGGTCTCGCTTGGACAAGCCCTCTCCGACGCCGGATATTAGTAGGTCGTTTTCATTCGAAACGACCTACTAATATCCTCCCTGTCGTGGGGGGGGGGGGGGGGGGGGGGGGGGGGGGGGGGGGGGGGGGGGGGGGGGGGGGGGGGGGGGGGGGGGGGGGGGGGGGGGGGGGGGGGGGGGGGGGGGGGGGGGGGGGGGGGGGGGGGGGGCGGGGGGCGGGCGCCCCCCGCACCCCCCGATAGGGGGAAAAAGGAGTAATGGGATGGCGGTGAATGTTTGGGGATATTTGGAAGAATATCGGGAAGAAAAAGCTGAAGTGCTGGCGGCGGTGGAAGGGGTGCTGGCTTCGGGCAAGCTCATCCTCGGCCCCAATGTCGCCGCTTTTGAACAGGAATTCGCCGCCTACTGCGGCGCGGCCCATGGCGTGGGCGTGGACAACGGCACAAACGCCGTCATGCTGGCCCTGCTCGCCCTGGGACTCCAGCCGGGCGACGAGGTGCTGACCGTCTCCAACACGGCCGTGCCCACGGTCTCGGCCATCGCCAGCGCCGGCGGCGTGCCGCGCTTCGTCGACATCGACCCGGCCACCTACCTCATGGACACGGCGCGGCTGGAAGCGGCCGTGACGCCGCGCACCCGGGCCATCGTGGCGGTGCATCTTTTCGGCCAGTGCGTGGACATGGAGGCCGTGGCCGCCGTGGCCGAGCGCCACGGGCTGTTCGTGGTCGAGGACTGCGCCCAGTCCCACGGCGCGGCCCGGCATGGTCGGGTCTGCGGTTCCCTGGCCGACGCGGCTGCCTTCTCCTTTTATCCCACCAAGATTCTGGGGACCTACGGCGACGGCGGCATGGTGCTGACCAACCGCGACGACGTGGCGGCCAAGCTCAAGAAGCTGCGTTTCTACGGCATGGAAAAGACCTATTACGCCCTGGAGCACGGCTTCAACAGCCGGCTGGACGAGATTCATGCCGCCATCCTGCGCGGCAAGCTCCGGCATCTGCCGGCCTACATCGCCCGCCGCCGGGAACTGGCCGCCCGCTACGACGCCGCCCTGGCCGGCACGTCCCTGACCCTGCCCGTAACCGCCCCAGGCAACGACCATGCCTACTATCTTTACGTGGCTCGCCACCCCAGGCGAGACGCCGTCCTGGCCGGGCTCAAGGCTCGCGAGGTCAATCTCAACATCAGCTACCCCTGGCCCATCCACACCATGACGGGCTACGCTCATCTGGGCTACAAGGAAGGCGACCTGCCCCACACCGAGCGAGCGGCCAAGGAGATCTTCTCCCTGCCCATGTACCCGTCGCTCACCGACGCCGAGCAGGATTTCGCCATCGCCGCGCTTATCGACACCCTGGCCGAGGTGGACGGCCAAACGAGGTAACTTATGGAATTCGGCGCTATCGCTCTGGCGCTCATGGCCGCGTTTACCGGCGCGGCCCTGTACATCAATCTGGTGGAACACCCGGCCCGGCGCGGGCTGCTCGACGGCGAGATGCTGGCCCAGTGGCAGGCGAGCTATCCGCGCGCCTCCCGGATGCAGGCCAGTCTGGCCATGGGCGGCTTTTTCTTCGGCCTGCTGGCCGCCTACTGGGCCGGCAAGGCGCTTTTCGTCACGGGCGCGCTTTTTTCCATCGCCAACTGGGTCGTCACCTACCGCTGGATCATGCCGGTCAACCGGCAACTGACGGCCGCCGACCCGGACACGGCCGACGCCGCCACCCGGGCGCTTCTGGAGAAGTGGAACCTGCTCCACGTCATCCGCACCGGCCTGGGCCTTCTCGCGGTGATCTGCTTCTTCGCGGCCCTCTGATGCTCCCCCTCTCTCCATTTGGGGGGTCCGGGGGCCTCAGGCCCCCAGCAGGGTGAGGAGGCGGCGTCGTTGCACGGACGAACCGTTGACCAACGGGAGGCTGGCATGACGAAATCCTATCTGCTCTTCAAGTGCGGGGCGGCGGGCCGAACGCCGCTGGCGACTTTTACCGCCGACAACGTGGACGAGGCCCGGGAAGCGCCAACGTGGCTGCGGCGCAAGCACCCGGACATGGCCGAGCTGCGGCTGGCCGAGGGCGAATTTTTCGAGATCATCGAAAAAGACGTTTGCGATCCAGCCGACTGGGACGCAGCCGTGGCGGCCATGGCCCAGGGCCGCAACCACGGGTAGCCCCGAAGAGACGGCCTGCGGCGACGTTTGGACAACCCTTCAGCGAGCCACGCCCCGTTCCCAATTTGGGGGGTCCCGGGGCCTCAGGCCCCCGGCCGCCGGAGGCACTCTTCGTCTTGCCCTCTTCTCCTTATCCCTCTTCCTTCCAAACCTCGCGGCTGCGGGCGATCTTTTTCTGGACGCCGGCCCAGGTCTTGGTGCCCAGGAAGGCTTCGGGCCAGCGGGTGAGGAGCTGCTCGTAGAGGGCGAAGGGCACGGTGAAGGTCATTTCATCGGGCTTGAGGAATTTGCGCGCCGACGGGTCGCCGCAGCCGAGCACCGCCCGGGGGCGGCCCTTGGCCAGGTAGTGCAGCGGCCAGGTGGTCATGAAGCTGCAGCCGGCCCCGAAGGGCGCGGCCGTGACCTCGAAATCGTCGGTGACGAAGGTGGCCAGGTTGGCCAGGCCGGTGAGGGTTTCACCCCGGGCGAAGAAGGTGACGGTTTCGGGCGTCTCGTTTGGGGCGAAGCGGGTGACGGGTTTGAAGACGCAGTATTTGGCCGGGGCCGGGCGCGGGGCGATTTCGGTGAAAAAGCGGCGGGCCGAGGCCGGGGAGGGCAGGTAGCGTTCGCCGGCCACGGGCGTGCCGGGGATGCCGGTGGAGATGTAGCAGGCGATGAAGTCGAGCTGGGGCTGGTGGAAGCCGAGGTAGAACGAGCCGCCCGGGCAGCCGTAGCGGTCGGCGGCGAACCAGGCCGCCTCGCCCTTGCGCCGGGCCAGCCAGAGCTTGCCCAGGACGCAGGAAAACGAGCCCCAGACCGCGCCCCAGTCGATGGTTCCGGCCTGTTCGGCCTCGATGGACAGGGGCGGGCCGGCATCGGGGGCGAAACCGGAGGTCGGCTCGTCGTTGGTGTAGAACATGCCGTAGGGCGTTTCGGACAGGCCCAGGGCGGCGAGTAGTCCGGCCAGGGCGTCGGTGGGGGCGGTTTCGGGCATGGCGCGTTCTCCGGTGGCGGTTTGCGCCGGGCCATTTAGCGGCGCGGCCGGCGCGGGCGGCGAAAGGCCAGGAAGCTTCCCTTGAGAAACCGGGGGGCGAGCAGTCGCCAGGGGGCGCTGATCGTCCCTTGGGGCAGCACATGGTACCAGGCAAAGCCCCGGGAGCGGTAGTGGGCTTTGGCCCTGTCGATGCAGCCGGCCTGGCGGGCGGCGTGCAGGGCGGCGTCGCGCTGGCAGCGGGAGCGGGCCATGGCGTCGAAGCCCCGGGGATCAAACCCCCGCCGGGCCAGGAGGCGGCGCACCCGGCGCGCCTCGGCCAGCCGGGACAGGGCGTCGCAGACCGAAAGCACGGCTCCGCCGGCCGAGGCGCCGGCCATGGCCAGGGCGGCCCGGATGGAGGCCGTGCAGAAAAGCCCCAGCCACAAGGCGGAAACCAGCCCCAGGGCGACGGCCACGGTCATGGGCAGGGGCGCGGCGGCGAGAAGGCGTACGACTTGGATGGACACGACCATTTGTGGGTGGCCGAGGAACCCCGGCCCTGTCAAGGCCCCTTGACAGGCGGCGCGATTTTCGGTGCAAGGCAATCATGACCCCCCGGAGGTGAGGCCATGAATCGTTGGGGAATGGGAACCATGCTCTACCGCGCCACCATCTGCTACGGCTTGCTCGCCATCGTCTATGACGCCATCCTGATCGAATCCTTTTGCGACCGCCTGCTCCCTGAACGGCTGGCCTTGGCCGTGGGCGGGGTGCTTCTTGCCCTGGGCTTTGTCGTGTACGCCCTGGGCACGTTTTCGGTGTACAAGGCCATCGACGCCGGACAACTCGCCACGCGCGGCATATTCGCCGTGGTGCGCCATCCGCTTTACGCCGCCTGGATCTGGTGCATCGTGCCCGGGCTGGCGCTCATGCAGGGCACGCTGCTGGCGCTTTTGACGCCGGTGGTGGCGGGGGTGTTCTACTGGCTGTGCATTCCCCATGAAGAGGCCTGGCTGCTGTCGCGGTTCGGCGAGCAGTACCGGCAGTATTGCCGCAGCGTGGGCGGCATCGTGCCGAAGTTGCGGCGCGGGGGGCTGCCCCAGGCGGGGTAACGGTCGCCCGCTGCGCCGGCGCGCCCGAAGGCGGCGGCGTGGACATGGGGCAGGCCGGGAAATCTCGGGACGAGGCGCGTCGGCGGGGAAAAATCAGACCCGCAGCGACAGCATGGTCGGGCCGGTAGCGGTCTGGGGCGTGACGGCGGCGGCCGTGGCGTAGCCGGCCAGGGCCTGGCGGCGGGTGTAGGCGTTGGGCGGCGGCGCTTGCCCCAGGGCCGGCGTTTCGGCCAAAAGCGCGCTGGCGGCGGCGGCGTCCAGGGCATCGACGAAGCTGGCCTGGGGAGGCGCGCCCGAGAGGTCGAATTCGTAGTCCGTGGCCGAGTAGCGCAGGGAAAAGGGGCCAAACGACAGTCCGGCCTCGCGGCTGATGACCTTGCCGGGCACGCGCGGCGCGGCGGGCGTCAATCGAGACGCTTCGCGCTGGTAGGCCCCTATGGGCGATGCGGCGGCAATGGCGGCCATGGGCGGACTCCGGGCGCAAAAGCGCCACGCGACGGGGACACGAGCGTGCCTGCCCTCGCGGCCCCGTGCTTCGGGGACCGGCTCCGTCCATGGAGAAAGGTACCGTAACTGTAAGGCCCTTTGGCCGTCGTGGCAAGGGGTGAGGTCGCGGCAGCGGGTTGCCGGCCGCCGTCTCGCGCCCGGCTACAGGTCGCCGGGGCCGGCGGACAGACGGCCCTTGGCCGCTTCCAGGTAGAGCGCGGCGCGCGGGTCGCCGGGCAGGGCCTCGGCCCAGTGGAGATAGAGCAGCCGCAGGGAGGCGGGCAGGTCCCGGGCCGCCTCCAGCCGTCGGCGGATCAGGGTCTGGGCCGGTTGCGCCGTGACAAAGCCGGCGAACCGGTCGGCCCGGGCGGCCGGGCTGTGGCGGGCGCGCAAGGCTTCCAGGCCCTGCCGGGCCACGCGCTCGCGCCTGGCCGGGTCGGGCAGCAGTTCCCGGACCAGAGCGGCCAGCCGGTCCAGGTCGCCCGGCGGATAGGTGAAAAGGTGCTCGCCCGGGGTGAACAGCTCGGTCAGGCCGTGGCCGACCTCGGGCGTCAGCAGGCAGGAGCCGACGGAGAGCGCCTCGAAGACCCGGAAGTTGAGGTCGCCGTGTTCGGCGATGTTGAGCACCAGGCGCGCCCGGGGGAACAGTTCGCGCCAGCTTCCCTGGGTGACGACAAGGCCCGGGAACAGGGCGGCGAGCTGCGTGAGCAGGGCCGCCCGGCCGGGGGTCAGATCGGCGTCCACCTTGCCGACGAACAGCAAATCGATGTCCTTGTCCGCTTCCCGGGCCACGGCCTCGGCGGCCACGGCCTCGGCCGCGGGCGGCAGCCAGATGGCCCGGTCCGGGGACAAATTCTCCTGAAAAGCCGGCAGATGGTCGCGCAGGCTCACCGTGCACAGGTCAAAGGCCTGGGCATAGGTCGGATACCAATGGTGGATGTGGCTGTCCACGCAGCCAAAGACGGTGAGGCAAGGAAACTGCTCCACGCCGGGCAGGGGCGGCGGCGCGCTGTAGTCGAAGTAGGCCACGATGTCGGGCGACCGGCCGCAGGCGGCCCGGATGGCCTCCCAGGTGCGGCATTGGAGGGCCGGCGGCGTGACGGACACGACGGCAAAGGCGTCCTTGGGCAGGCAGCCGAGGAAATTGGTCGATCCGACGCAGGCCATGGTCAGCATGGGGTTTCTCCGTGACGGCGCGGCCTGGTCCGTTTGGCGACCATGCCGCGCCGTCACGATAGCCAAAGCGCGGAGAAAAACCAATGGCTTCGGGCCTCGGGCGGGCAAGCCGCGCCAGGCCCCTTGTCGGGCGGCCTGTTCGCCTATAAGGAAACCGTATTCAGCATAGAATAAGGGGATGTATTGCGCCATGCGCGAGAAGGCTTTTCGGGGAGCGGTCGAGGCCGGGGGGACGAAGTTTGTCTGCGCCGTCGGGGCCGGCCTTGACGACATCCGGCGGCCGGAGAACCGGGCCGTTTTTCCCACGGGCGACGATCCCGCCGCCACCCTGGCCGCCGTGGCCGGCTGGCTCAAGACCCGCGAGGACCGGCGCGGCGCGCCCCTTGCCGCCCTGGGCGTGGCCTCCTTCGGCCCGGTCTGCCTGGACAAGGCCCTGCCCGACTACGGCCGGGTCATGACCACGCCCAAACCGGGCTGGAGCGGTTTTGATCTCCTGGGCGCCCTTGGCCGGGCTTTCCCGGGCCGGCCTATCGGTTTCGACACCGACGTCAACGGCGCGGCCCTGGGCGAGCGGGAATGGGGCGCGGCCCGGGGGCTGGACGATTTCCTCTACGTCACCATCGGCACGGGTATCGGCGTGGGCGGCATGGCCGGCGGCCGGCTGCTCCATGGGCTGACCCACCCGGAAATGGGCCATATCGGCTTGCGGCGTCTGGCCGGGGACGCGTTTGCCGGGGTCTGTCCGTTTCACGGCGACTGCTGGGAAGGGCTTTGCAGCGGTCCGGCCATGGCGGCCCGGACCGGGACGGCGGCCGAGGACCTGCCCGCCGATCATCCGGCCTGGGAGCAGGAGGCGGTCTACGTGGCCGAGGCCTTGGCGACGGTCACCTACGCCCTGTCGCCGCGCCGCGTCATCCTGGGCGGCAGCGTGCCCAAGGGCGGCCGGCTCGGCAAGGAAGGCTTTTTCGCCAAGGTTCGGGAGCGGTTCGTGGCCACCTTGGGCGGCTATCTGCCCGACGAGCGGCTGACGGCCCGGGTGGCCGAATACATCGTGCCCCCGGGACTGGGGGCGCTTGCCGGGGTGGCCGGGGCGTGGCGCTTGGCCGTTGTCGCGTCCCACGGCAGGGAGGGCGAAACGCGCCCCAAGCCTTGACCCCGGCCGCTTCCCGGGTATGGTCGTTACCATACGCCCCTCCCGGAGACGCCCTGTGGAACACTGCGATCTGCCCCGCCGCCCGTCGCGCTTCGAGCCGCTGCTGCGGCTAGCGCCACGCATTTTCCCCTTTCTCGGCTGGTGGCCCCGGGTGGGCCGGCGCACGCTTGCGGCCGACCTGTGGGCCGGACTCACCGGCGCGGTCATCGTGCTGCCCCAGGGCGTGGCCTTTGCCGCCATCGCCGGGCTGCCGCCGCAGTACGGCCTCTACGCCGCCATGGTCCCGGTCATCGTGGCCGCCCTTTTCGGCTCGTCCTGGCACCTCATTTCCGGTCCCACCACGGCCATCTCCCTGGTGGTTTACGCCAACGTCAGCCAACTCGCCCTCCCCGGCTCGCCGGACTACATCCGGCTCGTGCTGGCGCTCACCGTCCTGGCCGGCCTGGTCCAGTTCGGCCTGGGGCTGGCCCGGCTGGGCGGGGTGGTCAATTTCGTGTCCCATTCGGTGGTCACGGGTTTTACCGCCGGCGCGGCCATTCTCATCGCCACCAGCCAGCTCGGGCATTTTTTCGGTCTCACCCTGCCGCGCGGCGGCTCCTTTCTGGAAATCTGGCTGTCGTTTTTCGAGCAGTTGCAGGCCGTCAACGGCCACGTGGCCCTGATCGCCGGGGCCACGTTGTTCGTCGCCGTGATGCTCAAGCGGCTATGGCCGCGCAGCCCGGCCCTGCTGCTCTCGCTTATCGCCGGCAGCCTCCTGTGCCAGGCCATCGACGGGGCCGGGCACGGGGCCAAGCTCGTGGGCGCGCTGCCGGCCAGCCTGCCGCCGCTGTCCCTGCCGGAAATCGACCTGGACACCTTCCGGGTGCTGTTCCCGGGCGCATTGGCCGTGGCCATGCTGGGGCTGGCCGAGGCCGTGTCCATTGCCCGGGCCGTGGCCGTGCGTTCGGAGCAGCATATCGACAACAGCCAGGAGTTCATCGGCCAGGGGCTGGCCAATATCGCCGGCGGCTTTTTCTCGGGCTACGCCTCGTCGGGGTCGTTCACCCGCACCGGCGTCAACTACGACGCCGGGGCCAAGACGCCGCTGGCCGCCGTGTTTTCGGCCATGCTGCTGGCCCTGGTCGTGCTGCTGGTCGCGCCGGTCACGGCCTACCTGCCCATCGCGGCCATGGCCGGGGTCATCGTTTTGGTCGCGGCTGGGCTGGTCAACGCCAAGGCCATCCGCCACATCCTGCACACCGACCGGTCCGAGGCCGGGGTGCTGGCGGCCACGTTTTTGTCCACGCTGTTCGTCGGCTTGGAATTCGCCATCTACGCCGGGGTCATGCTGTCGCTTCTGCTCTACCTGCGCCGCACCAGCCACCCCCATTTCATCACCCTGGCCCCGGACCCGGCCTCGTCCCGCCGGGCCCTGGTCAACGTGCGCCGCAAGAAGCTGGCTGAATGCCCCCAGCTCAAGATCCTGCGCCTGGACGGTTCCATCTTTTTCGGGGCCGTCAACCACATCGCCGAGGAACTCCACCGCATCGTGGAAGGCAGCCCCGAGCAGTGCCACATCCTCATCATCGGCTCGGGCATCAACTTCATCGACGCCGGCGGCTGCCACATGCTCTTCCACGAGGCCGGGGCCATGAAGCTTTCGGGCCGGGAGATCTTTTTCTGCTCGCTCAAGGGCGAGGTCATGGAACTTTTGGTGCGCGGCGGCTGTCTGGCCCGCATCGGCGCGGAGAACGTCTTTCGCGACAAGGAATCGGCCATCGCCGGCATCGTGGCCCGGCTGGACCCCGAGCGCTGCGCCTGCTGCCCCAGCCGGGTATTCGCCGAGTGCGCCGGCCGCCCGGGCGGCTGGGCCGAGGGACTGGCGGCGGCCGGACTGGCCGAGCTTGGCGACGGCCCGGCCCTGGCCGGGGACGACGATGACGAGAACGACGACGCGCCGGAAGAGGTCTGAGCGGCCGCGCCTTGGCGACGCAAAAAAGCGGCGGCCCCTGACAGGGCCGCCGCGCGGGTTTTCTGGGCGAACGAGCCGGGCTAGGCGCGCTTTTTGCGGCACTCCGGGCACAGCCCGTAGAGGTAGAGCTTGTGGGCGGTCAGGGTGAAGCCGTGGCGGCGGGCCACCTCTTCCTGGAGCTGCTCGATGGCCGGGTCCACCACCTCGACGTTGACCCCGCAGGCTTCGCAGATGAGGTGGTCGTGGTGGGTCTGGCCGTAGAGGATCTCGTAGCGCATGGCCCCGTCGCCGAACTCCACGCCCTTGGCCAGACCGGAGTCGGCCAGGAGCTTGAGCGTGCGGTAGACCGTGGCCTGGCCGATGCCGGGATGCTCGGCCTTGACCTTCTGGTAGAGTTCCTCGGAGGTGAGGTGCCCTTCCTCGGCCAGGAACACGTCGAGAATCTGCCGCCTCTGGGGCGTCATCTTGAGCTTCTTGCGGGCCACGAAATCGGCGAACAGGGCATACGGATCGTTGGACATGCGATGGTGTTCCTCATCCTGTCAATTTGGCCGAGTGTAGCGGCCTGGGGGCGTGTGGTCAATGCGGCGCGCGCGTTTGGCGCTCTCGTCGCGCGCCCGGGAAGCGTCGGGAACGATGGTTCCCCGTCAGGCGGCGAAGCGGGCCGCAACGTGGCGGCGGTGCGACTGCGAAACCGGCCTCAGGCCGCGGCCCGCTTCACGGAAGCCACCAAGGAGGGCACGTCGAGAATGAGCGACATGGTGCCGTCGCCGTTTATCGTCGCGCCGGAGATGCCCGACACCGAGCCGATGTAGTTGCCAAGGCTCTTGATGACCGTCTGCTGCTGGCCAAGCACCTGATCCACGGCAATGCCGGCCCGCTCGCCCTCGAAGCGCGTCACCACCACCTGCTCGATGGCCGGGGGCAGGCCGTCCATCTCAAAAGCCTCGCGCAGCCGGATATAGGGCACGATTTCGCCGCGCACCTGGAGGGTGCGGCCGCGCCCGGCCCCGTCGCCGCCGTCGCGCGAGAGCTCCACGCATTCTTCCACCAGCGACAGCGGAATGATGTACTGGTCCTCGCCGGCCTTGATCTGCAGCCCGTCGATGATGGCCAGGGTGAGCGGCAGGCGGATGGTGATGCGCGTGCCCTTGCCCGGTTCGCTTTGCACGTCGATCTTGCCGCGCAGCGCGTCCATGGAGCGCTTGACCACATCCATGCCCACGCCCCGGCCCGAAATGTTGGTGACCTTGTCCGCCGTGGAAAAGCCGGGCAGGAAGATCAGGTTGAAGCACTCGCTGTCGGTCAGGCGCGCGTCCGGGGGAATAAGCCCCTTTTCCACGGCCTTGGCCCGGATGCGCTCGGCCTGCATCCCCTTGCCGTCGTCGACAATGTTCAGCACCACCTCGCCGCCGGCGTGCTCGGCCGAAAGGATGATGGTTCCGGCCTCGGGCTTGCCGGCGGCCAGCCGGTCCTCGGGGGATTCGATGCCGTGGTCGATGCTGTTGCGCAGCAGATGCACCAACGGATCGTTGAGCTGCTCGATGACGGTCTTGTCCAGCTCGGTTTCGCCGCCTTCGGTGACGAGCTCAATGGATTTGCGCATCTCCGAGGACAGGTCGCGCACCAGCCGGCGAAACCGGCTGAAGGTCGTGCCGATGGGCAACATGCGGATGCCCAGCGTATTGTCGCGCAGCTCGTTGGACAGCCGCTCGATTTCCTCGGCCACGCTGGTCAGCGCGGGCTGGGCCAAGCTTCCGGCCAGCTGGGTGAGCCGGGCCTGGGCGATGACCAGTTCGCCGACGAGGTTGACCAGATCGTCGAGCTTGCCGGCGTCCACCCGCAGGCTCTGCATGGCTTCCTTTTTAGCCGCCTGGGGCGAAGCCTTGGCTTCGGCGTTGGGCGCGGCCTGGGGGGCCTGGGCGGCGTCGGGTTTCGGGGCCGGAGCCGCCACGGGCCTGGGCTCGGCCTGGGGAGCAGCGGGTTTGGGCGCGGCCGCCTGAGGCGCGGCGGCCTGGGGCGGTGAGGTCCGGGGCGCGTCAACCGGCAACGGGGCCTGGGCCGGGGCCCGGGGCGCGGCCGGGACCGGCTGGGCCATGGGCGTGCCGGCCGCGGCCGGGGTGATGGTCACGTCGCCGGGGTTGTCCAGGAACAGGAACACGTCGCGCAGGGCGTTGGCGTTGGCGTCAGGCCCGGTGGTCAGGCGCAGGAAGAACCGCATCCGGCAGTCGGCCGGGTCGAGGGCTTCCAGCTCCGGGACGGCGCTGACGTCGCAGCGCACCTCGGCCTGGCCAAGGCCACGCAGTTCGTCGAGCAGGGCCAGGGGGTCGCTGCGGCCAAGATGGCCGGGGTCGGACGGGGCGAACACGATGTCCCAGGACTGGGGGGCCGAAAGGGGCTGGGGGGCGTCGGGCAGGATGCCGGCCAGGGCGGCGGCCAGTTCGAAGGCGTCCTGATCGTTGTCGTCGGCGGCCGTGGCCGTGTCCCGCCCGGGAACCGGCGCGGCCGGTTCCTCGTCAGGCATGTCCGTGGTGCGCAGCAGCGTCTTGAGGCGTTCGGCCAAGGCCGGGTCGGCCTCGGCCTCGGGGTCGGCCCCTTCGGCCAGCATGGCGGCGAAACGGTCCTTGGCGGCAAACGCGGCGTCAAGGAGTTCCTTGCTCACCCGTCGCCAGCCGCCCCGGACATGGTCGAAAAGCGATTCCAGGTCATGGGCCAGGGCCACCACCTGGACCAGGCCGAACATGTCGCAGGCCCCCTTGAGGGTATGCACGGCCCGAAAGATCCGATTGACCAGATCGTGGTCGCGGGGATTTTTTTCCAGTTCGAGCAGCGCCCCGTCGAGTTCGGCGAGGTTCTCGGCCACTTCTTCCTGAAACAGGGCGCGGGTCTCGGCGTCGAAAGCCATCCGTTCCTCCGTGGGGCCTGCCTTGTATTCTTCGCCCCTGGGGCGGCGAAGGCGATTAAAGGCGTGTTATGCGGCCATGCCGAACGTGGTTCGTTACTGAAACGACGCGGCGAACAGGTCGCCGGGCAGTCCGGCCTCGGCCAGATCCTTGGGGCCAAGGCCGGCCCGGCGGATGGTTTCGGCCAGGGCCGAGGGCGGGGCGTCGCCATGGGCCAGGGCCAGGCCCCGGGCGGCGAAGCCGCGCGCGGCGGCCACCAGGACTTGGAGCAAGGCCAGGTCGCAGGCCTGTGCGTCGGGCCAGACGAGCAGCGTGTCGCGTCCGGCGGCCAGGGCGGCCAGCAGGGCCTCCCGGGCGGCGGCGGCCTCCGGGGCGTGTCCCGGGGCCAGACGCACCTCGGCGGCCTGCCGGCCGTCGGTCAGCAGCCAGGGGCCGAATTCCCGGGCCGGGGCCTGGACCAGGGCGTCCGGGGCCGGGGCGTCGGTCGGCGGCAGCAGGGCGTCCAGGTCCACGGGGTGGATGCGGCTGACGTCCAGGGCGAACAGGTAGCCCACGATGTCAGGTTCGACGATGCTGGCGTAGAGCACGTAAAAGGGAATGCGGTTGACCGGCGGCGCGTCGAGGTCGCCCACGGCCGACAGCTCCATGCGGCAGTCAACGATCAGCCCGCTGGACTCCATGGTGGTGATGACGTCCAGCGGCGTCTTGCCCCGGGCCTGGACGTCGTGGATGAGGTCGTACTCCACCAGGTAGAGGTTCTTGCCGCCGCTGACCGCTTGGCGCAGGCTCAGTTCGTCGGCCTCGAAGGCGGCCGCGCCGCCGGGCAGGGCGATGACGGCCTTGGCCGCGGCCTGGGCGCGCTGCTCGGTGGTGAAATGTTCCTCGGCCACCCCGGACAGGGCGGCCAGCAGTTCGCCGATGTCCTCGGCGTCGCTTTGGGGGCCGCGCTCCACCAGGGCCAGCAGGCGGTCGAAGCCGGTCAGGAGCTGGTTGATGATCCGGGTGTCCGGGGCCAGCTCGCGGCTTCGGATCATGTGCAGGAGATTTTCCAGGCGGTGGGCCAGTTCGCGGATATTGGTCAGGTTTAAAAAGCCGGCCCCGCCCTTGATGGAATGGGCGGCGCGGAACACGGTGTTGACCAGCTCCTCGTCGATGTCGGCCCCATGGCGCTCCATGTCCATGAGCGCCGCCTCGATGTTCCCCAGGTGTTCCCTGGAGTCCTCGATGAACATGACCAGGATTTCGTCGTCCAGCTGGTCCATGGCGGTTCCTTGGCGATCAGGCCGGTTGGATGGAGAAATGCTTGTCCAGGCGCATGGTGCGAAGCAGCGCGGTCAAGTCCGGGCTGACGTGTTCCAGGGCCAGACGGCCGCCCTTCTTGGACAGGGAGTTGTGGACGGCGATGAGCAGGCCGATGCCCACGGAATCGACGAGCTCCACCTTGGAGAGGTCGATGGCCAGGGGGCCGTCGAGGCCCGGCAGCAGGTCCTTGACGGCGCTTCGCAGCCCGTCGGCGGCCGAGGCCACGATGTCGCCGGCCGGGGTGAGGATGGTGCGTCCGTCAATGGTGCGGATGTCGTACATGGCTGGGCTCCGGTCGGTGTCGTCCCCGGGGCGTTCCGGGGCGGATGCGGGACCCGTCAGGCCCGGCACGGCCTTGACGAGGGTCACCTGGTTGCCGGCGGCGTTATAGCGCACGTCGTCGGCGTAAAGGGTCATGATGGTCAGTCCCCGGCCGCTTTCGGCGTCGGGCGGGGGCGGGGCCTCGGCGGCGGCGCGCCAGTCAAAGCCCGGCCCCTGGTCGGTGACCACGGCGGTGAGCCGGCTGTCGGCGCAGTCCAGGGTCAGGGTCACCTGGCGCAGGGGGTCGCCGCGGCTGCCGTGGAGCACGGCGTTTAAAAGCGCCTCGCGCAGCAGCAGCTTGACGTCAAAAAGGCTGCCCTGGGCCTGCCTGGAGGCCAGGAAGGCCACGGCTTCGTCCACGGCCCGGTCGAGCATGGCCAGCGTGGCGGAAAAGCGCAGGCAGCGGCCGTCAGAGGAAGTATGCGCTTCGAACATGGCCGTCAGACCTCGATGCCCATGAGCACCACGTCGTCCTGTACCGGGCCGCCTTCGGGCTGCAACGCGGCGCTGATGGCGGCCACGGCCTCGGCCAGGGGCAGGGCGGCGGCGGTCCGGCAGGCGTCCAGCAGGGCGGCGAACCCCTGCTCCCGGCCCCGGGCGGTGGGGCCGAAGCGTTCGATGAGGCCGTCGGTGTAGAGGTAGAGCCGGTCGCCGGGGGACACCGCGCACTCGATCTGGCCGCACTGGACGGATTCGAACACGCCGAGCACGTCGCCTTCGCAGGCCAGGGCCTCCACCGTGCCGTTAGCGGCGACCCGGATGGCGGCGGGATGGCCGGCGCTGACCAGGGTCAGGCGGGAGCGGACGCGGTTTAAAAAGATGAGGCAGGCGGTCAGGTGCATCCCGTCGCGCAGAAACGAGGTGAGCACGCTGTTCATGTTCTTGAGCGTTTCGACGGGCGTGTAGAGCGGGTTGGCGTTTTGGCGCACCAGGGCCTTGAGCGAGGAGGTGACAAAGGACGCGCCCAGGTCGTGGCCCGAGATGTCGGCCACGAAATAGACCATGACCGACTCGCTCCAGGGGAAAACGTCGTAGAAGTCGCCGCCGGCCTCCAGGGCCGGCACGTAGCGCACGGCGAAGCGGGCCTCGGGCAGGTCGTCCGGGCAGACCAGGATGGATTGCTGGGCGTCGCGGATCTGGGCCAGCTTGGCCGCCTGTTCGGCCAAAAGGGCGCGCAGCCCCTGGCGCAGGCGGATGTGGATCTTGACCCGGGCCAGGACCTCTTCCCGGGCGAAAGGCTTGGCGATGTAGTCCACGGCCCCGAGCTGGAGGCCCCGGACCTTGTTTTCCACGTCGTCCAGGCCCGAGATGAAGATGATGGGGATGTCGGTGGTGGCCGGGTCGGCGGTGAGCTTGGCGCAGGTCTCGAAACCGGATTCGCCGGGCATCATGATGTCGAGGATGATGAGCTCGGGCTGCTCGGCGGCGGCGATGCGCCGTCCGGCCGGCCCGGACGAGGCGCGAAGCGGCGTGAACCCGGCTTCCTTGAGCATCCAGGCCAGGGTTTCGACGTTGATCGTCTCGTCGTCGACGATGAGGATGCGCGGCGGCCGGGCGTCGGCCCGCACGCCTTCGGGAGCGTTTTCCATGGTTGTCCGGGCGCGGGGGAGGGGGGACCGGTTTGCGCAAAACGCATTGCCTCCCACGCTTGCAGCCAGTATGACGTTTTCCACGCCGCTTGACAACGCGGCCGGCGTGCTTTTTGTTTGTGCCCCCGCCCTATCCGGCGGGGCAGGCCGGCCCGAGCGGCCGTTTTACACGAGGCGGACCATGCGAGAGCGTTTGGATGCGATCTGGAAAAAGGCCCTGCGACACCACCAGGGGCTTGGCATCATCGGCCTGTGGCTGGTCAGCCTCATGCCCGGAATCATCGTCTCCCTGCGCAAGGGCGACCCCTGGCACGCCACGGTGGTGGCCATGGCCATCCAGCTTCTGGCCTCGTTCGGGTCCATCACCCTGTTCGGGGTGGTGGCCCAGATCATCTGCTACAAGCACATCGAGTCCGTCGAGGTCCACGACCGGATGATGGACGGGCTGTTCTTCGGCTTCCACGCCGGCATGGTCATCTGGATCTGCTACGGCTTTTTCCACATCCTGTTTGGCCGCAAGATCATCGGCGACGTCAACGATCTGGTGGCCATCTTCGGCATAAGCTGCATCGGCAGCTGCATCCTGGGCATCGCCATCGGCTTTCTGGTCGGCAAGCTGCGCGACGGAAAATCCACCATCGTCTAGGCGGTCGCCAGTCCAGCATTCCTGGAAAAAGACCGGCCGGCTCCCGTTTCCGTGGAGCCGGCCTTGTCGTGCGTCCTGGGGTTGCCCGTGCCGCCCGGCGGCGCGTCGCCGAAGGCCCCGGCCCCGGGAGGACGGTCCGCCGCCCTGGGGCGGGCCGCGTTTCCCGGAACCCGCCCCGGGCGGCGCGGCCCGGGAAACGGCGGCGTCGTGTCGCCGGGCGCGCTCAGGTTTCGTCGGGCAGGAACAGCGAGATGATTTCGGCTGCCTGGCCCTCGGCCGTGGCCAGGGCCTGGGCCAGGGCCTCGGACGTCAGCCCCACGGTGGTCCAGGCCGCCGGAGACAGCGGCGGCGCGTAGATCTCGCCGCTGGAGCCCAGGCACAGGGAGCCGGCCGCCGCGTCGGCCAGATGGATCATGGCCGGCAGCGCCCGGCTCATGGGGACCTGGCCGCCGTGATGGCCGCGCACGGCCTGCTCCAGGTTTTCCGGGAAGCGCCAACGCCGCAGCAGCATGCCGCCAAGGGTGGCGTGGTCAAAGCCCAGCATGGCCCGTTCGGCCTGGCGCAGGAGGATGCCTTCGTCGCGGGCCATGGCCAGCACATGGGCGGAATGCCGGGGCAGGTTGCGGTAGAGCACCAGCCGGCCCACGTCGTGGAGCAGGCCGGCCACGAACAGCCGCTCCACCTCCACCGCCCCGCCTTCTCCCCTGGCCCCGGCCTGGGCCAGGGTGGAGGCGATGACGCCGCAGCTGATGCTGTGCTTCCAGAAATCGCGCATGTTGACCAGCCCCTCGGGCAGGTCCTTGAACAGGCCGATGACCGAGATGCCCAGGGCCAGGGTGGTGAGCTGGCGGCTGCCCACGATGGTGACGGCCCGGGACAGGGTGTCGACTTTGACCGGAAAGCCGTAAAAGGCGCTGTTGACAAGTTGCAGCAGCTTGACCGACAGGCTGGTGTCCTTGCCGATGGCCTCGGCCGCTTCCAGGGCCGTGCTGTTGGGATCATTTAAGGCCTCGCTGATGCGCACGAAGACGTCGGGCAGCGAGGTGAGCTTGGGGTCGGCCTCGATGATGGCCATGGGGCCTGGCGGCGGGCTCGTGGGCGCCGCCGGCAGGGACTCGGGGGGCACGGGTCCGGGCAGATCCAGGCAACGCGGCCCCCTGGCCCGCAGCAGCCGGGCCGCCCGGGGCAGGGACTGGGCAAAAAGCGCCGCCTGGCCCAGCTCCTCCAGGTCGCAGTGGACAAAACGCGGCCCCTGGGCGGCCGCCGCCGCGGTCAGGTCCAGGGACTCGGACTCGGGCTGGCAGGGCGCGGCCGGCCCCGTGGCCTGGACCTCGCCGAGCACGCAGGCCGTCTGCCCGCGCACCGGCCAGGCGTGGAGCAGGCTGATGAGGCGCTGGGTGAGGACCGTGCCGCGCGGCACGAGCAGGGCGCCGTCGTCGCGCACCACGTCGTCTTCCAGGACCATGCCCGGTTCGAGGGCGTCCAGGGAGAGCCGGCGGGCGGGAGACGGGACGGCGTCGGGCGGAGATGTATTTAAGGCCATATGGATAAAAATAGTCCTGGGCGAGGCATGTCAAGCAGTGTGTCGGCCTCGTAGCGACTTTGGACGCAAGCAAATGCCGTGCCTGGACTTCACCCGGCCGGCGCGCCCCGGAGGGACGTCGTGGGGAAGAAACCGCTTGCCGTGGTGGTAAGCCTCGATGTGGAGGAAGAAGGCCTGTTCTCCGGGAGCTATCCCCGGGAAGGGGCCGGGCTGTCCAACATTCCCAAGCTTCGTCGGCTGGAGTTCCTGCCGGCCGAGTTCGGGTTGCCGCTGACGCTTCTGTGCGACTATCCGGTGCTGCGCCATGGCCCGAGCCTTGAGGTGCTGGCCGGCCTGCTGTCCCGGGTCGGCGGGGAACTCGGCGCCCACCTGCATCCCTGGAACACGCCGCCCTTCCCGGACATGCCCTGGCCGGAACCTGTGAGCACTTCGGTCATGCCGGTGGCGGTCTTTAGGGACAAACTCCGCAATCTTCAGGCGGCCGTGGCCGATTTCACCGGTTCTCCGGCCCGATCGTTCCGCATGGGCCGCTGGAACCTTTTTCGCCGGGCCATGGCCGTGTTGCCCGAGGTCGGCTTCACCGTGGATTCCAGCGTGGCCCCCTTGCGCCACGTGCCGGGCGGGCCGGACCATTTCCTGGCCCCGGCCGATCCCTACTGGCTGCGTTTTGCGGGGCCGGACGGCAGCGGCGCGGGCCGGCTGCTCGAAGCGCCCACCACCCAGCTGCCGCTGGTTCCGGGCACGCCCCGTCTGGCCAAGGCCCTGGCCGAGGCCTTCCCGTCCCGGCGCGACGCCGTGCTTGGCGGTTTCATGAAAACCCTGACGCTGGGGGTCAATCCGGTCTGGATGCCCGAGGCCACCATGCGGCTGGCCGCCCTGGCCCACGTCTGGCGGGGCGGGCGGGCGTTGACCCTTTTCTGGCATTCCTCGGAACTGTTGCCGGGGGCGAGTCCGCACTTCCCGGACCAGGCGGCGGTGGACGCGTTTATCGCCAAGGTCCGCCGCTTTGCCGGCTGGTTGCGGCGGACCTTTGACGTGCGGGGGACGACCCTGGAAGGGCTGGCCGGGCCGGAATTTAGCTGGCCGGCGTGCAGCCCGGAGTCTCGTCCGAGTAGTACTGCGGATTGGCGTTAGCCAGGCCGCGGCCGTTCTTGTCGAAGATCGAATACTGCTTGTAGCCGAGCTTTTGCATCCGGAACTGCATGGACGTCTGCAGGACGCCGATGCCGTAGGTGCAGCTGCGGCGGAAATTGATGGACGAAGCCTCGTCAAAGTACTTGGTCGGGCAGGACACTTCGCCGATGCGGAAGCCGAAGTACACGGACTGGGCCAGCATCTGGTTGTCGAAGACGAAGTCGTCGGAATTTTCCCACAGCGGCAGGGCTTCCAGGACCTCGCGGGTGAAGGCCCGGTAGCCGGTGTGGTACTCCGACAGCTTGGCCGACATGAGCAGGTTCTGCGACAGGGTCAGGAAGCGGTTGGCCACGTACTTGTACAGCGGCATCCCGCCGCGCAGGGCCGTGCCGCCGAGAATGCGCGAGGCGATGGCCACGTCGTATTCGCCGCAGGTGCACAGGTTGGCCATGGCCGGGATGATTTTGGGCGTATACTGGTAGTCGGGGTGCACCATGATGACCACGTCCGCGCCGGTCTTGAGGGCTTCGGCGTAGCAGGTCTTCTGGTTGCGGCCGTAGCCCCAGTTGCGCTCATGGCGGAAGCAGCGCAGTCCCAGGCGCTGGGCCTGCTTGATGGTGTCGTCCCGGCTGCAGTCGTCGACGAGGATGACCTCGTCCACGATGTCCTTGGGAACCTCGGCATAGGTGCGTTCCAGGGTGGAGGCCGCGTTGTAGGCGGGCATGACCACCACCACTTTTTTTCCGTTCATCATGGGCGTTCGCTCCAGGGGGGGTCGCCGGATCGCGGGCGGGCCGGCGGAATGCGCCGCGCGTGGAAGAGTTCGCGGCCAAACGGGGAACTAATCCTGAAAACGGGGGTGCTGTCAACCGTTGCGGCCCTGATGCCCCGGGCCGCGCGCTGCTTTTCCTGTCTCGTCCCCTCGGCAAAAGCGCCGTAGCGCCGCAGACGCCTCCAACGAATCCTGTTGACGGTATAGTGGAAATGATTGCGGCGGAATTAGTGAAGCAAAAGTAACTTTTATTTAATGACGCAGGGTGGAAGCCGGCTTGAAAAACACCAGGCAGTCGTGTAAGCGAGGCAACTTTTACCAACATTGACCGCCTTGTGCGGCATAAAACGCCCTGAGACGACGCTCATGCGGATGATCCCGTTCCACAAAACAATCTATTTTCGGTTCATGGCCGTCTTTCTGGTGGCCATTGGGCCGCTTGTGGCCGTGCAGTGGTGGCTGTCCCGCGCCATGTTCGACGATGCCCTGGCCCAGGGGCGCAGCCTGCTCGAGCGCGCCGCCTATCAGGCGGCCGCCGTCCAGGACGCCATGGCCGCCCAAATGCGGCAATCCCTGAAAAACGCCGCGTCCGAACCGGCGTTGCGCGACGGCCCGCCCGAGGCGGCCGACGCCGTGCTGGCAGCGTTGGCCCAGGCCCTGCCGTTCGCCGACAACATCCACGTCAGCGACCTGAGCGGCGACATGCGCTATTCGCTGGTCAAGCCCTATGCCGGAACCCGGGTGGGCGGGCGGCGCTACTTCATCGAGGCCCTGCGGCGGGGCGATTTTGCCGTGGGCGAATATGTCGTGGGCCAGGTCACGGACAAGCCATCCATCCATTTCGCCCACCCCTTGCTGGATGCCGTAGGCAAACCGTCGGGGGTGCTGGGGGCGGCCGTCAGTCTGGACTGGTACCAGTCGCTGTTCAACCGTTGCGACATGCCGCCCGGGGCCTTTCTGGCGTTTTTCGACCGCCAGGGCGTGCTGTTGACCCGCTATCCGCCAAGCCCGTCCCTGCGCCCCGGTGACCGTTTTGACGCGCTGTTTGCCGGCCAGTTCACCTGGGGCCAGTCCTCGGGCGTGTTCATGGCCGCCAACCCGGACGGCGTGGACACGCTGTACGCCTATAAGACCCTGTCCCTGGAGCGCGACGGCAGCGACCCGTACGGCGTCATGTTCGTGGGCATGGCGGCGCGCGACGCTCAGGAGGCGGCCCGGTCGCGGGCGCTATTGGCCGCCGGCGTCTCGGCCGGGGCGGTGGCCCTGGCCGTGGCCGCGGCGGCGGTCTTGTGCCGCATCATGCTCGTGAAGCGGCTGCGGGTGTTGGCCGATTTCGCCGATTCCCTGGGCGCGCAGCAGGCTTGCCTGTTGCCGCCGCGTTTTGGCGACGACGAGATCGGGGTCCTTGCCCGACGTCTGGCCGACATGTCCGAGGCATTGCAGGATAAAAGCGAGCACCTGGGCGAGGCCATGGTCAATCTGGCCCATGAGCGCGACGCCATGGCCGAAACCGTGGAACAGTTGCGCCTGGCCGAGGAGGAACTCGTCCGGCGGGCCGACCATGACGCGCTGACGGGCCTGGAAAACCGGGGCTGCTTCGTGGACCGCCTGGGCGGGGAAATGGCCCGGCTGCGGCGTCATGGCGAGCCGTTTACGCTGCTCATCCTGGACATTGACGATTTCAAGCGGGTCAATGACTGTTTCGGCCATGGCGTGGGCGACGACGTGCTGCGGGCCGTGGCCGGGGCGATTCGCACGGGCCTTCGCGACATCGACGGCGCGTACCGGGTGGGCGGCGAGGAATTTGCCGTGATCCTGCCGGCCACCGACGGCGTTTCGGCCCTGACGACGGCCGAACGGCTGCGCCGGGCCGTGGCCGCCCTGAACATCCCGTTGCCGGACGGCGTCGGGGCGACGCAGGTGACGGTGAGCCTGGGCGCGTCCGAGGCGGACCCGGCCATGGACGCCGAAAAGGATCTTTTCGCCGCCGCCGACCGCGCCCTGTACGCGGCTAAGGCCTCCGGCAAGAACCGCTGCGTCCTGGCCGGCCGGGAAAACGGCTGAGGCTTTACATCCGACCCCGCCTTCAGTACCGAGAGCGGGCCATGACGCATACCTCGACGTCCGCCGGGCCGGTCCCGGCCGCGCCGCCCGCCGCTTCCGAGCCGGCCGGCTTCCGTTTGGACTGGGGACTGGCCGCCGTGCTGGTCCTGGCCGCCTTTCTCCTGTTCTACAACCTGGGCCAGCGCCCCTTCTGGCAGGACGAGGCCGAGACCGCCTGTCTGGCCAAGAACGTGCTCGTCCATGGGCTTCCCTATTCCTATGACGGCTTAAATGTCGTCTCCCAGGAGGAAGAGCGGGAGTTCGACAAGGTCGGGGGCTATCTCTGGCGCTGGTCGCCCTGGATGCAGATCTACCTGCAGGCCGCCGGTTTCACCGTGGGGGGGCTTTCCGCCGCCGCCGGCCGCGTGCCCTTCGCCCTGGCCGCCCTGGTCGCCGTCTACTGGCTTTATCGGCTCACGCGCCGCCACTTCGGCGACCGCGACCTGGCCCTTCTGGCCGCCATCCTTCTCACCACCTGCGTGCCCTTCCTGCTCATCGGCCGACAGGCCCGCTACTACGCCCCGGGCACGCTGTTCGTTCTTTGGACGTTGGACGCCTTTTTGTCCGACTGGCAGCGTAAGACCCTGCCGCTTTTGGCCATGTTCGCCGGCATGGCGCTGCTCTTTCACGCCAATTACCTGCTCTTTTTGAGCTTCGCCCCAACGGCCCTGGCCGCCGCCTTCCTGGTCTATCCCGAGAAGTTCCATTGGAAGCGCCTGGGCTGGCTCATGGCCGCGACCATCGCCCTGGTCATGGTCCCGGGCATCCTGCTTTACCGCATCGGCAGCCAAAGCGGCATGTTCGACGTGCTGCTCGTGCCCGAAAACCTCATGCTCTATTTCGCCGACCTGTGCATGTTCTGCCTGCCCTTGCCGGTGTCGGTCTATCTGGTCTGGCGCTGGCGGCGGTTTGCCCTGCGCGGCGAACGTCCGGCCGATCCGGCCGAACGGTTCGCCCTGTTTTCGGCTGTGCTCATCGTGTTCAGCCTGCTGTTTTTGGGCCTGGTTCCCCAGCGGTTTTTCCGCTACATCGCCCATCTGCTGCCGCTTTGCGCCTTTTTGCTGGCCTTTTGCGTGCGCCGGCTGTGGAACTTCTCCAGGCTCTCGGCCGCCATGCTCTTTTTCCTGTTGGCCGCCACCAACTGGCTGGCCGTCTATCCCATGGAGCGGCTCAAGATCGTCAACCGGCCCTGGCAAAACGATTTCCGGATGCTCACCTCCAACAATTTTCCGCTCAAGCTGTTCCTCACCGAGCTGGCCTGCGGCTATCCCGACGTCAACGCCGCCATCGTGGGGTTTTTTACGGCCAACGCCAAACCCGGCCAGACCATCGTGGCCGAGTACGGCGATCTGCCCTTGCAGTTCGCCCTGTCCGGGGTGCGGGTGCTCGGCGGCTTGCAAGGCCCCATCCCCGAGGGCGTCAAACCCGATTGGGTGCTGCGCCGACGGGTGGTCCGGGTCAACCGCGACCGTTTCCTGTTCGGGACCCGGGAATTCACCGACAGCCTGAACTTTGAGCGCGACTACGAGCGCGTGCCCGTGCCTTTCCCGGACGAGACCTTCGGCAACCGCACCGACGACCCCAACCATCACTACTTCATTGCCGTGGAGCCGCCCCAAAAAGAACTCGAAATCTGGCGGCGGCGGGAGGGGGCGTCATGAAAACGCTGGTTTCCCGCGACAATATCATCCGCCTGCTGCTGCTGGTCGCCCTGGGCGGCACGCTCTACAAGGGCTTTCTCAAGACTCCCGAGGGGGCCACGCTTTTTGCCCGCCAGTCCTTTTACAACGGCCTGGTCAACGACGGCGAGAACACGGCCATCATGAAGGAACGCCACCGCGACGTGCTGGAAGCCACGGACAAGGCGATCAAGGTCCGCCTGGACGAGCTGCGCGCCGGCGTCTACAAGCCGGCCCCCGGTTCCCAGGTGTCCGAGGAGTCCCTGGAGCGGGCCATCCGCAAGGACGTGGCCACCCGGGCCAGAGCCGTGGACGACGAGCTGCGCGCCGCCGAAAAGCTGGAACGGGCCAGACGTCTGGAAGCCGCCGGCTGGCGCATGGGCTGGTCCTGCCCGCCGGCCGGGGAGGGACGGCCATGAGCGCCCGCCGCGTCATGCGTTTGGGGCTGTGGGGCCTTGCCGGCGCGGTCCTGGCCGGGGTGGGGCTGCTCGTGTGGTTCGGGGCCTGGCACTATCCGGCCCTGGGCTTGTCCGGCATCCCCAAGGACGGCTACCGCCAGGCCATGGAGATCGCCGCCCGGGGCATGACCGCCGCCGACGGGCTGCGCTTTGAGGACTTCGATTTCCTCAAGTACCGGGAAGTGGAGCGCGGCGGCGAGGCCTACGCCTGGGGCGCGGCCCGTTGCCGCGCCGCCGACGGGTCCACGACGTTCTACTGGGTCTATCTGGAGTGGAGCAAGAAGCGCGGCCAGTGGCTGCGCAACTACTCCCTCGAACTGGCCGCCCCGGACGACGAGATCTACTTCACCCGCTTGAGTCCGGGCCAGCTCGGCCGGGCCAGGCTGGCCGCCGGCAAGCTCCTCGGGCAGCTCGCCTCCCGGGTCCGCGAGGCCTTGGCCGCGCCCTGACGTCGCGTCCACCAAAAACGCCATCGGCTTTTCCAAGGAGCGCGCCCTTACGACGCGTCCCGGGATTGCGCCAGCGTGTTTTGAACAAGGCGCTGTCGTTGCCGCGTGCCGCTGCCGAAACGGCGGGCACCCACTTCGAGGGTGCGACACGCCCTGGCCCGGGGGCGGGGAGCTCTTGCGGGGCATGGGGCAACCCGGCGTCCACGCTTAAGTGAACACGTGTTTATTTTCCGGGGCCGCCCGCCGCCGCCCAGGGTTGCAAAGGCCGCGCCTTTGGCGTATTGGCCGTTGTTCCCAACCGATATTCGGGGACCGGCAAGGCCCTTCGGCCGTCACGGCGGCCGGCGATTCCAGCCATATTCGACGCCGCCGCTTCCTAACCACGCGAGGAATCAACGAACGCCATGAGACTGCGCCAACGCTGCGAGCACTTCAATGCCCTGCATTCCCAGATTTCGGCCCAGGGCATTAATCCGTATTTTCGCCCCATTGCCAAAACCTGGGGCACCGAGGTCGAGGTCGGCGGCAAGCGCCTCATCATGATCGGCTCCAACGACTACCTGGGCCTCAGCCACGACCCCCGGGTCATGGACGCCTCGGCCCAGGCCGTCTACCACTGGGGCACCGGTCCCGGCGGCTCACGTTTTTTAAGCGGCAACATGGTGCTCCACCACCACCTCGAAGAGCGCCTGGCCGATTTCGTGGGCAAGCGCCACGTGGTGGTCCACGTCACCGGCTTTAGCGCCAACTTGGGCGCGCTTGGCGTGCTCATCACCCCGGCCGACACCGTGCTGTGCGACCGGGAAAACCACGCCAGCATCTTCGAGGGCGTGAAAAACACCAAGGCCCGCCTGGCCACCTTCGCCCACAACGACGCCGCCCACGCCTTAAAGCGCGTGGAGGACGCCAAGGCCGCCCGCCCCGACGGCGACGTGTTCCTCGTCACCGAGGGCGTGTTCAGCATGTCCGGCGAACTGGCTCCCCTGGACGAGATCGCGGCCATCAAGGACGCCCACCCCGACGTGGTCTTCTACCTCGACGACGCCCACGGCCTGGGCGTGTTCGGCCGCGGCGGCCGCGGCAGCGCCGACCATTTCCGCATCACGGACAAGGTCGACTTCATCATGGGCACGTTCAGCAAGTCCATGGCCTCCATTGGCGGGTTTATCGCCTCCGACGACGAGGACATGCTGCGCTACCTGCGCTACCAGTCGCGCACCCAGATCTTTTCCGCCGCCCTGCCGGCCGCCAACACCGTGGCCGTGCTCACCTGCCTGGACATCCTGGCCAAGGAGCCCGAGCGCGTGGACCGGCTCCACGAGGTCACGGGGCGCATGCGCCAGGCCTACCGCGACATCGGCCTTCGCATCGGCAACTCGTCCTCGCCCATCATTCCCATCATCATCGGCTCGGACGAAAAGGCCTTTTTCTTCTCGCGCGCTCTGTTCGAGGCCGGGATATTCGCCCTGCCGGCCGTGTATCCGGCCGTGCCGCGCGGCCAGGCGCTGATTCGCACCGCCTACATGAGCACCCACCAGGACCGCCAGCTCGACGTCGTGCTGTCCGTGCTGGAGAAACTGGCCAAGGAATTCCGCATTCGGGAATGCGACCTGGACGAGGAACCGCAGTCCGCCCCTGGCGAGGAAAACGGCGACGCGCCCCGGGGCAAGCTGTCCTACCTGTAGGGCGGCCAGGCGAAACCCCTTGGGTCCGCAGCGGAACTATCCGGCATGGCCATAGGCAAACGTAAAAAAATCACCGTCGCCGAGCTCGACCGCATTCGTCGGCGCGGCGCCGGCCCCATGCGCTATTACGACCTCGTGCGCGTCAGCGTGCGCGAGGTCATGCGCAAGCGTCGCCGCTACATCGGCGTCCTTGCCTCCATCGCCCTGGGCATGGCGGGTTTCATCGTCATCATCACCATGGGCAACGACCTCAAAAAGAACTTCAACAACGACCTCGACCTGCTCGGCGGCGCGACCATCATCAACGTCATGTTCGAGCCGCAAAACCTCGAACGCCAGGAATGGTTCCGCGACCGCACCCTGGAGGCCATCGCCCGCATTCCGGGAGTGCTCGACATCACCACGGTGGCGCTTAAGACCAGCGCCGTGACCACCTGGCACGACCGGCTCTTCGGCTTCAACCTGGTCGGCTGCGAGGCCAACTACTGGAAGGTCTTCTCGTTTAACGCCAAGGCCGGCCGGCTCTTCGACCAGCGCGACATCGAGGAAGGGGCGCGGGTGTGCGTGGTCGGCGCCGATCTGGCCCGCCAGATTTTCGGCAGCGAGGACGCGGGCATCGGCCAGACCCTGTCCATCGACGACAATCTCTACACCGTGGTCGGCATCCTGGGCGGCGTGCGAGCCGGCGACCGGGCGCTCTTCGTCTTTTTGCCCATCACCACGGCCAAGGCCCGGGTGGTGGGCATCTCCCAGCCCTACAGCGCCTATGTGCGCTGCGCCACCTGGGACGACGTCGGCTCGGTGGCCAAGGCCGTTCCCGGGGTGGTCAAGGCCAACCAGATCGACCGGGGGCTGCGGGTCAACGTGGCCTGGGAGCCGCTCAAGCAGGTGCAGCGCATTTTCTGGTGGGTGGAGCTTTTCATCTACAGCTCCATCGTCGCCACCATGATCCTGGGCGGTTTCGGCATCTGGAACATCATGATGGCCACGGTCACCAGCCGGACCCGTGAAATCGGCCTCAAAAAGGCCATGGGCGCGCTGGATTCCGACATCCTCTACCAGTTCCTGTTCGAGGCCTTGTGCGTCACCCTGTCCTCGTCGGTCTTCGGCGTGATCCTGGGGCGCGTGGGCATCGAATACATGAGCCGGATGCTCGGTTCGCGTCCGCCCGAGGGGCTTTTCGTCTTCTGCCTGCTCATGGGTCTGGCATTCGCCGCGATTCTCGGCGTCGGCGCGGGCCTTTATCCCTCCATCCGGGCCAGCCGGATGCAGGTCGTGGACGCCATGCGCTATGAGTAACCACTACGACATCAACGACGACAACGCCCTTGTCATCGACATCAACCACCTGACGAAAAACTACGTCACGGCGGCCGGGCAGATCACCGTCTTAAAAGACGTCAATCTCCACGTGCGCCGGGGCGAGATGGTGGCGGTCATGGGGCCTTCGGGCTCGGGCAAGTCCACGCTGCTGTTCGTGCTGGGACTGTTCCAGCCGCCAAGCACCGGCGACTACCAGGTGGCCGGCGTGGACGTGCTGTCGCTCAACCGCGACCAGCAGGCCATTTTCCGCCGGGAGATGCTCGGATTTGTTTTTCAGACCTGTGACCTGCTCGAAAACTCGACAGTGTACGAGAATCTGGAGCTGCCGCTGATCTATGCCGGCGTGCCCCGCCGGGAGCGGCCCGACCGGATTCGCGAGGCATTGCGCATGGTCAACCTCGACCACCGGGTCTACCAGCCGTCCAACCGGCTGTCCGGCGGCGAGCGCCAGCGCGTGTCCATTGCCCGGGCCCTGGTCAACGAGCCGGAATTTATTTTGGCCGACGAGCCCACCGGGCAGCTTGACCGGGAAAACAGCCTCCGTGTACTGGAGTATTTTACGAAGATCACGGAAGAAGCGAGAACGGCCATGGTCGTGGTCACCCACGACGCCATGACCGCGGAACATTGCACGAGAAAATGCGTCCTGACGGACGGCTATCTAAACGGGTAACGCTCGACGGGGAGGAGCGCATGGCCAGGAAACTGACCTGTTGGCTGGGGATGGCGGCGTCCGGGGGGAACGCGCCTGCTGGGGGGAAACGTCTTTTGAGCGTGGCCCTTGCCTGCATTTTGGGACTGTGCCTGGCCTTGCCGGCCATGGCCGCGCCCGGCGACCGCTATACCAAGGACAAGGGGGCGACCACGCAGCCCGCGCCGGCCGCGCCGCAGCCGGTCGCCAAGGCCGCGCCGCAGCCCGCCGAGCCCGCCGCGGCCTCCGATGATCCCGCGCCGAGTTTCTCCAAGGCCGCCGGAGCCTTGGCCCTGGGGTCCACCACCTTGCGTTCGCCCGCCGATTTCGACGAGTGCGTGCGCGTGGCCCTGGCCCAGTCGCCGCTTCTGACCAAAAGCGCCATCGAGATCGAATCCAAGCGCCTGGACGTGGGGGATGCCTATTCCCAGTACATCCCCACCATCGTCATGAGCACCACGTTCTACCTGCGCCTGCCCGAGTATAAAAACACCGCGGCCTCCACGGCCTATGCCTCGGCCCTGGCCAACCCCTCGTCCGATCCGACCCAGAATCTCAACAACACCATCAACGCCTCCAATGCCGTCTATGCCGGCAACGCGGCCAACCGCAACCGCAAGAAATACGACCTGAGCTTTTCCACCGGGGCCTGGAACCCGCTTCTGACCGCCTTTGACGTCCAGGCCAAGAAGGAAATGGCCAACATCGCCGTGTTGTCCCACCTCAAGGTCATCGACGGCGGGCTCAAGCGCCTGGGCGTCACCTATCTCCAGCTCGGCATGGTCGAGACCATGATCGCCATGGCCAAGGAGAAGGAAGACCTGGCCCAGAAGAATCTCGAATACGTCAAGACCCGGGCCGGCCTTGGCCAGGGCGCCCAGCTCGACGTGCGCATCGCCGAGACCAAGATCAACATGGCCCGCACCGAGGCCGAGAAGATGCGCACCACCAAGTCGGTGCTGCTTGACGAAATGAAGTTCATCATGGGCATTCCCTTCGTCCAGAAGATCGAACTGGCCCTCAAGGACGCCCCGCGCCAGGTGCTGGAAGACTTCAATCCGGCCGGCGTCACCGACGAGAAGCTCAAGAAGCACTCCTTTACCCTGCGCATCCACGAATACGAGAAGGCGCTGCAGAAAAAGAACATCGCCCTGTCCTACATCCACTTCCTGCCGACCTTTTCGTTTGGCTTCACCTCGGTGTCCACGCTCAACAACACCAGCTACAAGGACGACACCTCCTCGTTCCCGTTCATGTACCCCAACCTGACGCTCAACTTCCCGTTCGACTGGTGGACCAAGGGCCGCGACGTCAGCCGGCAGTACAAGAAGATGGCCCAGCTTAACGTCGAAGGCCGCAATCAGGAATTCACCCTGATGAGCAACTTCCAGCAGGCCCTGGCCAAGCTGCGCGCCGCCACCTCGGAAGTGAAGTTCGCCGAGTCGTCCCTGGAGCTGCAAAAGCTCATGGTGCAGCAGGCCCAGTTCCGCTTCGATTCCGGACAGGCCGAATACGACGCCATCGTCAAGGCCATGGGCGACTATCTGGACAGCAAGCAGAACATGCTCGTCAAGCAGTATGATCGCGACACCGCCATGCTTGAAGTGCGCTCCATCTCCGGCGACTTCCAGGATCGGTACATCAACGCGACCATGGTCGACAGCATGTAGCCCAAGGGCTCGCTCGACCAGGCTGAAAGAGATTGTTGCGTGGCGAAGTCCCTGCTCGCGGGGCCGCCGGAACATTATTGCAAGGATAGAATGCGAATGATACGTCGCGCCGTGCTGCTGGCGGTTGGAATAACGGTTTTCACCGCCTCGGCCGCCATGGCCCAGGCTCCGGCCGCGCCGGCCGAGAGCGCCGAGCGAGCCTCGTTTCGTCCGGCCGACATCTCCTTTTCCGGCAAGCTCTACAGCCCGGTCAAGCTCTCGGTGTTCTTGCCGTTCAACGCCAAGATCCTGAGCCTGTCCGGGCAGATCGGGCAGCGCGTCAAGCGCGGCGACGTGCTGGCCACCTACGAGATTCCCCTGGAAACGCGCATGGACGAGAAGACCAAGCTCTCGCCGGCCAACATCAAGGAACTCGAGCACAAGCTGGCCGTGGCCGACAAAGAGATCGACCGCCTCTCGGCCAAGGGCCGCGAGCTGGAGGCCATGAGCCAGCGCAACATGACCTCTCAGCAGGCCATCTCCATGAACGCCAAGGAAATCGAGGTGTTCCGCAAGGAGAAGGCAGCCGTTCTGGAACAGCTCTCCCTGGCCCGGGATCTGCTCACCGATCGGGTGGAATTGGCCGAGGACCACTTCGGCAAGGGCGTGGGCATCGGCAAGGTGCCCAAGGACGGCATCATCAAGGCCCCGGTCGACGGCTACGTCATGTGGATGAACCCCGAGCTGCGCGCCGGAGTCAAGCTGGCCAAGGAAGCGGAACTGTTCCAGGTCGGCCTGCTCAACCCCATGATCATCCGGGCCCAGGTCCACGAGATCGAAGCCCAGAAGCTCAAGGAAGGCGTGCCCGCCGTGGTCACCTTCGACTCCATTCCGGGCAAGAAGTTCAATGCCTCGGTGTCGCGCATCCCCTGGGCGCCCATGCCGGCCGCCTTGCAGCAGCCTTCCTATTACGAGATCGAGCTGACCATCCCCAACCCGGATGCCGAGCTCAAGGAAGGCCTCAAGGCCCAGATCACCATCCAGCCCGGCAAGTAGGCGCGCATGACCAGCCCATCCCTCGTGGTCGAGCCCGTGGCCGGGCCGGCCGAGCTCGACGCGTTTATCCGTTATCCCTGGGAGATCTACCGCGACGACCCCATGTGGGTGCCGCCGCTGATTCCCATGCAGCGCGATTTTCTTAATCGCGACAAGGGACCCTTTTTCGAGTTCGGCCAGGCCGAGTACTTCCTGGCGCGCCGCGACGGCAAGATCGTGGGCCGGATTTCGGCCCACTTGAACGGTCTCTACGAACAGCACCACGACAAGAACACCGGCTTTTTCGGCTTTTTCGAATGCGAGAACCGCCAGGAAACCGCCAACGCCCTGTTCGAGGCCGCCGCCGCCTGGGTGCGTGAGCGCGGCAAGACCCGCATCCACGGGCCGCTGTCTTTCGGCATTTACGACGAAGTCGGGCTGTTGGTCGACGGCTTTGATTCGCCGCCGTCCATGATGCAGACCCACAATCCGCCGTATTACGAAGACCTGGTCAAGGGTTGGGGGTTTGCCAAGACCTACGACTGGTACGCCTACAAGATCGGCTGGAAGCCCGGCATGGACGTCGAAAAGCTGACCCGGTTGCGCGATTCCATCCTCACCCGTCAGAAGTGCGAGATAAAGCCCATCGAGCGCAAGGAATTCGCCAAGCGCGGCCCCCAGATCAAAGAGCTTTTCAACGACATCTGGAGCAAGAACTGGGGCCATGTGCCGCTGACCGACAAGCAGTACGAAGACATCTTCGTCACGCTGCAGCCCCTGGTGCGGCCGGACCTGGAAACCATGATCCTTGACGGCGACGACATCGCCGCCTTTGCCGTGGTGTCGCCGGACATGAACCGGTCGGTGAAGAAATTCAACGGCAAGTTCGGACTGTGGCAGAAGCTCCAGCTGCTCTGGGACTGCCGGGTGAAACCGCTCACCCACTGCCGGGCCATCATCATGGGCGTGTCGCGCGCCCATCAGTGGAAGCGCCTGCACCACGCCATCATTCTCAACATCATCGTCAACTTCCTCGTCAACCATCCCAAGATGGAATACTGCGACTGCTCGCTCATTCCCGAATCCCTTGAGCAATGGAACAAGACGCTCCAGGACTTCGGCGGCGAACGCTACAAGGTGTTCCGCCTCTATGATCGCGCCATCTAGTATTGCCTCTCTTGAAAAATACCGTGGTATTTTTTAAGAACCACAGTGCTTTTCGTGTGCCGCGCTCAAATCCATAAAGACGATCTCCAGGCCCTCGGTCCATGCCGGCCGGCGCGCCCCTTGGACTGGCTGGCCGTGTGCCTGCTGTCGTGCCTGGTGTTCGCCGTGGCCCACCGGCTGGGCCTGGCCTCGCCCTATGTGGCCAACGACGACGTGCGCCAGCAGCTGTTCTGGATGGCCCGCTGGATCGACCCGGCCCTGTACCCGGCCGATTTCCTGTCCGATTACGCCGCCGCCTACGTCCCGGCCGGGGTCAAGGCCCTGTATTTCGCGGCCGCCAAGGGCTTGGGCTGCGATCCGATCCTGTTTTCCAAACTGCTGACCGGCGGGCTGTTCGTTCTTTTGGCCGCAAGCCTTTTTGGCATCGGCGTGACCCTGGAAGGGCCGGTCCTGGGCTGGTTTTGCGCCGCCATGGCCTGGGGGATGCCGTACTTTCTCAAAAACATTTCCGGCGGCCTGTCCCGGGCCTTTGCCGGGCCGCTTTTGGCCCTTTTTTTCTGGGCCTGGCTGCGCCGCTCGGGCCGGGGCATGGCCTGGGTCCTGCTGCTGCAGGCCGCGACCATCCCCTACATCGCCATGCTCTGCGCCGGGTGCGCCTGTCTGGACGCGGTCATGGCCCGGCTCACGGACAAGCCGGCCGCGCCGTTTCCGGCCCGTCCCGTCCATGGACTGGTGCTGGTGGCCGCCGCCGCCGCCGTTTTGGGCATGAACCAGGCCCTGGCCGCCAAGGGCTACGGCCCGCTGGTGGGCCGGGCCGCCCTGGCCGCCGGCCCGGAATTCGGCCCGGCCGGCCGGCTCGACCTCTTTCCGCTGCCCAACCCCTTTTTCGATCTGATTTACTGGCCTTTCGAAAGCATTGGCCTGTTCCTGGAATGGGGGCTTTTTCCGGGCATCGCCACCCTGGCCGTGCTGGCCCCCGTGCTGTGGATCGGGGCGCGCCGCGCCCCCTGGCGCGACTATCTGCCGCTGTACCGCCCGGCGGCCATGCTGCTGGCCGGATCGCTGGGGCTGTATTCCCTGGCCCGGGCCATCGCCCTGGTGCTGTTCGTCCCCGACCGCTACATCTCCTATTCCATCAACCTGCTCTACGCCCTGGGCCTGGCCCTTTGCCTGCGCTGGTTTTTCGCCGGCCTCCTGGCCCGACGCCTGGGCGGGCCGGTCCTGTGCGCCCTGGCCGTCTGTTTCGGCTGCTGGCGGCTGTCGGGCGTGGGGCTCTACGATTACCGGGCCGACGCGCCCCTTTTCGCCGCCGTGTCCGCCCTGCCCAAGGACGCGCTTTTGGCCGGCAACCCCAACGACATGGACAACGTCCTGACCTTTGGCCGCCGCAACGTGGTGGCCAGCTTTGAGCTGGCCCATCCCTGGAGCGTGGGGGCCTGGAAGATCATGACCCCACGCCTGGGCCATCAGCTGGAAGCCTACTACGCCAAGGATCCGGACATCGTGCGCGAATTCGCCCGGGTTTACGGCGTGACCCACATGGTCGTGCGCGAAGGGGATTACGCCTCCAAGGCCATGGAAAAAGGGCCGCTTTTCGCGCCCTTCGACGACCGCATCCGGGAGTTGGCCGCGACCTCCGGCAATTTCGCCCTTCTCGACGGGGCCGAATTTCCCTATACCAGCCCCGAGCCCGGCGTGCGGCTGGTCGACCTGCGTCGTCAGCCCGGCGCGGCCCGGGGCCAATCTTCGTCTGAATAAGCCTGTAACGACCAAACGGCGGACCCCATGCCGGACATGCTTTCCATCATCATCCCGCTCTACAATGAAGAGGACAACATCGAGCCGCTCTACGCCAAGCTCGATACGGTCCTGGGCTCCCTGGGCCATCCCTACGAAGTCATCCTGGTCAACGACGGCTCCACCGACGACACGCGCGCCCGCATCGACGCCGTGGCCGTCCGCGACGAGCGCGTGCGCGTGGTGCACCTGCGCCGCAATTTCGGCCAGACCCCGGCCATGATGGCCGGCATCGACGCCGCCCGGGGCGACATCCTCATCCCCATGGACGGCGACCTGCAAAACGATCCGGCCGACATCCCCAAGCTTTTGGCCAAGCTCGACGAGGGCTTCGACGTGGTCTCGGGCTGGCGCAAGGACCGCAAGGACAATCCCATCAAGCGCAACCTGCCAAGCCGCATGGCCAACGCGCTCATTTCCTTTATTTCCGGCGTGCATCTCCACGACTACGGCTGTTCGCTCAAGGCCTATCGCCGCGACATCATCAAGGGCGTCAAGCTCTACGGCGAGATGCACCGCTTCATTCCCATCCACGCCGCCTGGCAGGGCGCGCGGGTGACGGAAGTGAGCGTCACCCACCATCCCCGCATCCACGGCGCGTCCAAGTACGGCATCGAACGTACCCTCAAGGTTATTTTGGATCTCATGACCGTGAAGTTTCTGGACAAGTACGCCCAGAAGCCCATGTACCTCTTTGGCGGCTTCGGACTGGCCAGCATCGCCCTGTCCATGCTCTTTTTCGTGTTCATGCTCTATTGCAAGCTGTTCCTGAACAAGAGCTTCATTGAAACGCCGCTGCCCCTGGCCGTGGTCATGTTCATGCTCATCGGCATCATCGCCGTCTTCATGGGCCTTATCGCCGAGATCCTCATGCGCACCTACCACGAGTCCCAGGACAAGCCGACCTACATCGTGGACTGCACCCGAAACTGCAAGGACTAGGCGCGAGCGTGTGCGGCATCTGCGGATTTGCCGGCCCGGGCGGCGCGCCGGCCCTGGCCGCCATGAACGCCGCCCTGGCCCGGCGCGGCCCGGACGGGGAAGGCCGCTTTATTGACGCATCCCGGGCCGTCCATCTGGCCCACCGCCGGCTGGCCATCATCGACCTCGAAGGCGGGGCCCAGCCCATGGCCACCGCCGACGGGCGGCTGGTGGTCACCTACAACGGCGAGATCTACAATCACCTGGCGCTGCGCCGGGAACTGGCCGACCGGGGCCACCGCTTCGTCTCCGACCACAGCGACACCGAGATTCTGCTCCACGGCTGGCGGGAGTGGAGGGAAGGGCTGCCCCAGCGCTTAAACGGCATGTGGGCCTTTGTCCTCTACGACCTGGACCGGGGAGCGCTTTTCTGCTCCCGGGACCGGTTCGGCAAGAAACCCTTTTTCTATGCCGCCAAACCGGGATTTTTCGCCTTTTCCTCGGAACTCGGCAGCCTCATGGCCCACCCGGCCCTGGCCGACCGGGCCATTTCCCGGCGCAGCCTGCAAAAATATTTCGCCTACGGCTTTATTCCCGGCCCAAACGCCTTGTATGCCGGCACGCACAAGCTCCCCGGCGGCTGCAATCTGCTTCTGGACGTTGCCGATCCGCGCCCGGAGCCGAAACGCTGGTGGACCTTCCGGGTCGAGCCCGACCCGGCCCTGGCCGCCGTGCCCGAGGCCGAGGTGGCCGGGCGCGTGCTCGAACTCCTGGACGCCGCCGTGGCCCGCCGGCTCATGGCCGACGTGCCGCTGGGTATCTTTCTCTCCGGCGGGGTGGATTCCTCGGCCATCACCGCCCTGGCCGCTCGCCATGCCCCGGATGTGCGCGCCTTTTCCATCGGCTTCGACGATCCGGCCTTTGACGAGTCGGCCAAGAGCCGGCAGGCGGCCGAGGCCATCGGCGTGGCCCGCCACGAGGCCCGGCTCACCCTGGACGCCGCTCTGGGCCTCATGCCCGAGATCGTCGGTCGCCTGGACGAGCCCATGGGCGACGTGTCGCTCATTCCCACGGCGCTACTGTGCCGCGAGACGCGCCGGCACGTCACCGTGGCCCTGGGCGGCGACGGGGCCGACGAACTCTTCGCCGGCTACGATCCCTTCCGCGCCCTGGCCGCCGCCAAGGCCTTTAGCGCCGTGGTGCCGCGCCCGGTCCATGCCGCCCTGGCGCTTTTGGCCGCGCGCCTGCCCGTGGCCCACGGCTACATGGCCCTGACGTTCAAGCTCAACCGGTTCCTGGGCGGGCTGGCCCAGCCGCCAAGGCTCTGGAACCCGGTCTGGCTCGGCCCCCTTGGCCCGGACGGCCTGGCCGAGCTTTTCGGCGGACCAGTGGACATTGAGGACGTCTACAGCGAAGCCATCGAGGTCTACGACAGCTGCGGCAGCGCCAATCTCGTGGACCGGACCCTGGAATTCTACACCCGCCTCTATCTTCAGGACGACATCCTGGTCAAAACCGACCGGGCCGGCATGATGTTCTCCCTGGAGGCCCGGGCGCCGTTCCTCGACATCGAACTGGTGGACTACGTGCGCGCCTTGCCGGCCGGCCTCAAGTTCCGTCGGGGGACCACCAAATACATCCTCAAGAAAGCCCTGGAGCCGGTGCTGCCCCGGGACATCATCTATCGCAAAAAGCAGGGCTTCGGCGTGCCCATCGGCCGCTGGCTGGCCGAAGGACGGTTGCCCATGGGCGCGTCCGCGTCCGTGGAAGCGTCGCTTTCCGCCGCCGCCATCGGGCAACGTCTCGCCGAGCACCGGGCCGGCCGGGCCGACCATCGGCTCTTTCTCTGGAATCTCTGGGTGCTGCGCCACATGGACCTGGGAGGAGGCCGCCTTGCGTTATGACAGCATCGAATACGTGACCCTGCGCGTGTTGCGCCGCTTTTTTTTCACGGAAAAGCGTCTGGCCACCTGGGGGCCGCGTCTGCCGTACTACCGCGTGAACCAGGGCGTCACCGACCCGGTGGCCGTGGCCCGGGCCTACGCCGAGGATCTGGCCCGGCTGGGCGTGGCCATCCCGGGCAAACGCCTGGTCGAGATCGGCTGCGGCGCGACCAACGGGGTGGGCTACGCCCTGGCCGGCCTGGGCGCGGCCTCGGTGGTCTGCCAGGAGCCCTACGCCCGCCACGACGTGGGTCTGGACGCCAAGCACCTGCAACACCAAGTGCTGGCCCATCCCAAGGTGAAATTCCACACCGTGCGCCGCAGCGACACCCTGGCCGACATCCCCGACGGCTCCATGGACGTTATCCTTTCCAATTCGGTCCTGGAGCACGTCCGGGACTTGCCGGCCCTTTGCGCCGAACTGGCCCGCATCCTGGCCCCGGGCGGCGTCATGCTGCACCGGGTCGATTACCGCGACCACTTTTTCAAATATCCCTTCCATTTCCTCCTTTTCTCCCAAAAGGTCTGGAACCGGTTTCTCGACCCCGGCGATCTGCCGCGCTGGCGCTACGACGACCACGCCGCCGCCCTGGCCCGGGTCGGCTTCGATGTCTCGGTGCTCGACTACGCCCGCGACGAAGACGCCTTCGCTGCCGTGGCCGATCGCCTGCACCCCGATTTCGCCGATCGCGACCCTGATGTGATGAGCATTGTGACAGCGACGCTGGTTTGCCTCCGGCGGCCAGGGGAGGCGCTGCCTCCCCTGGACC
>JAEZMB010000318.1 GCA_023435825.1 Pseudomonadota bacterium | reverse complement strand
ACGGTCTTCCCCAGGCCCATGTCAATGAACAGGCCTAGGTACGGATCCGCGATTATTCGCTGAATGCAATAGCTTTGATAAGCATGCGGTACAAACTTCATGGCCACCCTCTCACATCTGCATCAGCACGTTATCCACCGCGGCCTTGGAATCGATATCCGCGAAAACCGTAAAGCCCAATGCGCGTAATTCCTCCTGCCGCCTGGTCTGCAGCGGCGTAGAAGTCTTCCCGGGCGCTTTCGTCTCCACAAAGGCAATCCGTCCACCCGGTAGGCACACCAGCCTGTCCGGTACGCCGTCGTTACCAGGGGAAACAAACTTATATGCCTTGCCACCCTTCCCCTTTGCTTGATCGCGCAGGTAGGCCTCGACGTTTTTTTCTTTCATCCCTCAACCCTCCTCAAATCGCCTGTAAACTTTCCTCGCGCGCACACGCGTATGTACGCTTGTACGTTAGGCGTGCAGTATATGCCTAATCTCTATCTTTTTTCCCTCTAAGGGAAAGTTGGTTTACAAGGTTTACAAAGTGCGTTTTTCTTAGTGATTTAGGCCGTTTTTCTGTAAACTTTCCTGTAAACTTTCCTATTATAGATGGTTTACTTGGTTTACAGCGTTTGTAAACTTTCTCCCGAGTTGGTTTACAAAGTTTACAGAGTTGGTTTACAAGTTGGTTTACAGCTTTTTAAACCCTTTTTGGATGCCGTACGGCCCAAACCGCTGTGTACTTTCGTGCCGCTCCCACCCTTGGAAACTGCTCAGAATGCCATTGATCTCAACAGAATCAGCACGTTTCATGAATTTGAGATCCCCACCCAGGCATTCGCACCAAACTTCTGCGGCGCATACCCGATCACGCATAATGGCCTCTACGCTTGTATGGGAAAAGGCTTCGGACCACCACAGGCGGCGTTCGCTTATTGCCCGCTTGTCCCAGTCTTTCGGCACCGGCTTTTCGATGAACGCCCGTATCAGCCCTTCCTTGACATTGCTCTCCCTGTGCGTCTCTTGCTGTACCAGGGAGATCCTTTCCGCTTCACCGAACAGATACAGCGGCTCACCCAGCTGCCATGCCATAAAGGCCTCCGCCCATATCTGCGGCACCTCATCGGCCAGGTGCCGGAACACGCTTTTAGTGGTTACCTGCTTGCCGACGTCGACCGGCCAAAAGCGCCGGTTGCCCGTACGGTCGCGCAGGAACTCCGCGTCATTCGTTGTGCCGAAGAACACACAGCGTCTTGGATACGAGTTAGTACGGCGACCATATGGCTCGCGGTAGATGTCCTCCTGCTGGGAAAGGAACTGCTTCACGGCCGTTATCTCCGAGCGGGTCATGCCGTTGAGTTCGCCTATCTCGTTGATCCAGGTACCTTGCACCATTTCCCGGGCTTCTTTCCCTTCAAAGGTGGAAAGGCTATCCGAGTACCAGCGGCAGCCCAGGAAGCGTAAAAACGTGCTTTTGCCGATACCCTGGGGGCCTGTCAGGATGGGCATATAATCATACTTGACGCCCGGCGTCATGGCTCTGGCCACGGCCGCGGCGAGGCTCTTCCGCATCACGGCACGGGTGTATAGGTTATCCTCCGCGCCCAGGTAATCGCTGAGCAGCGTATCCAGGCGCTTCACACCGTCCCATTTGAGACTAGTGAGGTACTGCTGCACGTCATTGATCCGCTGCTTGAACGCGCACAGCGCGGTGGCGTCCAATAGACGGTCTTTCCCAGTGATGCCGTACACCTTTTCAACGTAATGCCGTAGGCCTGCATCGTCGGTGTCGGCCCACTGCCGACGGCTGCGGCGATCATCCCAGGGCAGCGCGCCCAGGGCGAGGCCACGGTTGGCGAACTCATCAAAGGCGAGCTTTCCTTTTAACAAAGGGTCATTTTCTAAAATGACTAAAACGTTATCCACCGTCTTTGCTGGCGCGCCGGTGGTGGGGCTTATGGCCAGCTTGCTGATCCAGTTTGCCGTTTCCGTTGAGGTCTCTACCATGGGTGACGCGAAGGCCTCCGTGGCGTTCTCATACCGCTCCGTATTGAGCAGCGTGGCCACCGCGGCGTCCGCAACGGCCAGCTGGCACATGAGTGTATACGAAGGGAGGCGGTTTGTGGGCGTGCCCTGCAGTGCGTCATCGTCCTGGTCCCCAAAGCGGTGGAGGCGCACCAGGTCGAAACTGTTCACCAGCTTATTGCTGCACGGATCCGTCGCGTGGTGGCTGAAGAGGAACTGGCCGTGATCGTAGATCACCGCGCCGCCGGAAGTGCTGCCGCCGGTGAAGGTATAGCGGTCGGGGATATCTGTCGGCGTATACGTACCGGGTAGCAGCTCCTCCATGGCGCGGTAGATATCGTAGGTTTTGCAGAATGCGCCCACGACGCCATTTTTCTCCGTGGGATCTCCCTGCTTTGCGGCGAGGCGCTGCTGCGCTTGGTCCACGCCGGGGACCTGCGGCCATTCGGTAACATTGCGCCAATCGCGGTACATGGCCAACAGGCCGTCCGTGTCCACGAAAGGGCGATCCACATAGGTGTAAATATATTGGCTGTCGGCACAGCAGCTGGGCCAGTACATGAGCCGGGAGGCTTCAAAGGTAGTCGGGTCGCACAGCTCGATCCCGATCAGCGCGGCCATCTTGCGCGCCGCGGGTTCGTATTCATCCGCAGTGCAGGTCCTGGAGAGTGGTAGCAGCAGGCGCAGCCGGGGGCGGGCCTCCTCATGTTTACGGGTGCTATATACGCAGTATCCGCAACCAAGGCCCTCCACGCGCCGGAGAACATCAGCAGTGCCGCCCGGTTGGATGGCATCAAGATCCAGGGTGAGCACGTCGCGCCCGGTGACGGCTTTCGCTTTGCGTCGGTTGCCCTGCAGCGTGCCGGCCACAAAACCGCCCACGTCCTTCAGCTCGTCCTGCTTGCTCTTTGGCAGCGCTAAGTATGCGCCCAGGCTCTCCACGCCACGGGTGGGCGTACGCAGGCGCTCGACGAGCTCAGACCACCATAGCGTTGAGGGAGGCCATTTTGTCGTGCGCCTGCTGCCTGCGGTTGATATGATAATTTGACGGTCATAAGTCAATGCCATGGAGGGCTACTCCTTTATCCAGAGAGTTTCGGTGCGTCGCTTGCCTTTTTCAGCTGTTGTATCGATTTGCTCTTTATGCCAATTAACCAGCATTCCGTTGTACAGGTCGTTATCATAGCCAGAGAGCAAAACGGGGCCCTTGTGATTTAGAAGCGCTTCCAGCAGCTCAGCGTGATCTGCGTCCGTCATCTCGTGGGCGTATTGCTTTTTCATTTTCCTGGTAGAGAGCAAGTACGGCGGATCAGCATAGATCAAAACTTCCGGGCAATTAATCCGTTCAATTACTTCTAAAGCCGGGCGGCTTTCAATCTGCGCCTCTTTGAGTCGAAAACAAGCTTGCATCACCCATTCGGGAAGGCGGTTCCAATTTCGGACGGCGTATGCATATTCCCGACCGGCTATGTCGTTTTTCCATCCACTGCGGCAGTATGTGCGAAAGCCGTGCCCTTGCCAGTGCTGCAGAAGCATAAGCCGCGCGCGTTCGTACGGATCAACTGAGTGGTTATTAAAGGCGCCATAGTATTCCTGCCTGGCATATGGCGTTGCTGTGATAAGCTGCGCGAGCCTGTCAGGGTCTTCCCGTACGCAGCGGAATAGATTTACAACGCCCTCGTCGATGTCGTTGATGGTTTCGATACGGGATAAAGGCTTGCGGAAAAAGACCGCCCCGCTACCGAAGTATGGCTCTACATAGCTTTTATGCGGAGGCATCAGCCCGATGATCCAATCAGCGATGCGCCATTTCGCACCGGGATACTTTATGACCGCCTTCGATATATTCAAAACGACTAACCCCCTAATCCTTTTTATAAAACTCGGTCACAAAGCCGTCTGCCCGGAGTAGCAGCCCCGGCGCCCAGGGGATGGGCTGCCCCATGATTTCGCAGACGTTCTTCAGGCCGTACTGCTCCGCGATATCGCGCCCATATGGGTAATCGACTACTACCTCATCATGAATGTGCATCACGATCTGATACGCGGCAGCATCCAGACGTTGCATGGCCAACGCGAGGCAATCACGTGCGACTGCCTGGACGATGTTTTCAACCAGCTTCCCGCCGTAGGTATCCACGACTGACCACTTCTTGGATTGCTGGTCCATGCCGTAATAATGAATGCTGTCATTGCCCCATTGGTTGGCGGAAAGGAAAGGTTTTACGTAATAGAGCTTGCGGCCGCTGGGCAGTGTCACAGTGAGAAAGTCCTGGCCGGTGCTATAGTCGCCCTCGCGTGCAAACGTGACGCCATGGTTTTGAGAGGAACAGCGCGCCACGCAAGGC
>JAEZMB010000010.1 GCA_023435825.1 Pseudomonadota bacterium | reverse complement strand
GCTCTTCGTCTTCTCTTCTCTTCGTCTTCTCTACTCTTCACTCTTCTCTACTCTTCTCTACCCACTCTTCCCTAGTCCTGGTAAACGATGGTGCCGACGTGTTCGCCGTTGAGCGCCGCGAGGATGTGTTCGGGATGGCGCAGGGCGTCGATGACCTGGAACTGCTTGATGACCTTGCTGTGCTTGAGGAAGCGCAGCACGGGCCGTTCCACGATGAGGTCGTCGAGGTTGAGCGCCGCGAGTTCGTCCACGGAGATGCGGCTGTAGAAGTCGAGCTTCTCGCGATCCTTGGCCTTTTTGGGGTCGTCGCTGTAGAGGCCCTTTTCGTCCTTGAGATAGATGAGCGATTTCGCGCCGATGTTTTCGGCCAAAAGGAACGCGCCGGAGTCGGTGCGGTGCGGCGGGATCATGCCCTCTTCGGCCGGGTGTTCGAAGAAGCCGTAGGGCGGGATGCCCGGGGTGATGGGCAGGTAGCCGAGCTGGCAGAACATGGTGAGCTGTTCCAGGTGGTCGCCGTGGCCGATGCGCACGCCGCCGTGCTTGGCCAGGAGCACGGAGAGGATTTCGGCGTTCTGGGAGGCCACCTTGTCGCCGAGCTTGGACAGCACGCCCGTGGGCATGCCGAGTTCCAGGCCGATGTTGTAGATATGGCGCGCCCGGGTGCCGCCGCCGGTCATGAGGATGATCTTGTGTTGTTCCTTGGCCTTGAGCAGTTCGTCGAGGATCGGCAACAGGGCCTTGGCTCCCCGGTCCATGATGGACTGGCCGCCGATTTTGAGCACGTTGACGTCGGGGTGCATGCGGAAGACTTCGCGCTGGCCCTGGGCGGCCAGAAGCGCCCGGCTGACCAGGGATTCGCCCATGAGCGGCGAGTCGATGTGCAGACGGCCGCCTTCGGCCTGTTCACGGATGAGCTTGCTCATTGCGCCCTCTCTCTTCGATTAGTTTGAATATAGGACAATTGTCGGTATATCCTTGGAGAGCATAGCGCGCAAGAGGGAATATGGGCAGGATCAGCCGCCCAGGGCCATGGCGTAGAGCCGGGCCAGCATGTTTGGCGGCAGGGCGTTTTGCCACAGGCCCAGGGCGTTGGCCGCGATATAGGCCAGGGCGAAGACGCCGGCCGAGCCGGCGGCGGTGAGCCACCAGGGCGCGGGGATGCCGGCGAAGGCGAAACGCACGGCCGAGGCACGGCGCGGGCAGGCGACCACGCAGGAGCCGCAACCCGAGCAGGTCATGGGGCGCGGGCCGGCGGTTATGGGCAGATCCACCGGGCAGGCGGCGCGGCAGCGGCCGCAACCGGTGCAGCCTTCGGCGTCGCGGGAAAGGCTCGTGGGGCCGAGGCGGGCCAAGAGCCCCAGCAGCGCGCCGTAGGGGCACAGCCAGCGGCAAAAGGAACCGCGATAGACCAAGCCCAGCATGGCCAGGATGGCGAGGATGACGACGGCGGTCAGGCTGGGGTGGGCAAAAAACAGCAACATGCGGGCGTCGGCCGTGATGTTGTAGGGCGAGCGCAGGAAGGCTTCGATGCCGGCCAGATCCATGCCGAAGAAGGTGGTGAAGAGGAAAAAGGCCAGCAGCAGGTATTTGGGCAGCCCCAGGACGGCGTCCAGGCGCGGGGACAGGCTTCGGGCCAGGCCCAGGCGCTGGCCCAGACGCCCCAAGCGCGCGGCCAGGAAGCCGACGGGGCAGACGTGGCCGCAAAAACCTTTGCGAAAGACCAGGCCCATGGCCAGGGCGGCCAGGAGAATCCACAGTCCGGCCGGATGCACCGGATCGAAGGCGCCGGCGGCCAGCAGCCGGCGCAGCCCGAGCAGGGCGCTTATGGGCAAAAAGCCTTCCACGCCGGCCGGCCGCGTGACCGTGCCGGCCTCGCCGGCGGCCACGGACAGGCAAAAACGGCTGAACTGCACGCCGACATAGACGGTGGCCAGGAAGAAAAACCACTGCGGCAGGCGCAGCAATGCCTTGGGCGAAAAACGGTACGACATGGGTGAGACCTTGGTTGGCTGACGGTGCGACAGGAAAGAAGAGGTTTGGCGGCGGGCGGTCCTGGGTTTTCAAAAAATACGACGGTATTGTTGAGAAGCACTCCCGGCTTTCACCTGTTGGCAGGAAACGGCATGGACTTTCGCCAGGGGCGGCACGAGCCCGCAGGGCGGGCATCCAGGCGAGGCGTCAAGCCGACGCGGCCCCCGGCAGGATGCCGCGCAGGGTGGTCCAGAGACCCTCGGCGGTGAAAGGCTTGGTCAGGTAGGCGCTGACCCGGGCGGCGTCGGCCTCGGCCACGTTCTGGGCCATGGCTTCGGCCGTGACCATGACAAAGGGCAGATGGGCCAGGGCGGCGTCCTGCCGGACCCGGCGCAAGAGATCGATGCCCTTCATGCGCGGCATGTTCCAGTCGGAGATGACGCAGTCCACCGGCTCGGCGGCCAGCACTTCCAGGGCGTGCTTGCCGTCGTGGGCTTCCAGCACTTCGGTTCCGTCGCAACCGAGCATCTTGCGCAGCACCCCGCGCATGACCTTGGAGTCGTCAACGACGAGTATACGAAGCGGCTTATCCATGCCTTGGCCCCAACCGGTACAGGATCAGCAACAAAACAGCACCGGGCACTTTTGGTTGTTTTGCCCGAAAAGGCAAGCCAAACCATGTCTGCAACGACACAAAAAATTCGTGCCACGCCGACGCGAACGGCCGATCCTGTATGCGCCAGGCGAAGGCCGCAAAAGCCCTACCCGGCCGCCGCCACGGAAACCTTGCACTTTTTAAGATACATGCAGGGGTTGTAGGAGAGCTTGGCCTTGCGAAGCCCCTCGTCGCCCAGGTCCTGCTCGCGGTTGACCAAGGCATAGGGAACGCCGGCATCGGCCAGGAACATTTGATTGATGGCCTGATACACGCCCTTGAAGCCCGGCCGGCCTTTTTCGAAGTGGATCACCAGCATTTCCGGGGTGAGCGCCTCGGCCACGGTGTAGGCGATCATCTCGCCGTCCACCCGGATGGCTCCGCCCATGAGGCCGGGAAAGCGGTCCCAGCTCTGGAGCACCCGCACGATGGCCTGGTTTTCGGCCAAAAGCGCCCCGGAATCCTCGGGATCGCGCCAGGCGAACCACTGGCGCTGGAGCTCCAGGGTTTCCTCCACGCAGTCCGGGGTCAACGGCTTGTACTCGTAGTCGTAGGTCCGCTGGAACTGGCTGAGCAGGTTTTTTTTCTTGTGGAACTTGTTGCCGCGAAGCTCGATGAGTTCGGGCACGCTGTAGACGTAGTCGTCGTGGTCCCGGGCCTCTTGGGTGGTCACCCGGTCGGGCATGGCCGCCGAGAGGATGCCGCACAAGGCGTCGGGCACCCGGATGAAGTCGAGCCCCTGGGCCAGGCACGGGCAGGCGCTCCAATCGACGTCGGTCCACGGCCCCACCGGCGCCCAGAAGACTTCATAGGGCTTGGTCTGCAAGATCCAGACATGGCTTTCGCCAAACCGCCAGGACAGGCCGTATTCCTCGGCCCAGCCCCAGAGATTGCCGAAGCTGTAGTCCGAAACCTTCTCGGGGCACTTGGCCAGGCGCTCCAGGTATTCGTCGCGCCGCTCCAGGGAAATGGCCTCAAAACCTTCTCGCATCGTTACTTCCTCGTCTTGCCGCCGCCCATGCCGAAACGCGTCCAATCCGCGTAGCGGTACACCCCCAGGCAGGCCAGCGACTGCACGGCCTGGGACACGAACATCGAAATCCACACCCCCTCGGCCCGGCCAAGGAGGCTATGCCCCAATACAAACGCCAGGGGCAACCGCACGAGCCAGACGGAACCGCCGGTGACGAACATGGTTAAAAGCGTCGCCCCGGCTCCGGTCATGGCCCCGATGAGAATAAGACCGGCTACGGTAAAGGGAATGGCCGCGACGTTGTATCGCAGATAGGAAACCGCCTGGGCCGCCGCCTCGGGGTCCGGGGAGACAAACGCGGCCGCCGCCGGCAGAAACGGCCACAGGCAAAGCCCCATGAGGCTGATGGCGGCAACGCCCGCCCAGGCGATGCGATAGCCCACCCGCCGGGCCTCATCGGGCCGGCCGGCCCCGATCAAATTGCCGACCAGGATGGAGGCCGTGAAATTGAAGGCCATGGGCGGCAAAAACAGGATCGACTCCAGGCGCATGCCGGCCGACATGCCGGCCAGGGCGGCCACGCTGCCCGTGGGCAGCGAGCCGACCACGGAAAACAGCAGCAGATAGCCGGTGTGCCACACGATCTGCATGAGCCCCGACGGCCAGGCGACCTTCAAGAGATAGCGGCTGGCGCAACGCACCCAACGCCAGCGGGGAAACTGCGCGCGCCGCAGCATCCCGACCCGGATGAGCGCGGCCAGGTTGAAGGCCATGCCGGCCGTGACCGAAAAAAACGTGCTCCAGGCCACGCCGGCATAGCCGAAATCCGGCAGGCCGAAGCGCCCCAGGCCAAAGCCGAAATCGCCCAAGGTATTGAGCACGGCGGCCAGCCCCCAGGCGAAAAGCGGCGTCATGACCAGCCGGCGCGCCCGAAACAGGGCATTGGCGATGATGAAAAACGACTGGATGGGCAGCAGCAGCAACAACACGGTCAGGAAATAGCGGGCCGTGTCCCAGATGGGGGTCGGCATCTGGAGCAAACCGAGAAAGGCGTCGCGAAAGACCAGCCCCAGGGCCATGACGGCCAGCGAGGCGGCCACGCCGGCCAGCAGGCACAGCCAGACATAGCGGCCGGCCCGGGCCAGACGCCCCGCGCCCTCGGACTGGCTGACGGCGGCCACGGCCCCGTTGGCCACGGCGGCGGCAACGACCTGGAAAAAGAACATGGCCTGGGCCAAAACGCCCACGGCCGCCTGGGTTTCGCGGTCGATGCGGCCGCCCACGTAAACATCGACGAAGCCGATGCAAAACGTCAAAAACATCATGAGGATCTGCGGCCAGGCCAGGGACCAGATGGTCCCGAAACCGACGCCGGCGGCCAGCAGTCCGCTTTTCTTCTCCATGCGACCTCCGCAGGCGCGTTCAAGGCGTCTGGCGATACGGGAGCCGGCCTTCGCGGTCAACTCCCCCTTGGCAACAGCGGCCGGCTAAGGATAAGACAGCTTTGACATAACGCCAGAGCGGACTCGCGAGGAAAGCGGATGCACACGATCAAGGCCGTGCAGCGGCTGCATTTATGGCTTGAAACCGGAGACGGCATGCTGCTTGGGCTTGGCCGGATTCAACTTCTCGAACTCGTGGAAGAACTGGGGTCGCTTAACAAGGCGGCCTCGGCCATGGGCATGTCCTACCGCGCGGCCTGGGGCCGCATGAAACAGACGGAAACCGTCATCGGCGAACCGCTCGTGGAGCGTTCGGGGCCAAAGAAAGGCTTTCGCCTCACCCCCCTTGGCCACGACATCGTGCGGCTCTTTCGCGTCTGGCACAAGGACGTGGAAGCCTTTGCCGTGGCCCGGGCCAAGGAACTTTTCCCCTGGCCGACCGAACCGTACAACGAAGACAATCCCAAAGTCCCCTCTTCTTCCTGAGGCCTGCCGGTGCTGTTAAGCCTGCGTATCGCGCTGAAGTCCCTGGCGACCCACAAGATGCGCACGGTGCTGGCCATGCTCGGGGTCTTTCTTGGCGCGTTCGCGCTCACGGGCGTGCTGCACGTGACCCTGGCCATGGAGCGCAAGGCGGTCATCGAGACGGAAAAGCTCGGACCCAACCTGCTCATGGCCATGACCGGCAACATCCGCTTCCGCCGGGGCGACATCCGGCCCGACGCCGGCAACACCAATCTGAAGCTTCCCGACGCCGTGGCCCTGCTGCGCGGGCTGCCGGCGGCCGTGGACGGGGTGCCGTTTTTAAGCTTCCCCATGCCCATCCGGGCCGGCGACAAGAAGGTCATGTGCCAGCTCGTGGCCACCTGGCCGGCCTATCCGTCCATACGCGGCAACACACCCCAGTATGGCCGCTTTTTCGATCAGAGCGAGGAAGACGACAAGGAACTGGTCTGCGCCCTGGGGCCGGCCATCGCCCGGCGGCTTTTCGGCTCGCCCGAGGCGGCCGTGGGCCAGTCGGTCTTCATCTTCCGGGCCCGGCTGCATGTGGTCGGCGTCATGGAGGAAAAGGGTTCGGACGTGTCCGGGGCCAACCAGGACGAACAGATTTTCGTGCCGCTTTCCACCTTCATGCGGCGCATGTCCAACAAGACCTACATCCACGGGGTGTACGTGCGCTTGGCCGAGGGCGCGGATTTCGACGCCTCGCGGGAAGCCGCCGTCCACATCCTGCGCAAGCGCCACGACATCAAAACCGACAAGGGGCAGCCCGACGATTTCAAGGTCTTGACCGCCAAGGACACCATGGAGGTCAAGCAGCAGGCGCTGGATCTGGTGCAGACCCTGGGATTCATCAGTTCGTCGCTGTCCTTTGGCATCGGCGGCCTGGGCATCCTCTCCATCATGATCCTGCTGGTGCGGGCCAGAAGGCTGGAGATCGGCATCCGGCGGGCTGTCGGGGCGCGCAAGAAAGACATCGTGCGCCAGTTTCTCATCGAATCGGGCATGATGGCTTCGGCCGGCGGCGCGGCCGGGACGGTGGTGGCTCTGGGCGTGCTGGCCGTGGTCTACCGGGTGGGCGAATTTCCCCAGGTCTACCACCCGGCGCTGATCGGCGGCACGCTTATCGGCTCGGCGGCCCTGGGCATCCTGGCCGGGGCCTATCCGGCCTGGCAGGCCTCCAATGTCGAGGTGCTGGCGGTGCTGCGGGACGAATGAGGCCCGGCGAGGACAAATTTTCTGGACAAAACGAAGGACATGAATAACTTTATCGGCACGATTTGATTACTTTTAAGCTGGACAAAATCATGCCCACGACAGCCCGGGAAATCCACAAGGTCCTGACGTTCAAGTCCGGCAATTTCGTCTTCTCCCGCCGCTTCGATCAATACAACATCGCTACCGAACTCAAGGTCTTCCACGCCTGCTACGACATCATCGCCTCATTGCCGACGCCGCCGCATCTGGCGGCGTTTCTCGACGCCGACCTGATCAGCAAGTCCATCTTCAGCACGGCGGCGCTGGAAGGCAATCCCCTTGACGAAAAGGCCGTGGGCGCATTGCTGGGAAAAGAAGGCCCGGCAACGGCCGCCAACGATTTCGAGCGGGAAATCCTCAATCTCAAGGCCGCCCACGACACGTTCATCCTGGCTGTCGAGGACGCCACAGCGGCCCAGCCTCTCCGACTCAGCGAGGCGCTCATCAAGGCCGTCCATGCCGCCATCACGGCGGGCGTCAACGACGCGGCCATGTCGCCGGGACTGTATCGCAACACGCCCGTGCAAGTCGGCAACCCGGAGCATGGCGGCACCTATGTGCCCCCGAAAATCCTGGAAGACATCAAGACGCTCATGGCGGCGTTCGTGGATTGGATAAACGGCGAGGCGCTGTTGCGGACCGACCCGGTCATCCGGGCGGCCCTGGCGCATTATCATCTGGCGAAAATCCATCCCTTTCGGGACGGCAACGGGCGTACGGCCCGCATGATCGAGGCCATGATCCTGGCGGCGGCCGGCTATCGGCTTATCCCGAGCACGCTGTGGAACGCCTACTATCGGGAGATGCACGCCTACTACATCGCGTTTTCGAAATCGGAAAACAACGCTGACGACAGCGTGCAGCCGTTTCTGGAGTTTTTTTTCAAATCCCTGAACGCTTCCCTGGAAGAGTTCAGGGAACGAATCATCGAGGGCGTCAAACCGCTGCTGTTTCGGGACTACGTCGCGTATCTCAAAAATCAGGTCCGAGAGCTTTCCCCGCGCCAGCATCAACTCGTCGAACTGCTGCTGGCCGCAGGCGACACAGCGTTCGACAGCCACGACCTCAGGCAGACCAACCCCTTCAAGCTGCTCTATCGGCAGGTCAGCGACAAAACGATCCGGCGCGACATCAAGAATCTGGAACGCCTCGGGCTGATCCGTAAAACGGGCACCCGCTACCGGCTCATCGACGACGCCCGTTAGTGTCGCATCCGCGAAAAGCGCTTAGGGCTTTTCCCAGACAAAGAATTTAACGCACTAATTTTCTTAAAAAATCGCGCACTTGTGAGACGCGAGTCGTGACCGGTCGCCAATCGCCCTACCGCTGCGTCACAAACCCCATTTCGCGCTCGGCGATGGCCGCCCAGTCGAAGACGGCGGCGCGGGCGCGGGCCTGGGCCACGGCGGCCTCGCGGCGGGCCGGGTCGTCCAGCAGGGACAGCACTTCGGCGGCAAAGGACGCCTCGTCCTCAAGGGCGGTCTTGATCATGCCGGTGGGGAAGATCTCTCGATAAATGGGCAGATCGTAGGCGACAACCGGCAAGCCGCTGGCCATGGCCTCCACGGCCACCTGGCCGAAGCTCTCGTAGTGGCTGGGCATCAAAAACACGCCGGCGGCCTTGAGCAGCCGCACCTTGTCCTCGCCCTGGCGAAACCCGAGCAAATCGACTTGACCGGTCAGCCCGGCCGCACCGATTTCCTGTTTGAGCTTGCCAAACCACCAATCGCTGCCGCCGCCGATGACCCCAAGGCGGCTGCCGGGACGCTTCTCGCACACCCGCTTCCAGATGCGCACCAGATCGAAAAGCCCCTTTTGGGGATGCAGCCGGCCCAAGAAGATGCCGTCATAACGCGGCGTGTCGGCCGCCACGTCCACGCCGTCGAAAAAGCCGCCGTCCACGCCCATGGTCACCACATGGACCGTGGCCGGGTCCGCGCCCATGGCGATCAGCGAATCCTTGTCCAGGGAATTGAGCACAAGCATGGTCGCGCCGGCCTTGCGGGCCAGCCACACGCTTGCCCACTGGGCGCAGTAATAGAGCACCCCGCGCACCGACGGCAGCTTCCACTTGCCGCCAAAGACGTTCTCGTAGCCCTTGAAGGGATTCGGGGCGATGAGAAACACGCACACGACGAGCCTGGCCGCCGGATTGCGCCAACGGCACAAGAGCGCCGGCAGCAGGTCGAACAAGAAGTCCGACGGCGCGTAGACCGCGTCCACGCCCTGGGGATAGCGGACAAACGGGCAGGTCAAAATACGCCACAAATACACGGCCAGCACGTTCCACAACCGATCGGATTCGCTGGTGAACGGCTCCCAATGCACGCGCCAGGAGGCGTGCACGCCCTGGGACTCCAGCACGCCGATCTCCCGACGCGGCAACAACATCTCCAGCTTCACGCCCCCCGCCAGCCAACGCTTGGCGATCTCGGCGAACCTGACCTCGCTGCCGTCCCGGTTCTTCGTGTTCACCCGCCCCATCGCCGGCACGAATATACGCATATAGTTGTCCTTATTGGGATAACAAAGAGGAATCGGGGGAGGAAACCCCTTTTTGGAAAAAGGGGTTTCC
>JAEZMB010000345.1 GCA_023435825.1 Pseudomonadota bacterium | reverse complement strand
CCCGCCCCCCCCCCCCGCGGGCGGGCCCCGCGGCCCCCCCCCCCCCCCCCCCGCCGGAGGCCTCTTTTCTTCACTCTCCTCACTCTCCATGGGCAACTGACAGCGGTCACCGCCGGGTTGGCGAGCGAGAAGGTCGGCCACGGGTTCGCCCTTGGCCAGGCGGCGGGCCAGTTCTAGTTGTTCGGCCCGGCACACGGCCAAGCCGTCGATGGCCGCGCCGACCACCCGGCGCAGGATGTCGGCGTAGCGCGGCCCGGCTTCGACACCCAGGGCCTTGAGATCGTTGCCCGTGACCTCCACCCGCTTGTGGCGCAGCGTGGTCAGGTGCAGGGACACGTACTTCTGCAGCGGCTCGCGGGGATTACGGGCCATGAGGTAGAGCGCGCCTTCAAGGGGCATGGGTTCGAGGAGGAAATACAGCTCCGAGGGCGGGCCCTTGTGGTATTCCCAGTTGAACATGCCCTGGGCGGTGTCGCGGATCTGCTGGCGCAGGGCGGCCATCTCGGACGCCTGGCGCTTGGAGAAGTTGAGGCGGCGGGCGATGATGGCGAACTGCTCCGGGTCAAGGCCCGTGCAAAGCCCGAGGAAGTAGAGCATCCAGACCTGGGGTTGGGGCTCGATGTAGAGCAGGCGGTACCAGTTGATGACGTTTTCCACCTCCAGGAGCACGGCTTCCTTGGAAGGGGTCAGCGCCAGCAGCGGATGGATGGCGGCCAGGAGCTTGTAGTCCTGCATCCGGCGCAGGCAGGAAAGCGGCGTTTTCTCCTCGAAGATGAGCCGCAGTTCGTGCATGACCCGGGAGCCGGAGAGCTTGTGGAAAAAGCTGTGGCGCACGGCGTTCTTGATCAGCCGGTCGGTCTGGCCGCCGATGCGGAAGCCAAAGCGCTCGCTGAAACGGATGGCCCGCACGATGCGGGTGGGGTCCTCGACGAAGCTTAGGGAATGGAGCACCCGCAGCACCCGGTCCTTGATGTCGCGCTGGGCCCCGAAGAAGTCGACCAGATCGCCGAAGCGCTCGGGCGAGAGGTGCAGGGCCAGGGCGTTGACCGTGAAATCCCGGCGGTAGAGGTCCATTTTGATGGAAGACAGTTCCACCGTGGGCAGGGCGGCCGGGTATTCGTAGTATTCCAGGCGGGCGGTGGCCACGTCCACGCGCTGGCCGTCGGGCAAAATGACCACGGCGGTCTTGAATTTGGGATGGGATTTGTAGCGGCCGCCGTAGATCCGGGCCAGTTCGGCGGCATAGGCCACGCCGTCGCCCTCGACCACGAGGTCCACGTCGAAATTGGGGTGCTTGAGGAGCAGGTCGCGGACAAAGCCGCCGACGACGTAGACGGCGTGGCCGGTCTGCTGGCCGAGTTCGCCGGCCTGCTTGAGCAGGGCCTGGAGCTTTTTGGGCAGGCGCTCGCGCAGCAGCCCAGCCACGTTGCGGTCTTTTTTGCGCTCGGGCAAAAGCGATTCCGGGATGCGGGACGGCTCCTTGACCAGGGTGTTGACCAGATCGGTGCGGGTGACGACGCCGACGAGCTTGCCGTCCTCGGCCACCGGGGCCAGGCGCTGGCGTCGGCCGAGAATCACTTCCATGACGGCGTACAGGTCGGTGTCCGGGGTGATGACGGCCGGATCGCGCATCATGTATTCGGCCACCGGCACCTCGCCCAGGCCGTGGTTGATGGCCTTGTCCATGATGTCGTGTTCGATGACCCCCACGCAGCGCCGGCCGCCCTTGGCCACCACGGGCAGGGCTTTTAAGCCGTAGCGGGTCATGATCTCCTCGGCCCGGCGCATGGTGGCGCTGTCCTCGATGGACACGGCCGGCTTGCTCATGAGCTGGCGGGCGTGGATCTGCGGATTGATCTGGGCGTAGAGCAGGCCGAAAAGCTCCTCGCGCACTTGCGTCAGCGTCATGTTCTTGATGGAGGCCGAGGCGGCGTAGGGGTGGCCGCCGCCGCCCAGAGCCGAACAGATCTTGCCCACGTCCACGTCCGGGGTGCGCGAGCGGGCCACCAGATGCACCCGGTCGTTCATGAGGCCGATGGCGAACAGCACCCGCAGGTTTTCCATATCCAGGAACTTGTGAACGAGCAGGGCGAAGTCGCCGATGTACTGGTCGGAGGTGGCCTCGGCGATGACCACCTCGATGCCGTTGATGTCGTGGGTTTGCGCCGTCTCGATGAGCTGGCTCATGATGGTGATCTGTTCCGAGGACAGCTCCCGGGTCATGAGGTCGGCGATGACGCCCACGTCCATGCCGCGCGCCCGCAGCCAGGCGGCGGCGGCCAGATCATGCTCGGTGGTGGAGGCGAAGGTGAAGGAGCCGGTGTCCTCGTAGATGCCCAGGCCCAGGATGGTGGCCTCGTCCGGGGTCAGGGGCAGGCCCTTTTCCATGATGGCGTCCATGAGGATGCCGGTGGTGGAGCCCCAGTTTTTCACCACGGACAGGGCGGCGGGCACGTCCTCGTCGGTGTCGGGATGATGGTCGTAGCAGTGGATGACGAGGTCAGGATTGTCGAAGACCGCCTCGATATGCGGCACGCGGGAGCGCTGACGGGTATCGACCAGGACGAGCTGGCGCACGCTTGCCGGGTCGATCTCCTTGAAGTTCTTGAAATTGAACATGTAGGTGGCGCTTTGGATGAAAAAGTGCCGCAGGTTTTTTTCCTGGCTGCCCGGGAAGATCAGGGTCGCGCCGGGATAGAGCTTGCCGGCGGCGATGATGGCGGCCAGGCAGTCGAAATCGGCGTTGGCGTGGCCGGTGACGATGACGGGGGCGGGGAGCAGATCGGGCTTCTGGGGGGAACTCATATATAAAGCGTCACTTTAACTTTTGTCCCGATCACGGGACCGGGGATGGTGGGCGCGGTGGATGGCCAGCAAGCGGCCGGCCTGGACATGGGTGTAGATTTCGGTGGCGCTGATGTCGGCGTGGCCCAGCAGCATCTGCACGGTGCGCAGGTCGGCCCCGCCGTCCAGCAGATGGGTGGCGAAGGAATGGCGCAGGCTGTGGGGCGAGATGCGGGTGGAGACCTGGGCGGCCAGGGCATAGCGCTTGATGCCCTTCCACACGGCCTGCCGGGTCAGCCCCTTGCCCGAGCGGTTGAGAAACACATGCTGATCCTTGGGGCCAAAGGCACCGCGCACGCTGGTGAGATAGGTGGAGAGAAACTCCATGGCCAGGGAATGAATGGGGGTGACGCGCTCCTTGGAGCCCTTGCCGAAGACCCGCAGCAGGCCGGCCTGGGCGTCGAAATCGGCCAGGGTCAGGCCCACGAGTTCGGAGACGCGAAGGCCGGCGGCGTAGAGCAGCTCCAGCATGGTGCGGTCGCGGTAGCCCAGGGGCGTGGCCGTGTCCGGAGCGTCAAGCAGACGGGTGACCTCCTCGCGGGAGAGCACGTCCGGGAGCAAGCGTGGCAACTTGGGGTTTTCAATGAGCGCGGCGGGCGAGGCCGACAGCCAGGATTCGTCGGCAGCGAAGGCGAAGAAACCGCGCAGGGCCGAGAGGTGGCGGGCCAGGGACCGGCTGGCCAACCCGCGTGAGCGCAGGTGCATGAGATAGAGCAGCACGGTCTCGTCGGTGGTGGCTTCCAGGGCCGCGCCATGGTCGTTTAAGAATATTAAAAAACCTGTGATGTCGGTGGAATAGGCGACGATGGAATGCTCGGACAGGCCCCTGGCCACGATCAGGTGCTCGATATAACGATCGACCCAGGGATGGGCCGGACGGGGAGAGGCCGGGGAGGTGTCGTTGGTGCTCATGGCGCGAGGGCCTTTTCTGGCATGATTTGGGCCATCCGTAAACGTCCCGGGGCCTATGCGGCGGCTTGACACGGATGGGGGCCGTTTTTACTGTGACCGGCCTGCCGCCCTAGGCGGGGACACACGCCCATAAGGAGCCCCCATGATCCAGTTTCCCATGGCCGACCGCGTGGCCGCCCTTCCTCCCTATCTTTTCGCTGAAATCGACCGCGTCAAGGCCGAAGTCCGGGCTCGCGGCGTAGACATCATTTCCCTTGGCATCGGCGACCCGGACCTGCCCACCCCGGACTGCATCATCGATGCCCTGTGCGCCGCCGCCCGCAAGCCGGAAAACCACCAGTACCCCGACTATGTCGGCCTGCTGACCTTCCGCGCCGCCGTGGCCGACTGGTACAAGGAACGTTTTGGCGTCTCCCTCGATCCGGCCACGGAAGTGGTGAGCCTCATCGGTTCCAAGGAAGGCATCGCCCATTTCCCCTTCGCCTTCGTCAATCCCGGCGATCTGGTCATCGTCTGCTCGCCCAACTACCCGGTCTATCCGGTGGCCACGGGCTTTTGCGGCGGCGAAGTGAAAATCCTGCCGCTCACCGACGAAAACGACTACCTGCCCGACCTCGACAGCGTCACCGACGCCGAATGGGCCCGGGCCAAGATCATCTTCGTCAACTACCCCAACAATCCCACCTCGGCCGTGGCCCCGCGCGCCTTCTACGAGAAGCTCGTGGCCAAGGCCAAGGCGACGAACACCATCGTCGTCTCCGACGCGGCCTACACCGAGATGTACTATGACCCGGCCGAAAAGCCCATGTCGATCCTGGAGATCGACGGGGCCAAGGACGTGGCCATCGAGTTCCACTCCCTGTCCAAGACCTACAACATGACCGGCTGGCGCATCGGCATGGCCGTGGGCAACGCCCAGCTCGTCAAGGGTCTGGGCAAGATCAAGGAAAACGTGGACTCCGGCATCTTCCAGGCCGTGCAGGAAGCCGGCATCGTGGCGCTTAAGCAGGGCGAACCCTTTGCCGAGCAGTTCCGGGGCATCTACAAGGACCGCCGGGACAAGGCCGTGGCCGCCCTGGCCAAGATGGGCATCGCCTGCCGCACGCCCAAGGCCTCCTTCTACCTCTGGTGCAAGACTCCGGCCGGCCACACTTCGGCCGCCTTCGTCACCAAGGTGCTCCAGGAGACCGGCGTGGTGCTCACCCCGGGCAACGGCTTCGGCGCGCCGGGCGAGGGCTACTTCCGCATCGCCATGACCGTTCCCGTCGCCCGCATGGAGGAGGCGTTGTCACGCATCGCCAAGCTGTAACCGCCTATGTCGGCCTGGGCTCCAACCAGGGCGACAGGCTGGCCAATCTTCGTCTGGCCCGGGAGCGCCTCGGCGCGCTCCCGGACGCCTTTTTGGCCGCCGCCAGCCCCGTCTACGAGACCGAACCCTGGGGCGAGGCCGACCAGGCGACGTTTTTCAATCAGGTCGTGGCCCTGACCCTGGGTGAATCCTGGTCGCCCAGACGGCTGTTGCAGGCGCTTTTGGCCAATGAAACCCTGCTTGGCCGGGTGCGCGATCCGGCCCGGCCCAATGGCCCCCGGACCATGGACTGCGACTTGCTGCTGTATGGCGACGTCCGCCTTGAAGAACCTGATCTGACCATTCCCCACCCGCGCCTGCGGCAGCGGCCTTTCGTCCTGGTCCCGCTGGCCGACCTTGCCCCGGAGCTGGCCATCCCGGACGGGCAGGGGGGAAGCGTGGCTCAGGCGCTGGCGGAAATGCCTTCCAACCAGGGCGGGAATATTGTAGGGGCAATCGAGGCATCGGCCCGATAATCGGGGCCGACAAGGAGCGTTATGTACCGTTGGCTCATTTTACTCGCGGCCGCGTTTATTTTGTATAAGCTGTTCATTGGCGACCGGGGCCGGAAAAAGGAACAGGAAGCCGAAACCAAAAAGCGCATGGCCGCCACCGGCGACATGGTCAAGGACCCGGTCTGCGGCACCTATGTGCCGGCCGACGCCGACATCCGCGCCCGGGACGGCGACAAGGTCTATGCGTTTTGCAGCTACGAATGCCGCGACAAGTTCGTCAAGCGCATTGAAGCCAGCCGCACCCAGGCCATGGAACAGGGCAAGACGGCCGAGCAGGCCCGGGAAGACGCCCGCCGCTAGCCGACGTCCCCTTAAAACGCCTTCGCTTTTTGAAGGGAAGGGCGTTCTCCCGTTTGGTCCTTGAGGACCATGAAACACGGGCATTTCGAGGACACGACCATGGCCGGCCCCTGAGGGATCGCCGGTTTCCCGCCCCAGGCGGGTTCGTATTTCTTGTCGCCGTCCGTTGGCCGGAAGTCGTCCGGTCCGGACGGCGGCCTATTTGGTGAAACCCCAAAAACAATTGTCCCATGCAGCCAAACGCTTCCCGCCCCCTCGACACGGCTTCGTCCTGGCCCTGGCGCATGGCCGTGGCTGGCCTCGTGGCCGTGGCCGCCTTTCTGCGCCTGTATCACCTGGAAACCCCGTCCATGTGGTGGGACGAAATCATCGTGCCTTTGACGGCCCGATTTCCTTTGGCCTACATCCTCGACTTCTCGCGCCACTGCGAGATGCATCCGCCGCTGTACCACTTTTGCGTCAAACTCGTAGAGACGGTAGGGCTTTCCGACGCCAGCCTGCGCCTGCCCTCGGCGGCTTGCGGCATTGCCCTGGTCTATGCCGCCTGGCGGGGCCTGGGACGCCTCTACGGACGCGGGGTCGGGCTTGTGGCCGCCGCCTTCCTGGCCGGCAGCTCCATGCAGGTGTGGCACGTGCGCCAGGTGCGGCCCTACGCCATCTTCGTGTTGCTTTTCCTGCTGTCCTTTTGCCATCTGCTGCGCTTCGTGCGCGAGGGCAAGAGCCGCGACCTCCATGCCGTCCTGGCCTACAATGTGCCGCTTTTCTTGCTCCACTATTTCACGTTCCACCTCGCCCTGGCCGAGGGGGTCATCCTGGTCCTGTTGTGGCGGCCCCGGGGCAGGGGAGGCCTCAGTTTCCGCCAGATCGCGGTCTTTGCCACCGGCACCCTGGCCGTGGCTCTGCCGGTGCTCTTTTTTCTTTTTCTGCCGAGCCAGACCACGCTTTCCATCTTCGGCTTCAAGGCCGGTTTTGGCGAGATAGGCCGGCTTATTGCTGCGTACTCGGCCCATGTGCTGTGGAGCCATGACGATCCCAGCCTGCGGCTGGGCTTTGGGGCGTTGCTCATCGCCGGCGGCTGGGCCATGGCCCGCAAAACGCCCCGGGAACTGGCCGTCTGCCTGCTTGTTTGCTTCATTCCGGCGTTTGTCCTTTTCCTCATGCGCAAAACGGCCTATTTCTCGCCGCGCCATTTCCTCTACATGACCATCCCGGCGGCAATTCTCATCGGCCACGTGGCTCGCCTGCTGCCGCGCGAGGGTTTCGCCGTCCCCCTGGCCGCCGCCTTGGCCGCCATCCCAGCCGGAGGCCTTTTTTATTACCAGCATTACGGCGACTATTACGAGGCCACGAGCTACCACCACAACGTCTTTGTCACGGACTACAAGCCCATGGCTCGGGAACTTGCCGGCATCCTGCGCCCGGGCGAGGTCGTGGCCGCCTCGGACCCGGGCACGGTCAACGCCGTATCCTGGTATCTCGACCAGTTCACGGCCGTGAACCCTTTTCGCGAACAGACGCTAGCCGAGGCTGGCGGTGACTTCGAGCTGGCCTTTTTCACGCCGTTTCGCACCTGGGGCCATCTTGGCCGCACCGAAGAGGAATTCGCCGCCGCCGTGGGTCCCATCGTCGCATCCCAGCCGGTCCTGAACGCCACCCTCTACCGGTTGCCCATCAAGCGCGAGCCGGCCCCGCGCATCGAGGCCGTTCCCTATCATCTGCGCCGACGCATGGAACTGCCGGCCTTCTATCGTCAGGTTGCCGCTTTTTCGGGCATGACCATCAGCCCCTATTGGGGCGGCGAGGCCATCGCCACCCGCAACAACGTGCCCTCGCGCCTGGAATACCGCCTGGACAACGCGGGCCCGGCCGGGCCGCAACAGCTCCAGTGCATCCTGGAGTACAAGAACCAGGGGCAGGGGAGCCGCATGGCCTTTGCCGTGCGCTTTGACGACGAACCGCCCGTGCCGCTTTTTACCTCATTTGGCCCGGATCCGGCCGAGGCGGCCACGGTCTCCATCGTGCGCGACGCCCCGTACAAGACCATGCGCTTTAGCCTCGAGACGGTCTGCGCCGACAAAACGGCCCGGTATCCCGGCGGCAACCTGGAAACAGCGGCCTTTCGGGGCTTTGATCTGGAGATCGTGCCGGCCGGCCGTTTCGATTCCACGCCCCGGGCCATGCAGCTTCGAGAGCAAAACCTCGGCAAGATCGAACACGGCGTGGACAACGTCTTTCGCTGGGGCCTTGGCCCGACGAGCGCCATGACGTTCGAACTGGACAAACCCCGGACACTTATCCTGGAATTCGACTTCGACAACACCTTGGACGGCCAGACCGTGGTGGTGGCCGCCAACGGTCAGATTCTGGAAAACCTCTCGGGCCTGGGCGTCGGCGAGACACGCCGCCTGCGTGTGCCCATCGCCGGGCGGGCCGGGGCCAATGACGTGCTCATTGCCTACGGCCACTGGAACCACGGCACGATCACGTTCGCCGAGACGGACCTCCGTCCCATGGCGCTTTTCATCCACCGTCTGCGGCTGGTCGAGCCTTAGAACGGCGCGCGCCGCCTCGGGAATGGATGCTAAATGGCCTCCAGCCCGGCGAAGTCGCGTTACTGCCGTGTCGGATAGTACCTTTGAACAGACGGGGCACCGGCATGAGGGCAACCCGCGTCTTGTTCCGTTGGTTTCCAAGGCCATGGACGCACCACCGGTACGGACGGACAGGCCTCAAGCACGCAGCCTTGGGCGTTTGTCGCTTGGATTTTGTCTTTCGGCGTGCGCTTGATTGAAGCGTTTTGGCCATGCCGTGGCACATCGGCCTTTGGCGCGTTCACCGCGGCGCGGACACACGGGTTGGCGGCCAAGCATGAGCCTGAGCCAGAGAGCCAAGCCACCTGACGCGGACTGGACGATAGGACTGGGCTGGCGCGGGTAAATCGGTGGCGACGAGAGGCGTGCGGACCGGCTTTTGCCCGAAGAAACGGACATCGCCAGCATCCGGTTGCTGATTCGTCCCTGAAGCCGAGAAAGACGGACCGCAAGGAGTCCAGACAAGCAGGTGAGCCCTCTTTTCCTCATCGGCCTTAGCAAAGTTAACATAATTTACATTATGGGACAAAAATACGGACAGGCCGGAAACAGCGAGCATCCCTGTCCGTGCCTCCCGAACTCCGACAACTGGCGCTAAAAGACTACTCGATCAGCTCGATATCGAGATGCTCGCCACCGACCGACGAAACCTGGCCGCCGCTAGGCGAAAGCCGCCCGAGCCGAAACGAAAGGCTGCGCGTGCCGGGCTTTCCTCGACAATCCGCGGCCTCGGGACACTCTTGCCAGGCGCGTGGCTAAATCCGAGAGCCGCTTGTATTACGATATGAAATCGAAACGTCATCAGGATGCGCGCTTCATCGCTTATTATTCGCTGCTGCCCAAGCCTATCTTGCCACACTCAGGTTATTCGGCCAGACCGCAAGCGCGTCCCTGGAGCCTGCGAAACCGGGTCCCCCGCATCGCCCATCAGGGACTCTTCGGAGCATCGCAGTTTCCGATAATAAGGCCGGTCCGGCCAGGCCTCGCCCGACCGGACCGGCACAAGCCTCAGGCCACAAACAGCGGCACAGGCGTAAACGCCGTCACATCCACCAAACCCTTGTCCGTCAGTTTGAGGCTCGGGATCACCTCCAACGACAGAAAGGACATGGTCATGAACGGATGGGCCTCGACCTCGGCCGGAAGGTCCGCCACCTGCCGGAAGGCGGCGTCGAGCTTGGCCAGCCCGTCCAGGATGACTTCCAGTGGCGCGTCGCTCATGAGTCCGGCCACGGGCAGCCGCAGTTGGGCCAGCACCTGGCCGCCGCTGGCTACAGCAAAACCGCCGCCGGAAACCATAAGCGTGCGCGCGGCCAGCACCATGTCCGCGTCGTTGGTTCCGGCCACGATGAGATTGTGGGCGTCATGGGCCACCGTGCCGGCGATGGCCCCGTTCTTGAGACCCAGGCCCTTGACGAACCCGAGCGCCAGATTGCCGGTGGCTTTGTGGCGTTCGATGACGGCGAGCTTGGCCAGATCGCGCCCGGCATCGGCCACGGCCAGGCCGTCGCGCACCGTTGGGGCCATTTCCAGGTTTTCGGTGACGATCTGGCCCGGGATGACGCCAATGACCCGCATGCGCTGGGCAGTCGCCGGCACGGCCAGCCGGGCCTCGGACACCTCACCGCCCACGCGCATGGCCCGGGGCGGAGTCAGGCACGACCGGTCAGCGAATTCCCAGTCGGCCAGGCGCTTGCCGTCCAGCACCACCTCGCGGATGGCAAAGGACGTCAAATCCTCCACCAGCACGGCGTCAGCCCGGTAGCCCGGCGCCACCGCGCCCCGGCGGCGCAGGCCGAAATACCGGGCGGTGTTGAGGCTGGCCATGGCCACGGCCCGCACAGGCGGCACGCCCCGGGCCACGGCCTGGCGCACCAGCGCATTCATGTGCCCTTCCCGGCTGAGATCCGTCGGATCGCGGTCGTCGCTGACCAGGCAAAACTGGGTCCAATTATCGGCGGTGACGAGATCGATCAGGGTATCGAGGTTTTTCTCGGTGCTGCCCTGGCGGATCATGATGGTCAACCCTCGGCGCAGCTTTTCCCGGGCCTCCTCGAATTCCGTGCATTCGTGGTCGGACTGCGGCCCGGCTGTGGCGTAGGCGTCGAGCGCCCGGCCGGTCAGGCCCGGGGCGTGGCCGTCGATGACGCGCCCCTGGGCGGCCAGGAGCTTGCGCAACATGCTTTCATCGCCGGCCACCACGCCCGGGAAATTCATGACCTCGGCCAGCCCCAGGATGCGCTCCGGGTGGCGGGCCAGCAAGGCGGCCACGTCCATGGCCCCCAGGCGCGCCCCGGAGGTGGCCATGCTCGTTGCCGGCACGCAGGACGGGGCCATGAAATAGCAGGTCACGGGCAGGTCCTGACTGCAGGCCAACATGTATTCGATGCCGGGCAGCCCCAGCACGTTGGCGATCTCGTGGGGGTCGGAAATGACGGCGCAGGTGCCGTGTGGAGCCACGGCCCGGGCAAAGACCGGCGGCGACAGCAAGGTTGATTCGATGTGGATGTGGCCGTCGATGAATCCCGGGCACAGGTACGCGCCGTCGGCGTCGATGACCTGCCTGGCTTCGCCGCCGGCAAAACCGACGAACACGCCTTCGGCCACGGCCACGTCGGCCTCGTGGATCTCGCCGGACAGCACGTTGACCAGCCGGGCGTTCTTGATGACCAGATCGGCCGGGGCCTCGCCCCGGGCCACGGCCAGCCGCCGGCCCAACATTTCAAGGCTTTCGTTCGCGGACATGGCCTCTCCTTTAAAAGTTAAAGTAAAACTTGAATTTTTGACCTTGAATCAGGCCTGGTTTTTCCCTATAGCATGGCCCATGAACGCACCAGGAACATTCACCCTCGGCCCCGGCGACGGCAGCGCCCGCACCGGCCGGCTGACCACGGCCCACGGCGAGATCGAAACCCCCGTTTTCATGCCCGTGGGCACCCAGGGCACGGTCAAAAGCCTGTGCCCCACCGATCTGCACGATATAAAAGCCCGGATCATCCTGGGCAACACCTATCACCTCTACCTGCGCCCCGGCGACGAACTGGTGGCCAAGCTCGGCGGCCTGCACCGCTTCATGGGCTGGGACGGCCCCATTCTCACCGATTCCGGCGGATTTCAAGTCTTCAGCCTGTCGGGCCTGCGCCGCATCACCGAGGAAGGCGTCACCTTCGCCTCCCATATCGACGGCTCCAAGCATCTTTTTTCGCCGGAAAAAGTCGTCTCCATCCAGCGCAACCTCGGCTCGGACATCATGATGGTCCTGGACGAGTGCGTGCCCTACGGCGCGGACCGGGCCTACACCGAGAAATCCTTGGGCCTGACCACCCGCTGGGCCAGACGCTGCCGCCAGGCCCACCCGGCCGGCGACTGGGGCCAGCTCATGTTCGGCATCGTCCAGGGCGGCTTTTTCAAGGACTTGCGCGCCCAAAGCGCCGAGCAGATCATCGAGGTCGGCTTCGACGGCTACGCCCTGGGCGGGCTGTCCGTGGGCGAGAGCCGGGCCGAGATGTACGACATTCTGGGCGACGCCGCCCCCCTGCTCCCGGCCGACCGGCCGCGTTACCTCATGGGCGTGGGCGCGCCGCGCGATCTGCTGGCCGGCATGGCCGCCGGCATCGACATGTTCGACTGCGTGCTGCCGACCCGCAACGCCCGAAACGGCACGCTTTTCACCTTCCAGGGCAAGGTCAACATCAAGCGGGCCGAATACCGCGAGGACGACTCGCCCCTGGACCCCACCTGCCCCTGCTACGCCTGCCGCACCTTTTCCCGGGCCTATTTGCGCCATCTCTACATCGCCAAGGAGCTGTTGTCCTATCGGCTCAACACCCTCCACAACCTGACCTTTTTCTCCATCATGATGGAGCGGGCCAGGCAGGCCATCCGGGAAGGGCGTTTCGCCGCCTACCGGGCCGAAATGGAGGCCCTCTACCCCGAGGGCGAATAGGCGCGGGCGGCAGCGGACGTTTTGAGGCCCGCTGCCGCCGACCGGTCGAAGGCTGGCTTGGCGGAAGCCTTCCGACGCCGTCGGGCGCATGGAGGGATGCCCTCTTGCCCCAGGCGCGTGGGCATGAAAGACAGGAACCATGCCGAGCCCCAAAAACAACAACACCAAGGCGGTTCCATGAAACACCAACGAGCCGGAAGCCAGGCTTCCATTGTCGGCGGCGTCGACCGCTACACCGGGGCCGTGCGCATCGACCCTATTGAGCCCAAGGCCGTCCCTCCGTCCCGGGCCACGAGCAGCCTTGTCACCTTCGAGCCCGGGGCGCGCACCCGCTGGCACGCCCATCCCCTGGGCCAAATCCTTTTCGTCACGGCCGGCTGCGGCCTGGTCCAGGGACAGGACGGCCCGCCCGCCGTCATCCGTCCGGGCGACGTGGTGCGCATCGCCCCGGGCGAACGGCACTGGCACGGCGCGACGCCGACCACGGCCATGAGCCATGTCGCGATCCAGGAGGAACTCGACGGGGCCACGGCCGTCTGGCTGGAACCGGTCGACGAAGCCGATTACCGGTCCAAGCCTCTTGACGCCGACGCCGAGTCCGCGTAGAAATATCCGTTCATGCCGGGATGGCGGAATTGGTAGACGCAGTGGACTCAAAATCCACCGGCCGCAAGGTCTTGCGAGTTCGAGTCTCGCTCCCGGTACCATCGACAGTCAGGCCTTCAGGGGAACCCCTTGAGGGCCTTTTTGTTTGATCGGCCGAAGGTTCTATGCGACACCCATCCGCAGCAGCGGGCGTGAGGCGTATGCCAACCTGCATCCGTAGATGTTCATGCCCTTGTAAGCCATGGGAGAATCAACATGATGCGCCGCTCTCGATTCGTCGTCGCCTTTCGTGTGTCGTGCCTGCTGCTCCTGGCCCTGGGAATCGTCGCCTCGGCCTCCTGGGCCGGAGACGTCGCGCCCAAGGGGGAAAAGGTCGCCGTGGATGCCCAGGGGCATGACATTTACCAGGTCGACGCCAACGGCATCAGGATCGGGTACAAGTTGATCGGTTCCGGCGATCCCTTGCTGTTGCTGACCGGACTTGGCTGCACCATGGAACGGTGGACGCCGGAGTTCATCGAAGCGGCAAGCCAGAAGCATCAGCTGATCATCATGGATAACCGAGGAATGGGCTACACGACCGACAACGAGCAGCCATTCTCCTACGAACTGTTCGCCAAGGACGCCATCGGCCTGTTGGATGCCCTCGGCGTTCCAAAAGTTGATGTGCTTGGCTATTCCCAATCCAGCGTCACCACCCAGACCTTGCTGCTCGACTGGCCGCAACGCATCAACAAGGCTGTGATCCACGCCACGTCAACCGACGGGAAAGCCGTGGCCGCTTTTTTCGAGCATGCGGATATGCCCGACAATCCCACGATCAAGAAACAACTCCAGGCGGCCATGCACTGGAAAACGCCCTTGGAAAAGATGTCGCAGATTCAAAACCCGGTCATGTTGCTGGTCGGAACGGATGACCAGGTTGTCGGCACGCAAAGCTCCAAAACCCTGGCCGGCCTGATCCCTGGCGCATGGCTGGTCCAGTTCAAGAACGGCACCCACCACCTGCAGTTTGAAGCGCCCGCCGCCTTTGCCCAAATAGTCTTGACCTTCTTGTCCATGGACGAAACCATTCCTGCCAAGCCCCATCCCTGAAACAACGCCGCCTTGAGGCATCCGCTCCGGCCTGCATTCCGTGTTCCGTCGGGCGTCTTCGCCCTTGTGCCCCGCCGCCCGACCTGATAGCCCCTTTCCCCCGGCCACGGGAAAAGGAGCCGCCATGATCCCCATCGGTCCCCTTGTCAACGGCGCGGCCATCATCGTCGGCGCGCTGCTCGGCCTCACGCTGCACGGCCGCTTCCCCGACCGTATCCGCACCATCATGTTCCACGCCCTGGGGCTTTCCGTCTTCGCCATAGGCGTTAAAATGGCCATGACCATGACCTCGCCCATCTTGCTGGTCGTCTCCATGCTCGTCGGCGCGGTGGTCGGCGAAGCCATCGACATCGAACGCCAGTTCGCCCGGGCCGGCGACAAAGTCAAAAGCCTGCTGCGCTCGGACAACGCCCTTTTTACCGACGGCCTGGTCACCGCCTCGGTCATCTTCTGCTCCGGCACCATGGCCGTGCTCGGCTCCTTTGACGAAGCCCTGCGCGGCGACCATACCCTGCTTTTTACCAAATCCATCCTCGACGGCTGCATCGCCATGATCCTGGCCACCACTTACGGAGCCGGCGTGGCCCTGTCGTTTTTGCCCGTGGCCGCCTACGAATCCGCCATGACCGTCACTGCCGGAGCGGCCCAGGACTTTTTCACCCCGGCCCGCCTCACCCAGCTCTCGGCCGTGGGGGGCCTGCTCATCGTCGGCATCGGCATCAACATGCTGGGGCTTTTGAAGATCAAGGTCTTCAACCTGCTGCCGGCCATGTTCCTGGCCGCCGCCCTGGCCCCCTTCTTCGTCGATTAGCCGCCCAACCGCCCGGGATTCCTTTACGCGGCCGGCCTTTTGCCGTACCAGGGACCGGCCATGCACGAACTCTCCATAGCCCAAAGCCTGCTGGCCCTCATCGAAGACGAGATGGTCAAGCACGGCAAGGAAAAGCTCATTACCGTCAAGGTCCGCCACGGACGCCTGTCCTCGGTGGTGCCCGAAGCCCTGTCCATGGCCTTCGAAGTCCTGACCGCCGACTCGCGGCTGGCCGGCGCGGCCCTGGTCATGGAAGAAACGCCCGTGCTGCTGCGCTGCCGCGACTGCAGCCGGGAATTCACCCCCGATCCGCCCACCGCCGCCTTCGCCCCCTGCCCGGGCTGCGGCCAGGAATTGGGGCACACGGTGGTTTCCGGGCGCGAACTGTACATCGAATACCTCGAACTCGAATAGCGGAGACCGGCCATGCAGATTCCCGTGGTGCGCAACATCCTCGAAGCCAACGCCAACGAAGCGTCCGAGCTTAAAGACTTTTTCGCCCAGAAAGGCATCCTGGTCCTCAATCTCATGAGCTCGCCCGGCGCGGGCAAGACCACCATCCTCGAGCGCACGCTGACCGATCTGCGCGGCGAGCTGCGCATGGCCGTCATCGAAGGCGACCTGCAAACCGACAACGACGCCCGCCGCGTGGCCGCCACCGGCGCCCAGGCCGTGCAGATCAACACCGAAGGCGGCTGCCACCTGACCGCCTCCCAGGTGCGCGCCGCCCTGGCCAGCCTCGACCTCGACGGCCTGGACATCCTGTTTATCGAAAACGTCGGCAACCTCGTCTGCCCGGCCGAGTTCGACGTGGGCGAGGATTTCAAGGTCACGCTGTTAAGCGTCACCGAGGGCGACGACAAACCCGAGAAATATCCGCTAATGTTCCATATTTCGGCAGCCACGTTGCTCAACAAGATCGATCTGCTCCCCTACGTGGACTTCAACCTGGAAAACGCCTCGCGCCACGCCCGCACGCTCAACGCCGACATCAGCCTGTTCCCGGTTTCGGCCCGCTCCGGCGAGGGCATGGCCGCCTGGTACGACTGGCTGCGCGCCCGCCGCGCGGCCAAGGGCGTTGCGTAGGCAAGAGAAGAGAAGAGAAGAGGCCTCCGGCGGGGGGGGGGGGGGGGGGGGGGGGGGGGGGGGGGGGGGGGGGGGGGG
>JAEZMB010000268.1 GCA_023435825.1 Pseudomonadota bacterium | reverse complement strand
CCGGTGATCGGCGGACGGGCGCTGGCCTTGCAACATGGGGAAGTCGCTATTCGGCGGCTTCCTTTTTCTTTTTCTTGGGCACGCCCTGGTAGGCCATGGTCTGCTTTTCCGTGGCCACGGGGCGATGCTCCTTGGACATGGACAGGCAGCCGGTGGGACACACGTCCACGCACACGCCGCAGTAGACGCAGCTCATGGCTTCGCAGGTCCAGGTGCCGGCCTTGTTGTCGACACTGATGCACTGGGACGGGCATTTGATCATGCAGGTCCGGCAGAAGATGCACTCGTCGATATTGATGTGCAGCGTCCCCCGAAACCCCTCGAAATGGCCCCGAACGGCAAAAGGATAGAGCCGCGTGGAGCTTTTGGCGAAGAGGTTCGCGACGACGTTCTTGGTCATGTTGAACATGGAAACGCGCTCCTTTTTTACCGTTCGGTGCAGCTGATGCAGGGGTCGATGGAGAGCACGATGACCGGCACGTCGGCCAACTCGCAGCCCGGCAGCATGGCCAAAAGCGGCGGGATGTTGGCGAACGTCGGGGTGCGGATGCGCACCCGGTCCATGTGCTTGGAGCCGTCGGCCTTGAGGTAGTACATGAGTTCGCCGCGCGGCTGTTCGACCCGGGTGACGGTCTCGCCCTGGGGCTTGCCCTTGACCTTGGCGGCGATTTCGCCTTCGGGCAGGCGGGCGATGGCCAGACGGACGAGGTCCAGGGCCTGGAGGGTCTCGCGGAAGCGCACGGCCGAGCGGGCGTAGCAGTCGCCGTCGTATTCGACGATGGGCTCGAAGCCCAGTTCGCCAAAGGCGGCGTAGCCGGTCTGGCGGGCGTCCTGGGCCCAGCCGGAACCGCGCAGCATGGGACCCACGGCGCCGAGCTGGTAGGCCTGGTCCTTGGTGAGCACGCCCTTGCCGCAGCAGCGCTTTTTCACGGTGTAGTCGTTAAGGATGGTGGAGGTGAGCTGGCGGATCTCCTTCTCGGCGATGGCGACCTGCTCTTCGATCCACTTGCACTGTTCCGGGGTCAAGTCACGGCGCACGCCGCCGATGACGTTGACGGAGACCACGACGCGGTTGCCGCAGGTGGCTTCCATGATGTCCATGATGCGCTCGCGCACGCGCCAGAACTGCATGAAAAGGCTCTCGAAGCCGAAGGCGTCGGCGAAAAGGCCCAGCCACAGCAGATGGGAGTGGACGCGGTGCAGCTCGCCCCAGATGGTGCGCAGGTACTTGGCGCGGCGCGGCACTTCCACGCCCATGATCTGCTCGACGCCTTCGCAGTAGCACAGGGCGTGCAGGCAGGAGCAGATGCCGCAGACGCGCTCGACGATCTGGATCATCTGGTTGAAGTCGCGGACTTCGCAGAGTTTTTCCAGACCGCGGTGGACATAGCCCAGGGTGGGCAGGGCCTCGACGACGATTTCGTCCTCGATGGTGAGCTTCAGGTGCAGCGGCTCCGGCAGAACCGGGTGCTGCGGGCCGAACGGCAGTATAGTACGGGCCATATGCTTCCCTCTTTAAGACTGTTTTTCGGCCACGCTGACCTTGCAGAACGGCATGGCGCGGACTTCAGCTTCAAGGTACAAGGCCCCGCCGAAATCGAGGACGATGTCGGAGAAGCAGATGCCGAACTGGTCGCGGATCTCGTTTTCAATGAGCAGCGCGCAGAAGTAGACGGGCGAGATGCTCGGCACCACGGTCTCCTTGGGGATGGAGAGCCGGTAGTGCTTCATGACCAGATCTTTGTCGTAGTGGTACAGGATTTCAAAGCCGGCCTCGCCGCAGTCCACGGCGGACATGGTGACCTGCCGCCAGCCGTCGTCAAAGCACTCCTTGGCTACGGCGGCGACTTGATCGAGGCTCAGAGGTATCGTTTCCAGCACGGTAATCTCCTGGAAATCGGGGACGAACCCCGGTTGCGTCCTTGGTCCCGGCGGCCGCTAGGCGGTCATGCCGAGGAGTTTTTTCACCTTTTCCAGGGCCGCCACCACGCCGTCGATGATGGCCTCGGGGCGGGCCGGGCAGCCGGGCACGTACACATCCACGGGGATGACCTTGTCCACGCCGCCGACGACATTGTAGGCCTCGCGGAACACGCCGCCCGAGCAGCCGCAGGCGCCGATGGCGATGACGGCCTTGGGGGTGGGCATCTGGTCGTAGATGTTCTTGAGCACGTGCTTGTTGCGCTGGTTGACGGTGCCGGTCACGAGCAGCACGTCGGCGTGCTTGGGGTTGCCGATGTTGAGGATGCCGAAGCGTTCAATGTCGTAAAGGGGGGTGAGGCAGGCCAGCACCTCGATGTCGCAGCCGTTGCAGCTGCCGCAGTCGAAATGGACCACCCACGGGGATTTGATGCGTCCCTGATTGATCAGATTGCCTAACATGGCGTGCTCTCTCTTTTGGCTTCGCGGTGGTTATTGGGCATAGAGCCACAGCATGTTGACCACGGTGAGGACCAGCCCCATGCCGACGGCGGACTTGAGCATGACCCGCCAGGTGAGGCGCGCCGTGACGTTGTCCACGAGGATTTCGGCCAGGTAGGTCAGGGCCACGAGCACGATCATGCCGACGAAGCTGGTGGACCAGAACAGCGCACAGATGCCAAGGACCAGGATGACCTCGTACCAGTGGGCGATCTCGATCATGGCCAGGTACGGGCCGGAGTACTCGGTGTAGACGCCGCGCACCAGTTCCTGGTGGGCGTGGGCGCTGGCCGAGATGTCAAAGGGCGATTTGCGCAGCTTGATGGTCAGGGCGTAGCCAAGGACGATGAACATCAGCGGCAGGTCATAGAGCATGGGCCGGCTGAGTTCAAAGACCGCGCTGACCTTGAAGCTGCCGGTCAGCATGGCGATGGAGGCGAAGACGAGGATGAGCAGCGGCTCGTAGGCCAGCATCTGCAGCAACTCGCGCTGGCCGCCGATCTGGCTGTAGGGCGAGGGCGAGGCCAGGGCGCCCATGACCAGGAAGACCGCGCCGATGGTCAGCACGAAGAAGATCAAGAGCAGGTCGGAGCCGGTGAAGAGCAGCACCACGGACAGGGCCGCGCCGACGAGATAGACGTAGGCGCACAGGGCCTGCCAGGTGTTGACCAGCATGGGCTGTTTGCCCAGGAGCTTGAGCACGTCGTAGATGGGCTGGAGGATCGGCGGCCCATAGCGGGACTGCAGCCAGGCGGTGATGCGGCGGTCCACGCCGGTGATCAGCGCGCCGAGAATCGGGGCCGCGACCAGGGCCAAGACGGCGAGTATGATTTTGGTCATCACAGGGCGCCTCCAAAGAGCATGATCACCAGCACGGCCAGGGCGATGACGTTGATCCACTTGGAGAGCATGGCCTCCCCAAAGAACTGTTCCAGGTAGTAGTTGCCGGAAACGGCCGTGACGTTCTGGCCAAGGGGCCCAAGGAAGCCGGGCTTGCCGTCAACGGCGGTCTGCTCGCCGCACATGTAGGGGCCAACCGCCTGGGCGGCCGTGATCTTGCGGGTCTGGCGCAGGGCGAAGAAGAAGCCCAGGCCCAGCAGGATAAACAGCGGATAGACCAGGAAGACGCCGGTGGACGACTCGAAGTTGCCAAACCGCAGCACGTAGGGCGCGGTCTTGTAGTACATGGCCACCACGGGAGCGACCAGGCCGTTGTAGACCAGGGGCGAGAAGAAGCTCAGCACCACGGCCAGGCCGGCCAGGAGGTAGAGCGGCGCGCGGATGGTGCCGTCCTGGGCTTCGGGAGCGGCCTTGGCAAAGGGCGTGGCCAGCATGAGGCCGGCCCAGCGGCACCAGAACAGCACGGTGACGCCCGAACCCAGGGCCAGCATGATCATGAGCAGGAACTGGCCGTGGGCCGACTCGATGGCCATCCACTTGGCCATGAGCATGCCGAAAGGCGGCAGCATCATGGTCAGGATGCCGATGACGGCGACCAGGGCGGTGCGGGGCATACGGGCAAAGAGACCGCGCATGTCCTCGATGTCGCGGGAGCCGATCTTCTGCTCGATGGCCCCGACGCACAGGAACATGAGCGCCTTGGAGATGGCGTGGAACAGGATCAGCAGGATGGCCGCGGTGATGGCGGCCGGGGTGTTGATGCCGGCGCAGGCGATAATGAGCGCCAGGTTGGAGATGGTGGAGTAGGCCAGGATCTTCTTGCCGTTGGACTGGCCGGCGGCCAGGCAGGCCGTGGCCAGGAACACGAAGGCCCCAAAAAGGGCCACGAAGTTGCTGAAGTAGGTGCCGGCGTAGATCGGGGCCAGGCGCACGATGATGTAGACGCCGGCCTTGACCATGGTCGAGGAGTGGAGCAGGGCCGAGACCGGGGTGGGCGCGACCATGGCCCCGGTGAGCCAGCTCTGGAACGGGGCCTGGGCGGCCTTGGTCATGCCGGCGAAGACCAGCAGGAACATGGGCACCAGGATGGCGCCGCCGGCCACGGCGAATTCCGGTCCGCGAGCCAGGATCTCCTGGAGGGACAGGGTGCCGGTGACCTTGTACAGGAGCATGACGCCGAACAGGAAGGCCGTGCCGCCGAGCACGTTCATCCACAGGGCGCGTTCCGCGTTCTTGCGGGCGATCTCGGTGTCGTCATGGCCGATGAGCATGAACGAGCACAAGGTGGTGCATTCCCAGAAGAAGTACATCCACAGCATGTTGTTGGCCAGGACCAGGCCGTTCATGGCGCCCAGGAACAGGACGATGAAAAAGAAGAACTGAGGCTGCTTCGACGTGGTCAGATGCAGGTGTTCCTCGTGTTCCTTCATGTAGCCGATGCCGTACACGGCGATGAGGGAACCGACGATGGACACCACCAGCACCATGACGAGGCTGAGGTCGTCCGCGAAAAAGGCCGGAGTTGCGCCGTGGTCCTTGATCATGAAGAAGTCGAACCAGACAAGTCCGACGATCTGGGCCACGGTGAGCCATACAATGATCTGGTTTTTGCGTTTCAAGCCGACCAGCAACACCACACCGAGGATCAGGAAGTCACCAAGAGTGACCAATGAACCCCAGAGTGGCGCCGGCGACATGATGAACGCGCCGCCACGAAGCATAGCCAGCGACGAGAGTATGAGCACTCCCGCCGTGGCGACCAGGATGACCTTGCGCAAGTTTTGCTCTCGCAAAACCAGCAACACGGCTGCGACCAAAAATGGCAGCAGCACCGTCACAAAGACCAGCGTGTCGAGCATAGGCACCTCGATAAAAAGGTTAGGGGACCGCCTGGGACACACGCTCCGCCTCCGCCGCGAGGCAAAACAATCCGCTAGCAACGCGGCCGCCTGCTATTGGAAGGTTCTAGGCCCCTGTGGAGAGAGCGTCAAGTTTATGCGGTTTACTGGAAAATGCCACCCGCCGCAACAGCGTGATTCCTTTCACAAGGGTCTCTTGCGTCCCAAGACCACCCCAAATGGCTTCCTAAAACAGCAGACCATCTGCCATCTGCCCGCTTTCTCCAAAAATCGTCAACGATATAAGCTGGTTCTTTTGAAGATGAAATTTGCCCGGCCGCCAAACTTTTTTCGCGCCGCCCCCTTGCCTTTCACGACAATGTGTTTAGATAGTTTCCCGCCGGCGCTGGCACTCGCCGCAAGCGAGTGCCAGCAGGCAACCCATCCGCCAAAAACCATGGAGGTTATTGTATGAAGCTCAAACCCTTAGGCGATCGCGTGCTGGTTAAGCGTCTCGAACAGGAAGAAGTCACCAAGGGCGGCATCATCATCCCCGACTCGGCCAAGGAAAAGCCCATGAAGGGCGAAGTCATCGCCGTGGGTCCGGGCAAGCTGGCCGAAGACGGCAAGCACCTGAAGATGCATGTCGAGAAGGGCGACCTCGTGCTGTTCAACAAGTACGCCGGCACCGAGATCAAGGTCGATGACGAAGACTTCCTCGTCATGCGCGAGGACGACATCCTGGCCGTCATCGAAGCCTAGGGCTTCGCGCCGACTCCGATCCAACCATTCCGTATTCTAGCGCAAGGAGAACATACATGGCTGCCAAAGAAATTCTTTTTGATTCCAAGGCCCGCGAGAAGCTGAAAAGAGGCGTCGACAAGCTGGCCAACGCCGTGAAGGTCACCCTTGGACCCAAGGGCCGCAACGTCGTCATCGAGAAGTCCTTCGGTTCCCCGATCATCACCAAGGACGGCGTGACCGTGGCCAAGGAGATCGAACTGGAAGACAAGTTCGAGAACATGGGCGCCCAGATGGTCAAGGAAGTCGCTTCCAAGACCTCCGACATCGCTGGCGACGGCACCACCACCGCCACCATCCTGGCCCAGGCCATCTTCACCGAAGGCGTCAAGCTCGTGGCCGCCGGCCGCAATCCCATGGCCATCAAGCGCGGCATCGACAAGGCCGTCTCCGCCGTGGTCGCCGAGCTCGAAACCCTGGCCAAGCCCACCCGCGACCAGAAAGAGATCGCCCAGGTCGGCACCATTTCCGCCAACTCCGACGCCACCATCGGCAACATCATCGCCGAAGCCATGAACAAGGTCGGCAAGGAAGGCGTCATCACCGTCGAGGAAGCCAAGGGCATGGAAACCACCCTTGACGTCGTCGAAGGCATGCAGTTCGACCGCGGCTACCTCTCCCCCTATTTCATCACCGATCCCGAGCGCATGGTGTGCGAGCTCGACGAGCCGCTGATCCTCATCAACGAGAAGAAGATCACCGCCATGAAGGATCTGCTGCCGGTTCTGGAGCAGGTCGCCAAGATGAGCCGCCCCCTGCTGATCGTGGCTGAAGACATCGAGGGCGAGGCTCTGGCCACCCTGGTCGTCAACAAGCTGCGCGGCACCCTGCAGGTCTGCGCCGTCAAGGCCCCGGGCTTCGGCGACCGCCGCAAGGCCATGCTCGAAGACATCGCCACCCTGACCGGCGGCCAGTGCGTGTCCGAAGACCTCGGCATCAAGCTGGAGAACATGACCCTGGCCGACCTCGGCAAGGCCAAGCGCGTCATCGTCGACAAGGAAAACTCCACCATCGTCGACGGCGCCGGCGACGCCGAGAAGATCAAGGCCCGGGTCAAGCAGATCCGCGCCCAGATCGAAGAGACCACCTCCAGCTACGACAAGGAAAAGCTGCAGGAGCGTCTGGCCAAGATCGTCGGCGGCGTGGCCGTCATCAATGTCGGCGCGGCCACCGAGACCGAGATGAAGGAAAAGAAAGCCCGCGTCGAAGACGCGCTCAACGCCACCCGCGCGGCCGTTGAGGAAGGCATCGTTCCTGGCGGCGGCGTCGCTCTCGTGCGCTGCGTCAAGAGCCTGACCGGCATCAAGGCCGTGGACGACGACGAGCAGTCCGGCATCGAGATCGTGCGCCGCGCCATCGAAGAGCCCCTGCGCCAGATCTCCGGCAACGCCGGCTTCGAAGGCTCCATCGTCGTGGCCAAGGTGCGCGACGGCAAGGACGGCTTCGGCTTCAACGCCGCCACCGGCGAATACGAAGACCTGATCAAGGCCGGCGTCATCGACCCGAAAAAGGTCACCCGCATCGCCCTGCAGAACTCCTCCTCCGTGGCCGGCCTGCTCCTGACCACCGAGGCGGCCATTGCCGAGAAGCCCGAGCCGAAGAAGGACATGCCCCCGATGCCCGGCGGCGGCATGGGCGGCATGGGCGGCATGTACTAGCCGACCCGTTTCCTCCACGTTACCGTCACGGGGGCCGCGCGCTGGCGCGGCCCCCGTTTTTTTGTTTGCGGCCCTTGCCCCTGTCCGGCCCGGGTCGACCGGATTGTCGGTCCGTGCCGCTCACCCCAGCCAACCTCCCCCCGTTTGTAGTACCGGAAGAAGGCCGCCGGGCCACCGCGACGCTGTTACGCCGCCCTGGCCGACTCCGGCGACGTCTTCATGCGCCAGTACGTCATGGCCGCCGCCAACACCATGGGCACGACGCCTACGCCGATAAAGACCACGTCCCCGGGCATGCGGGCCCATTCGATGAGCCGGCTCAGGTCGCGCCCCAGGTACTCCAGGCCCCGGGCGTGCCAGTAGCCGTTTTGCAGCACATCGTAGACCTGCAGCACGCCGCCCGGGAACAGGCTGCCGGCGGCCATCATGGCCAGGCCGATGTTGAGGCCCCAGAAAGCGACGCGGATCAGGCGTTCCGGCCCGGCCCACTGCGTGTCGTCAAGCACCTGGCGGAAACACAGCGTCATGAGCGCCAGGGCCTCCATGCCGAACACGCCCATGAGGGCCATGTGCCCGTGGTTGGGGGTCAGCAGCGTGCCCACCTCGAAGTAGCTGACGATGGGCAGGTTGATGAGAAAGCCGAAGATGCCCGCGCCGACGAAGTTCCAGAAGCCCACGGCCATGAGGAAATAGAACGCCCACTTGTGCGGAATGTTGACCTGCCGGCCGCAGACGTCGCAGTGCGACCGGGTGAGCTTGACGAAATCCCAGGCATCCAGGGTCAGAAGGGTCAGGGGCACCACTTCCATGGCCGAGAACAGCGCCGACAGGGACATGTTGAGGTTGGTCTGGCCGCTGAAGTACCAGTGGTGGCCGGTGCCCACGATGCCGCTGCCCAAAAACAGGATGGCGTCGAGGTAGATGACCCGGACGGCCGTGGTGCGCGACACCATGCCGAGCCTGAAGAACGTCACGGCCACCATCACCGTGACAAAGAGCTCGAAAAAGCCCTCCACCCACAGGTGGATGATCCAGAACCGCCAGTTGTCCGCCACCGTGAAATTGGTTCCCGCGCCGAAGAAAAAGGCCGGCAGGTAAAAGACCGGGATGGCCAGGGCGGCCAGCAGGAACAGGGTCGTGATCTCGCGGCGCTCGGGGTCGAGCAGGGCCGGCATGACGCTGCGCAGCAGCATGAGCACCCAGCCGATCAGCCCGACGGCCAGCAGCACCTGCCAGGCCCGTCCCAGTTCAAGGTATTCCCAGCCCTGGTGGCCGAACCAGAACCACAAATCCCCCAGCCACTGATGCAGCCCGGCCAGTTCCCCGAAAAGGCTTCCGGCCACGACCAGCACCAGGGCCCAGAACAGGGCATGGATGGACACGGCCTGCCCCCGGGGTTCCTTCTGCCCCAGGGCCTGGGCCAGCAGCAGCCCGCCGGCCACGAACGAGGTGGCGATCCAGAAAATGGCCGATTGCAGGTGCCAGGTGCGCAGCAAATTGCTCGGCAGGATCGCGGCCAGATCGAAGCCGTAGAAGTCGCCCGGCTCGGCCCGGTAATGGGCCGTGGCCCCGCCCACCATCACCTGGAAGAAAAAGAGCAGCGCGGCGGCCAGGAAGTATTTGACCAGCCCACGCTGGCCGGGCGTGGCCAGGCCCGGCAGCATCTGCGGGTGGATATGCTCGCCCGTGCCCTGCCAGCCCAGGTAGTCGAACTTGCCAAAGGCCGACAGCACCAGGGCGATGCCGGTGAGCAGGGTGATAAGGCTCAGCGCGCTCCACAGCACGGTCTGGCTGGTCGGCGTATTGCCCAGGGCCGGATCGTAGGGGAAATTGTTGGTGTAGGAATAATCCTTGCCCGGTCGGTTGGCGATGGAGGCCCAGGCCGTCCAGGCGAAAAACGCCGTCAGGTCGTGCAGTTCCTTGGCGTCGCTGATGTATTTCGTGGGCAAGCCGGCGTTGGCCGTCGTATCGGTGAAATAGGCCGTCCAGGCTGCGATCTGCTGTTTGAAGGCCTGGGCCTCTAGCGGCGTCAGCGTCAGGGTCTTGTCTTGATCCTTGTACCGGTTTTCCTTGAGCAGCAGGGCGACTTCCTTGTCGAGGATCTCCCGCTCGCCGGGTGAGAGCGTGTCATAATCGCGGCCCCCCCGCTCGGCGGCCAGTCCCCGGCCGACGGTCAGTCCCAGCTCGTGCAGGTACCTGGCCGAGAAATCCGGCCCCAGATAGGCCCCGTGGCCCCAGATCGAGCCGTTTTCCATGAGCCCGTATTTCAGGAAAATTTTCTGCCCGGCCACAATGTCCGCGCCCGTGAAGACGACTTGCCCTGCCGTGTCGCGCACAGTCTCCGGGATAGGCGGCGCATGTTCGTAAGCTTGGAAGGTAATGAGGATTTCCAGGGCAAAGCCGATCACCAAAGCCGCCATAACGCCCTTGCGCCACCAAGGCGACAACGGTTTTTCAGAAGTGCCGTCGATGTGCATGACTCCCTCCTTTTCCTGGGCAATCACCGGAAATAGCCCAATGCTACTCCAGATGGGAGGAAATGCAATGGTCTTGGCTGTCTTTTACCATTTCCAGCCTATGTCCAGGCCGAAAGTGATAGGATCAATCATGGCTGTCTATGCACACCGGTTTCTGGACGCCGACTCGCGACTGCTCCCGGGGTCGTTGCCGCGTTGACCGGCCGGGTCGGCCCGGGGTATCTCCTGCCCATCCCGAAGAGGTGCCCATGCCCGACAATACGCCCCAAACGCCCCCCAACGCCGCCTACGACCTCACCAACCCCCAGGTCCTTCTTGCCTGGCAGCGCAACCACCTGGCCAACGAACGCACGTTTCTGGCCTGGTGCCGCACGGGACTGGCCCTTTTTGGCTTCAGCTTCGTCATCGAGCGCTTCGACTTCTTCATCCGCCAGCTGCAAAACGTGCCCATGTTCGAGGGCATGGCCCACAAACACCTGCACACCGAGACCGTGACGCTGTCCACCTTCGGCGTGGGCGTCCTGGTGATGGTTGTGGCCGTGTGGCGCTTCTGGTACATCCGACGCTGCATCAACACCGGCGCCAAGACCTTTTCGCCGATCCCGGACATCGTCTTCACCGTGGCCGTGGTCGGTATGATCCTTGGGCTTTTTTCCGTGTTCTGGCATCTCATCATCCAGTGACCGCCAAGGAGGCCGCCGCCATGCGCCTAGCGACCGCCGCGTTCGGCATCATCCTCGCCTGCTGCCTGTTGTGTCCGGCCAAGGCTCCGGCCGCCCAGGCCGCGCCGCCCAAACTTGCCCTGGCCCTGGCCGCCAGCGCCGCCGCCCGCCTCGACGACGCGCTTTTGGCCGTGGAGCAAAGCGCCAAAAGCCTCGGCGCGGCCTACAAGGACCTCTACCGGGCCACGCCGGCCATGGTCCCCGAGGACCGGGGCCGGCTGCTGCAAAGCTACGCCGTCAAGGACGGCACCGTCGCCTTCCGCGACCTCCAAGGCCCCTGCGGCCCGGACCCGGCCGCCAAGGCCCCCTGCCAGTCCCTGTATTTCTACGACGGCGAAAACTTCACCGACAACCTCTTCCGGGAGCTGGCCGCGCTAAACGGACTGGCCCCGGCCATGGCCGCCGCCTACGGCGCGCTGCCCTACTCCTGGGTCTACCTGACCACCCCGGACCAGGGATTCGCCATCTACCCCAACCTGCCCCTGGTCGAAGCCGTCAACAACTATAAGCCCACGGACAAGGACTTCTACACCGCCGCCGATTTCGCGGCCAAGACCTGCGGCTGGCAGTCGCCCTACCTCGATCTGGCCGGCGACGGCATGATGGTCACGGTGTCCTGCCCGGTCTACGACGGCGAGACGCTACTCGCCGTATCCTCGCGCGACGTCACCATCCGCCAGCTCTCCGGCCGGGTCATGGCCGATCTGGCCGCCATCCCCGGCGCGCGGGCCTTTCTCATGAACCGGCGCGGCAAGGCCATCGCCGTCAGCGACCCCCGGCTCGCCGCCGCCATCGACGCCATAAACGCCAAGGCCGAGGAGGCCGTGGTCTATTTCCGGGCCGACCGGGGGCTGGCCGCCATGGGCCTGGAAAAGGGCGAGGATTCGCCCGACGACGGCCTAAACGCCATCGGCGAGGCCGTCATCGAACGGGCCGCAACAGAAAAGCAGTGGCCCATGGCCTTTGTCTCGGGCAAGGACATGGTGCTGGCGGCGCGCCTTCGCGCCACGGGCTGGCATCTCGTGCTGGTGATGCCGCAAAAAGCAGTCAATTAATTGAAAGAAAAAGCATTTCCTCACGGCGGCAACCTGCGCGCCCTGGCCGCCGAGGCCGGACGCGATCCCTCCGAAATCCTCGACGCCTCGGCCAGCATCAACCCGCTCGGGCCGCCGCCCTGGCTGCGCGACGTCTTAAGCGCCGCCGTTACCGACCTCGTCCACTACCCGGACCCGGACTGCACGGCGCTCCTGGAGGCCGCCTCGGCCCGCTACAATGCTCCAGCCTCCCATTTCGTGGCCGGCAACGGCACAAGCCAGCTCCTTTTCGCCCTGCCGCGCTGCACCGGCCTGGCCCGGGCGGTCATCCCCTCCCCGGCCTACACCGACTACGCCGTGGCCTGCCACAAGTCCGGCATGGACGTGCGCCGGCTGCCCGGCTCGGAATTCGACGGCTTCGCCCCCCAGCTCGACCGCATCGAGGCCGTGCTGCGCTCGCCCTCCCTGGTGGTCATCGCCAGCCCCGCCAACCCCACCGGCGTCGTCACCGACGCCGCCGCCATCGTTGATCTGGCCGGCCGCCACCCCCAGAGCCTGTTCCTCGTGGACGAGGCCTTTGCCGATTTCGTGCCCGGATTTACGAGCCTGGCCGGCGAGGACCGGCCCCACAACGTGGCCGTGCTGCTCTCGCTGACCAAAAGCTTCGCCATACCCGGCCTGCGCCTGGGCCTTCTCGCCGCCAGCCCCGATCTGGCCGACTGGGTGCGCCGCACCCTGGCCCCGTGGTCGGTGGGAACCCTCCCCCAGGCCGTGGGCCTGCGCGCCCTGGCCGACACGGCCTTTCTGGAAGAAACCCGGGCCGCCCTGCCCGGCCTGCGCCAGCGGCTGGCCGAGGGGCTGACCGGCCTTGGGCTGACGGTCTTCCCGAGCCAGGCCAACTTCCTGCTGGCCCGGCTGTCGCTTTCCGGCCCCAACGCCCCGGAGGTCTGCCGCCGCCTCTTAACCGAACACGGCGTGGCCCTTCGCGACTGCACCAATTTCTCCGGCCTGTCCGACCGCTACCTGCGCCTGGCCGTGCGCCCCGAGGCCGAGACCGACCGCATCCTGGACGCCCTGGCCGCCGTGCTGGCCGCCTGCCCCATGCCCGCCGCCCGCCCCCGGCCCAAGACCCCGGCCATCATGGTCCAAGGGACCACCTCCAGCGCCGGCAAGTCCGTGCTCACCGCCGGCTTGTGCCGGCTGCTCACCCGGGCCGGCTACAAGGTCGCGCCGTTTAAATCGCAAAACATGTCGCTCAATTCCGGGGTCACGGCCGACGGCCTGGAGATGGGCCGGGCGCAAATCGTCCAGGCCCGGGCCTGTCGGCTGGCCCCGGATGCGCGCATGAACCCCATCCTGTTAAAGCCCACCTCGGAACTCGGCTCCCAGGTCATCGTCCTTGGCAAACCGGTCGGGACCATGCGCGTGGCGGACTACATCGCCTACAAACCCACGGCCTTCGCCGTCGCCCGGGAGGCCTACGACGCCCTGGCCGGCCAGGCCGACGTCATGGTGCTCGAAGGGGCCGGCAGCCCGGCCGAGGTCAATCTCAAGGCCCACGACATCGTCAACATGGCCATGGCCCGCCATGCCGGGGCCAAGGTGCTGCTGGCCGCCGACATCGACCGGGGCGGAGCCTACGCCGGCTTGCTCGGCACCATGGAATGCCTGCCCGAGGCCGAACGGGCCCTCGTCGCCGGCTATGTGCTCAACCGCTTCCGGGGCGACGCCACGCTTCTGACCCCGGCCAACGACTACCTCACCCAGCGCACCGGACGCGGCGTGCTGGCCGTGGTCCCCTTCCTGCCCGACCTGGGCCTGCCCGACGAGGACTCCGTCACCTTCAAGGACGGCCAGTCCCTGCCCGATACCCCGCCGGCCGACCCGACGCTGCTTGACATCGCGGTCATCGACCTGCCGCACCTCTCCAACGCCACGGACTGCGACGCCCTGGCCGTGGAACCCGACACGCGCCTGCGTCGGGTGCGCGAAGCCGGCCAGCTCGGCCGGCCCGACGCCGTGCTGCTGCCTGGCAGCAAAAACACCCTGGCCGACCTGGCCTGGCTTAGGGATTCCGGACTGGCCGCCGCCCTGGCCACACTGGCCGCCGCCGGCACAACCGAAATCGTCGGCGTCTGCGCCGGACTGCAAATGCTCGGCGCCGCCGTGGCCGACCCCCTGGGCCTGGAATCGGACCACGGCCACGCCGCCGGCCTGGGCCTGCTGCCGCTCACCACCCGCCTAGAAGCCGAAAAAACCCTGACCGCAACCGACGCCGTCCACACGCCCACCGGACTGCCCCTTCACGGCTACGAGATCCACCACGGCGTCACCGAAACCTCGGGCAACGCCACCGCCCTGGACGTCATCGCCACCCGGGCCGACGGCCACCCCCTGGGCTACGCCCGAAAAGACGCGCCCATTTGGGGAGCCTACCTGCACGGCATCTTCGACGCCGACGCCTTCCGCCGCCAATTCCTCAACACCCTGCGCCAACGCCGGGGACAAGAGGCGATTACCCGGCTGACGCCCTACGACATCGACCCGGCCCTGGACCGGCTGGCCGACGTGCTGGAAGAACGTCTGGGGTTGGCCGTCGTGCGCCGGTTACTGGGATTGTAGCTGGGGCGAGCGAGGGGATGGGGAAGAAACAAGAATGCCTCCGGCGGCCAAAGGGGCTGAGCCCCTTTGGAAACCCCGAATGGGTTTGGTAAGGGACAGATATTACGTCGAAAAGCGCGAATGCGCCAAGACCCTTTGGGCGCGGGAGCGCTGGCGGCTGCGCCGCATGGGTCGTTGAAATTTTGGGGC
>JAEZMB010000216.1 GCA_023435825.1 Pseudomonadota bacterium | reverse complement strand
GTACGTCGCTTCTCTATATTATGAGAGGAAGTGAATGAAATGCTATTTGGGAACAAGGATAAAGAGTGTTTTGTACTCATCCTAGACGATGTGCAGCACAATTTGATATGTGACGCCTTATTAGAATTGTACAACACCACTTTGCAGGAGGGTATGCAGGAGACAGCCTCCGCCTTGAACAATCTGCGTAATACGATCCTTATTTCCCGAGGCGATAAGCATATTGTGACGTTATGGGATAGAAATGCGATATGCAATGTGATTTATCGCCAGTACGAAGCTGCGATAAAAAGAGAGGACATCGATGCCTCGGCACTGTTAGCTACGACATACAACCATGTGCTCGAATCACCTACTGAACGCGAGTATCACCGCGCTCTCCGGCATGAACAAAGAGAGGAACAAGCGAGGTAGCCGCATGAAATCAAAGTCTAAAACGGGGTATATTACGTACCCTTTTATCTTTTTTCTCGTGGTTTGGTTGGCCATCATTGTTGCTCCCTGCTTTGAGGTAGAGGGCAACATCTTCGGTAAGATCAATGTTCTCCCGACTTACCTCGAGCAGCCTTTTCACCTGACTTGGGTACCTGCAACACCGCAATACATTCTGGTGTCATCTTTAGCCTATTGGCTGAGCGTACTTTATATTTGGTCAAACAAGCGTCATACGCGTAACGGGGAAGAGCATGGCAGCGCGAAGTGGGGCGATGTTAAAGAGTTAACCAAGAAATATGCTGAGAAAGAGCCGACAAACAATATTATCCTCACACAAAATTTCCGCATCGGTTTGAATATCTACAAGCATCAACACAATTTAAATACGCTTATTGTTGGTGGCTCTGGTGCTGGCAAGACACGATTTTATGCAAAGCCGAACATCTTGCAGGCAAATACATCTTTTATAGTCACAGACCCCAAAGGCGAACTTCTAAAAGCAGCGGGGGGATATCTGCAAAAGCGCGGATACGATGTACGTGTATTCGACCTGATTCATCCGGAAACGAGCATGTGCTATAACCCGTTCGTCTACATTTCAAAGGATGACGATGTGCTTTCGCTTATCACAAACTTTATCCGTAATACCACACCCAAAAATGCCGTGCAGAACGATACTTTTTGGGAAAAGGGTGAAACCGCGCTGCTTCAAGCGCTTATGCTCTATCTATGGCACGAAGCACCCGAAAGCGAACAGAACTTTGAGACTATCCTCCAAATGGTGAGTGCCATGAAGTCAGACGATGAATATGTCTCCGTTAACCCGGTGGACTATCTGTTTAGTGAACTCAGAAAAAGAGATCCCGATCACATCTCGTTGAAGCTTTACGATATTTTCAAAACTGCTCCGGCAAAGACCGCAAACTCAATCGTAATTACTGCCGGCGTTCGGCTTAACCATTTCATCCTTCCCGGTATAGCTCGTATGACCTCTCGCGACGAAATGAACTTTGCAAGCATCGGAAAGAAGAAGGTTGCACTATTTTGCGTAATGCCCGACATAGACAAATCCTTTAACTTCATTATTTCCATGCTATATACACAGGCGTTTCAACAGCTTGAACGCTTTGCAGACGAGCAGAACAGCGGAAAGCTCCCTGTACATGTTCATTGCTTAATGGACGAATTTGCTAACATTCCGCTTCCTGACATGTTTGAGAACGTTCTTGCGACGGCGCGCAGCCGTGGGATCAGCATTTCCATTATGCTGCAAAACATCTCACAGCTCAAAGCACTATTTGACAAACACTGGGAGTCCATCATCGGCAACTGCGATCAATTTCTTTATTTGGGTGGCAACGAGCAATCTACGCACAAATATGTTTCCGAGCTTATCGGTAAAGAAACCATAGACACAAACACTTATTCCATCCAACGTGGTAGTAGAGGCCATACCTCGAAAAATTATCAAACGTCTGCCCGTGACTTGCTCACTTCTGACGAGGTCAGACGTATTTCTCGCAAAATAGCGATTCTGTTTATTTCGGGTGAACCGGCCGTCTTCGATAACAAGTATAACCTCCACAAACATCCTGCTGTCAAAATGACGTCTGACGGTGGTGGTAAATCCTTTGTTTATTCAAATAGTCTTGCACGCATGTACACCAATGGACTACGGCCACAGGATTATAAGCTCGTAGATCAAGATGATGAGCTTTCTTTTTTTGAAGTCGATTGAACCCGTAGTTAACCCCCGTTTCTTCCATTCTCTTAAAGGCTGACCATAATCGTAGTTCACCAAATAAAATTCTCCCCGCTTTTTCCGACTGACAAAAGCTTTTTGTCGGCCGGTTTTTATATACAACAGATCTTCAAAATGTCTATTTTTTAAAGGAGATAAAACTATGAAAAACAAGCGTATTGTTGTATTCGTGCTTATCCTTGCTCTAGCTCTTTCTCTTTCCTCGACGGCACTGGCCGATGAAGGGGTGAACCCAATAACGGCTATCAACAACCTCACAAACATGTTGTATCTGTTTGTTACAGCCATTGGTGTGGTTTTCATTATCCTCGGAGGCGTTCAGCTTGCCATGGCACTCAAGGAGCAGGATCCTTCGCGCAAGTCGCACGCCATTTTATCCTTGCTTGGCGGCTTCATTCTTATTGGCATCCGCTTTGTTGTACAGATGCTTCTCACTGGTTCGGGCATGTAAGGTTCTTGGTTGATTAGGCTGTAAGCAGTTTCGCTTACAGCCTTTCATTATGAAAGTAGGTGGTTTAATGTTTGTTAGCGGCGATACTACACCATGGATTATTGAGATACTGCAAAACGCACTGGATGCGTGGAACGAAAAACTTTCCCAGGTGTTTACCATTCTCACCACTTCCCCACAATCCTTTGGCGGTGGCGTTATCTTTGATGTTATCAACAGCATCAACGGTGCTATGCAAAGCATTGGATTAA
>JAEZMB010000107.1 GCA_023435825.1 Pseudomonadota bacterium | reverse complement strand
CCCCCCCCCCCCCCCCCCCCCCCCCCCCCCCCCCCCCCCCCCCCCCCCCCCCCCCCCCCCCCCCCCCCCCCCCCCCCCCCCCCCCCCCCCCCCCCCCCCCCCCCCGCCGGAGGCATCTTCCTCTTCTTCTAGTCCAATCCCAACCGCAGCGCCGCCGCCTCAGCAGCCGATTCCGTCAGCGATTCCATGAGCGGTCCGTGGTCCAGGCCGGCCAGGTGCAGGAAGCCGTGGGCCAGCAGCCGGGCCATGTGCAGACCTGGCGGCTGGCCGTAGAGGAAGGCTTCCCGGCGCACGGCGTCGAGGCTGAGCGCCAGTTCGCCGAGGTAGTCGGGGCGCTCGGGGTCCTCGGCCGGGAAGCTCAGGATGTTGGTGGGGCCGGTCAGCCCCAGGAATTCCTTATTGAGGGCGGCGATGGCGGCGTCGTCGGCCAGGGTCAGGTCGAAGTCCCGGCCGTCGAGGTCCAGGGCGTCGAGGAGCGCGTCGCACAGGGCGGCGATCTCCGGGCGCGAGGCCGGCAGGTCGGGGGCGAAGACGCCCCGGGCAAGGCCGATCACGCGGCGTGTTCCGCCGCTTTGGGGTCCACGGCGCAGGCCGTTTCCTCGCGGGTTTTGCCGTTTTTCTCCGGGCTTTTGGCGCTGGGGTATTCGATGCGCTGGTGGAAGATGCCGGTTAAAATGCGCTGGAAGGTGTCGCTGAGCAGGGTCAGGTCCTTGAGCGTGAGCTGGGAGTCGTCCAGTTCGCCCTCGGTGTAGATCTTGCGCACGATGTTTTGGATATGGCCCTTGATGCGGCTGGGGGTCGGGTCCACCAGGGTGCGGCTACTGGCCTCGATGGCGTCGGCCAAAAGGATCAGGCCGGCTTCCTTGGACTGGGGCTTGGGGCCGGGATAGCGGTAATCGGCCTCGCGGATGGGGTCGTCGCCCTTGGCCTCGGCCAGTTCCTTGGCCTTGTGGTAGAAGTAGGCAATGAGCGTGGTGCCGTGGTGCTGGCCGATGAGGTCGGTGATGGCCTGTCCCAGGCGGTGTTCCCGGGCCAGTTCGATGCCCTTCTTGACGTGGGAGATGAGGATGAGCGCGCTCATGGACGGCGCGAGCTTGTTGTGGCGGTTCTCCTTGCAGGAGATGTTTTCGATGAAATAGTGGGGGTTCTTGAGCTTGCCGATGTCGTGGTACAGGGCCGCGACCTTGGCCAGCAGCGGATTGGCCCCGATGGCCCGGGCGCCGGCCTCGACCATGTTGGAGACAATAAGCGAATGGTGGTAGGTGCCCGGTGCCTTGACCATGAGCTCCTGAAGCAGCGGCTGCTCCAGGTTGAGCAGTTCCATGAGCCTAAAGCGCGAGGTGTAGCCGAAGATGAGCTCCATGATGGGCGCGATGCCGACCACGGCCAGAAGCGACAGGAAGGCGGACAGGGCCACGAAGGCCAAGCCCGCGCCGGCTACCGACGGGTCGTTTAGGTCCATGAGGTTGACCGAGCACCACATGACGCACAACGCGGCCAAAAGCGGAAAGACGGATTTGAGCAGTTGGGACCGGGTCTCGGAGCGCTTGATGAGGTAGACGTAGATCATGGAGCCGACGAAGTAGTAGCAAAAAGCGCCGATGCCGCCGTAGACCATGTTGGCGGCCAGAAACGACAGGATGAGGCTGGTGAAGATGCACAGGCGCTTGGGGAAAAACAGCGCCAGGATGCCGGCCGCGCCGGCGATGGGCAGGCTGTAGGCGAAGTAGATGGACCGCGTCGCCTCCGGCAGCCCGCCGCCGCCCGGCAGGGTGACCATGTCGCCCACCTTGGCCAACATGCCGAAGATGAGCAGCACCACGCCCAGGAACACCCAGTCGGTGCTGCGCACGCGCTTGATTCCGGCCCGCTCCAGGGACACGTAGAGCACGGCCAGAAACATCAGGCACATGCCGAAAAGGCCCGTGGCCCGCAGCAGGTTGTAGGGGCCCTTGCGGTGGGAGTAGAGCGACTGGAGCTTGAGCTGCTGGATGGGACCCACGCGCTCGCCCTGGCGCACGATGATCTCGCCCTTCTTGATGATGTAGTACAGCGGCTCCACGGCCCGGGAGATCTCGGCCTTGCGGGCTTGGGTCGTTTCCTGGTTGAGGGTCATGCTGGGGGCGATGAGCGGATAGACCAGGGCGTAGACGGCCTTGCGCTGGCGGAAGGGCTTGTTGAGGGAGACCTTGAGCATGTGCTCCAGGTCGTCCTTTATTTGTTTGATGTCCTTGATGTCGCGGGTCTCCACGCGAAGGGTCTCCATCTTGGAGGGCAGTTCGCGCAGGAGGATGCCGTTTTTATACGGCGTGAAGACCGAGATGGAGCTGACGACGCCGGGCTCGTAGTTCTGTTTGAGCCAGGGCAGCACGTCTTTTTGCATGAGCGCCTTGAAGTCGTCCTGCCGCCAGACCTCGATGATGTCCGGTCCGATGTCGGTGTTGAGGTTCTCGGCCACCTGCCAGCGCAGTTTTTCCAGATCCTCGGCCGTGGCGGCCCGGGCCGCGCCGATGATGTCCTCGACGCTCTTGGCCAGGGCCTCGAAGGGCAGGGGGCTGACGTCGAAGACTGGGGGCTGGGCCTCGGCGACTTGGTCGCGGCGGCGGGTGGTGGCCTCGATGTCCTCGATTTGCAGGCTCTGGTCGGCGGCCACGTCTTGGGTCGCGATCTCGCCGGCGGTGAAAAGCCGCACCGAAGGGTCAAGGCCCAGGCGGGCCACGAAGCACAAGGTGAAGACCACGGCCAGGAAAAACAGGAAGCCCGGAGCCCATTCGGGCAACGTGAAGCCGCCTGCCGCCTGCTGCACCGGGGATTGGGTCGAAGGGGCCTTGATGGCCCGTTTAACCCTGTCGACTATCTCGCTCATAAGCTTGGACGATCCTTCCCACCAGGGGATGGCGGACGACATCGGCGTCGCTGAAGGTGACGAACTCAATGCCGCGTACGTTGCGGAGCACCCGCCGGGCCTCGACGAGTCCCGAGGCCGTGTGGGACGGCAGATCGATCTGGGTCGCGTCGCCGGTGACCACGGCCTTGGAGGACAGGCCCAGTCGGGTGAGGAACATTTTCATCTGCTCGGGCGTGGTATTTTGCGCCTCATCCAGGATGATGAGCGCGTCGTTTAGGGTGCGCCCGCGCATGAAGGCCAGGGGAGCCACCTCGATGACGCCGGTGTCGAGCATCTCGCGGACCTTGCGGAAGTCGAGCATGTCGTTGAGGGCGTCGTAGAGGGGGCGCAGGTAGGGGTTTATCTTCTCCACCATGTCGCCGGGCAAGAATCCCAGCTTCTCGCCGGCTTCCACGGCCGGCCGGGTGAGGATGAGGCGCTTGACCCGCCGTTCCAGCAGGAATCCCACGCCCATGGCCACGGCCAGATAGGTCTTGCCGGTGCCGGCCGGGCCGATGCCGAAGACCAGATCGTGGCGGCGGATGGCGGCCAAGTAGTCGCGCTGGGTGGCGGTTCGCGGAGTGACGGTTTTTTTTGGCGAAATGACGAGGGATTCCTCGCGGTAGACGCGCTGGAGGCTGGCTTCCGGTTCCCGGGCCAGGACGCTCAGGGCCTGTTCCACGTCGGCCGGATAGATGGGTTTGCCCTGGCGCAAGAGCCCGTAGAGCTGCACCAGCACGTTGGCCACATGGGAGAGCGTCTCCTCGGAGTCGGCACGCAATATGACGGAGCTGCCACGGGTGTCGAGACGCGCGCCGGATTTGCCGGCGATCAGGGCGATATTGGCATTGTGGGGGCCAAAAAGGTCCCGGGCGAGCGCCGGGTCGTCGAAGTCGAGCCGTCGCTCCATGCACAGCGTTTCCATCATAACGTCACGAAGCCTGGTTACGGTCGGGAACCCGCGCGCGCACTCCGGTCACGCAAGTAATACAACCCGCCGACAAGGACAAGCAAAACCACATGTTCACGCCTTTTCCCGCAAGCTTTCCAGGGCCGGGTCCACGGCCGCCCGCAGCGTTTCCAGTATCCGCGCCACCGTCACCTGGCCCGGCGCGCCGCCCTTGACCCGGCGCACGTCGCCGACCCGGGCCATCCACACATCGGCCGTGCCGGCTCCGGCGGCGCAGCTGGCCAGGGCGGCCAGTCCGGCGGCCTCCTCAAGGCTGCGTCGCGGCGGCTCGTGCCCGGGGTGGTCGCGTCGCAAAATCACATGGGTTCCCGGGCCGTTGGCCACGTGGAACCACAGGTCATAGGCATTGGCGAGTCTAAGGAGCTGGTCGTTGGCCTTGGCGTTTTTGCCCCGAAGGGCCAAAAATCCATCAGAAGTGCGGTAGACATGGGCGGCCACGCCCTTGAGGCTGCCAGACGCCCCGGCGGTGCTTTTGGGCGACGCCGAAACGTGTTCCCGACCTTTTAAGTCTTTTTTTTCGCCTTGCAAGTCCTGGCGACGGGCGGCGATGGCGGCTAGGCCCCGTTGGCCTTTGGCCGCTAAATGATAGAGTTTTTGCATGTTGCCAAGAATCGTCAGCGCCGGGTCGAGAGTCAGGGCCGTTTCCGTGCCGTCGTCGTTGGTAAAAAAAAGTTCAGGTATCTTGGCGGTCTTGTCCAGCAGGTGCAGGTGCGCCGCGATGCGGTCAGCCTCGGCCTTGCGGGCGATGAAAGCCCGCATTCGGGCCTCATCGGCCTCCAGCTTGGCCAGGGCGCGCTGGCGGCGACGGAGCCGGGCGGCCGCGGCGTCGGCCTCGGGAGCCTCGCGCCGGCCCGAGACCTCGCCGAAGGCCAGGGGCAGGCCGAAGGCGGCGGCCGCTTCCAGGGCCGTGGGAAAGGTTTCGGTCGTCACGCCGGCGGGAGCCTTGCCGGGCCAGGCCACGGGCCAAAGCGCCAGGGGCTCGCCCCCCTTGCGCTCCAGGAAAAAGCCCTCGGCCGTGTCTGCCTGCAGCCGAGCGTAGACGGCCTGGCGGTCGTCCCGGGGCAGGGCGGCCAGCCGGCGGCGCAGGCCGGGCGAGAGCTGGGGATGGGCCTGCCAGACGTCGGGATCGCCGGTGACGGTTGCGATGTCCGGCCAGCCCGGTTCGGCCGGGGCCGCGTCCGGGGCCGGGGCTTCGGCCAGGTTCGGGAAGGAGCGGGGATCAAGGATCAGGGCCGGGCCGTCGCCGGTGAAAACCAGGGTCAGACGGCGGTTTGGCCAGTCGGCGACTAGGCGCTCCACGCGCCGGCCGCGCAGATGCTTGCGCAGCCGCATGGCTTGCCCCGGGGCGCGGTCAGGCTGGGCGGTTTTGGAGCCGGAGAGGAACAGGAAAAATCGCCCCGTGCCGTAGCGGGCATGGAGATGGACGGTTTTCTTGCCGGGACAGCCCGCGACGACGCGGCCGGAAGGCAGATAGAGCGACAGGGTGAAGACGTTGGGAGCGGGCAGGAAAATTTTTTCCACCCGCGCGCCCGGCAGGACGCCGGCCAACTCGCGGACCAGGGCGCGAAAAAAAACAGCCTCCATGGGCGACGCCTCCCCCCGGCCCGGATTGTCCCGGACAGGGTCTGTCTGCCGCCAGACGGGGCTGGGCCGCCAAACCGGAAAAACGGCCGTTCCCTGCCCGAGGGCGGATCGGGCAGTCCGGCCGGCTGGCGTTTGGGGCAGTGTCCCCGAAGGCCGTCAGCCGCGATTCCCGCAAAGACAACCGCAGGCGGTCGCCAAAGAACAATCGGCCAAAGCCGATGCCGGGTGTTCCTGGAGCGCGGCGCTAATCCCCCCGGAGGTCTTCGTCGGCCTCCTGGCGGCTTTTGCATTTGATGCACAAGGTGGTGACCGGACGGGCTTTCATGCGGGCGACGCTGATGTCCTCGCCGCACTCCACGCACTCGCCGTAGGTGCCTTCGTCGATGCGCTCGATGGCTTCCTTGATCTTCTTGATCAGGCGGCGTTCCCGGTCGCGCAGGCGCAGGGTGAAGGCCCGGTCGGACTCGGCCGTGGCCCGGTCGGCCGGATCGGCGTACACCTCGACGGTGTCGGTCATGTCCTCGATGGTCTCCTCGCCCTTCTTGAGGATGTCCTGGAGCATGCCGTTTAGAAGTTCGCGGAAAAATTCGACGTCCTTGGGATCCATGAAGTCCTCCTCGGCCGCCGGCCTTACAGCTCCGGCTTGAAAATTGACTTCAGTAATCAAAACCGGGGCGGAGGTAAAGAGGTATCGGGCATTGCACCAAAATGACACCGGCCCGGAACCTGGGACTAACGGACTGGGTCAAAATGTCCCAGTAAACGGATTGCGTGAAAAATGATCCAATTTGCATCCACGAAGCCCGTTGGGTCTTGCTCCGGGGGTGCGGGCAGGATATGCCGTATCTTGGACCCTTGACCGAAGAATCGTTTCGGCCGGGCCGTTTTCGGGAGGTCATGGATTTGATGGGGATGGGTTGTCAGGAAGCGCCATGCGACATCCGCAAGCTGTGCGGCGAACTCCACAAGCTCGGCTGCGGCAATGATCCGTCCTGGCTGGCGGTGCTGCTTTTTGTGCGCAACCTGCTGCGACAGTTTACGATTTTTGACGATGGCCGCAAGAAGAGCCTGCAGGAGTACGTCTTTTCGGAGCTGGCCCGGCGTGATCCTTCCCCCGAACACCTGCAGCGCTTGCTTGGCGGCCTGGAACTTTTTCTCACCGACCATCTGCCCATGGCCGCCGTCAAGGACCAGCTGGAAAACGAAAAGGCGGCCACCAAGTCCCTGGCCCAGTCCATTACCGCCTTTCTGGAAGAGACGCTGACCTCGGAGCAGGAACGCAGCAAGCTCGTGGGGCGCTTTGGCCGGGAAACCCTCGACACCCTGGCCGGCGGCGAGGACCCCTCGGTCATGATCCCCAAGCTGCGCGCCCTGGTCGGCACCATGCTCGCCCATTACCGCGAGGAGGCCCAGGCCTGGGAACGCAAGGCCCAGCAGCTCGAAAAGATCATCCAGGTCGATCCGCTGCTGGCTCCCCTGCACAACCGCCGTTCCCTGGAAGAGCATCTGCGCGCGGCCGTGGCCCGGGCCGAAGCCGAGAGCACGCCGCTGGCCGCCATGATGATCGACGTGGACAACTTCAAGACCGCCATCAACGACGCCTACGGCCATGTGGTCGGCGACGACGTGCTGCGCACCCTGGCCAAGATCATCGACGTCCATGCCAGTCGCCACGGCTGGTTCGCCGCCCGCTACGGCGGCGACGAGCTGGTGCTGGTGTGCGACCTGGGCGGCGACGAAGCCCAGTTCCATGCCGACGCCATCCGGCTGGCCGTGCAGAACTACGAGTTCCGCCCCCGCATAGACGGCAAGCTGGCCGACGCGCCCATCCGCTTCACCGTATCCATCGGGGTGGCCGCCTTTGTCCCGGGCATGACCGGGGACAACCTCATCGCCGCCGCCGACGCGGCCATGTACCAGGTGAAATCCGACGGGCGCAACAATGTCGCCCGGTTCGAGCAGCCGGCCGCCTGAACAGCGCCCGACCTGCAATCCAGCCCTGCCGGGGCGGCGCGGCGAGCCCTTGCTCTGCAATGCCGATCCGGTCCCTCATTCGTGACCGTGACGGGAAGACGCGTTGCAGCGGGTCCGCCTCGGTCACGTCGACCGATATAATGAAAACCTTTTCCTTTTGATTCGAATTCCGTATGCTGCCGCACAGTCGTCATCCGGTCTTCGCAATGGGCCGGCATGGAGACCAGACCCGGCCGGCGGATCGTCCGCCGCCGCCCCAACCACCCCCTTGCGGGAGGGAGTCATGAGCGAACAGGAATGCGCCTATTATCGCAGCCTCTATGAAGTGGCCATGTGCATCAATTCGAGCCTGGAGCCGGCCACCGTGCTCCACGCCATCGCCGAGCAAGGGGCCAAGGCGGTCAATGCCAAAGCCTGCTCCATCCGTCTGCTGGACCGCCAGGGCAAGACCCTGCTTGCCGGCACGTCCCATGGCCTGAGCAAAGGCTATCTGCGCAAAGGCACCGTCGAGGTGGCCAAAAGCCGCATCGACCAGGAAACCCTGGCCGGCAAGGTCGTGCAGATCAAGGACGCCGGCGCCGATCCCATGTTCCAGTACCCCGAGGCCGCGCGCGAGGAAGGCATCGCCTCGGTCATGGCCCTGCCGCTGACCGTGGACGGCCGCCATATCGGGGTCATGCGCCTGTACTGCTCCAATATCCGCGAGTTCTCCCAAAGCGAGATCAATTTCGCCACGGCCATCGCCAACCTCTCGGCCATGGCCATCGAGAACGCCCGGCTGCATCAGGCGCTTCGCACCGATTACGAACTGCTGACCGCCTACGAATACACCATGCACGAGTAGAGGAAACGGCATATGCAAAAGCTTCGCATCGCCATCAACGGCTTCGGCCGCATCGGCCGGCAAGTCCTCAAAGCCATTCTGGAACGCCACGCCGAGGCCATGGACGTGGTCGCCATCAACGACCTGTTCGACGTGGCCACCAACGCCCATCTGCTGTCCTACGACACCAACTACGGCAAGCTGCCCGTGGCCGCCCGGGTCGAGGACGACGTCATGGTGGTCGGCGACTGGCGCATCCGCAACTTCGCCGAACGCGATCCCAAGGGCCTGCCCTGGGGCGAGCTCGGCGTGGACGTGGTCATCGAATCCACCGGCATCTTCCGCACCGGCCCCAAGTGCCAGGCCCACATCGACGCCGGCGCGAAAAAGGTCATCATCACCTCGCCGGCCAAGGAAGAGGATCTGACCATCGTGCTTGGCGTCAACGACGACAAATACGATCCGGCCGTCCACCACATCATTTCCAACGCCTCCTGCACCACCAACTGCCTGGCTCCGGTGGCCAAGGTGGTCCATGAGCACTTCGGCATCGTCAAGGGCGTGATGACCACCATCCACGCCTACACCAACGACCAGCGCATCCTGGACCTGCCGCATAAGGACCTGCGCCGGGCCCGGGCCGCCGCCTGCAACATGATCCCGACCTCCACCGGCGCGGCCCAGGCCGTGGCCCTGGTCATCCCGGATCTCAAGGGCAAATTCTCGGGGTTGTCCGTGCGGGTGCCGACCCCCACCGTCTCCCTGGTCGATTTCGTGGTGCAGCTGGAAAAAGCCACCACCACCGACGACCTGCGCGCGGCCCTCAAGACCGCCGCCGAAGGCCCGCTTGCGGGGATTCTCGGCTTCTCCGACCTGCCGCTGGTGTCCTCGGACTTCAAGGCCGATTCCCGTTCCTCCATCGTGGACGGCGAATACACCTTCGTCCAGGGCGGCGACATGGCCAAGATCCTGGCCTGGTACGACAACGAGTGGGGCTATTCCTGCCGGGTGTCCGACCTGGTCGCCTTCATGGCCGAAAAGGGTTTGTAATACCTGACGCTTGTCCGGAAGAAAGGCGGGGAGGGCGACCTCTCCGCCTTTTTGTCTTTCAAGATGTTTGACAATCAAAATTTCATGCAATAGAGATATCATGTCACCAAGACAACGGCGATGCCGGGAGTCGGAACCAGGGCCGTGCGGCCCAAGCCGTAGGGCAAAACCCAAGGTTTGGGCACGGGGCCATGGCGTAGGGCAGGCTGAAGCGCACCTGCCGGGTGCAGTTCGGCGGGCAAGGCTGCGGAGGATCGGGCGGTGAACAGCCGCAGCGTCGGCGGCGCCCATAACCCAATCACCTGCCTCAGCTTGCACACGACCCCTCCGGCGGCCCGATAAGCCCCCTTTACCCCTTTTCCCGTTGGGGGGTCCCGGGGCCGCAGGCCCCCGGCCCCCGGGGGCCCGGGT
>JAEZMB010000104.1 GCA_023435825.1 Pseudomonadota bacterium | reverse complement strand
TCTTCTGCCTTACTTCTGACACTTCCTGCAATAGGTGGATGTGCGGCCGGCGATTTTGGCGTGGGTCAGCGGCGCGGCGCAGGCCGGGCAGGGTTCGCCGGATTTGCCGTAGACCTGGAAATGGTTCTGGAAGCCGCCTTCCACGCCGTCCGGGGTGCGGTAGTCGCGGATGGTGCTGCCGCCGGCGGCGATGGCTGCGGCGATGACGTCTTGGACGGCCTTAAGGAGCCGTTGCCGTTGGGCCGGGGTCAGGGCCTTGGCCGGCGTGTCGGGCCGGATGCGGGCGGCGAAGAGCGACTCGTCGGCGTAGATGTTGCCGATGCCGGCGATGACGGTCTGGTCCAGCAGCGCCGCCTTGATGCGGGTGGATTTGCGGCCAAGCGCTTCCTCGAAGGCTTGCGGCGTCATGTCCCAGGGTTCGGGTCCAAGGGAGGCGTAGAAATCCCAGGCGGCCAGGGCCTCGGGGGTGAGCACGCGGGCCGTGCCGAAGCGGCGCAGGTCGGCAAACACCAGGGTGTTGCCGTCGGAGAGCCGGGTGAGCAGGCGGGCGCGGTCGGGATCGGGGGAGCCCGGCGGCGCGATGTGGAAGCGGCCGGTCATCTTGAGATGGAAGGCCAGGACGGCCGGGCCATCGCCCGGGACCTGGGGGCGCGGGCCGAGGTGGACCAGCAGCAGCTTGGCCCGGCGGCCGACGGCTTGGATAGTCCGTCCCACGGCCATGGCCGCGAACTCGGCCCGGCGCTTGGGGCCGGCCAGCACCTTGGCGTCCGGGACGTCGACGCCGGTGATGAGGCGGCCGACGAGGCCCGGGGCCAGGGCCCGGGCAATGGTTTCGACTTCGGGAAGTTCGGGCATGACGGACGCCTACAGGCGGGTCAGGCCGCTGGTCGGGCGGCGCGACGAACGGTTTTCCGGGGAGGCAAGCCCGGAGGTTTTGCGGCGGTACGACGGCGACATGGCGCTACTTGGCGGCCGGCAGGGCGATGGGGATGTCGATGGCCAGGGTTTCCCCGGCCCGGGAAACGGTAAGCGAAAGCGCCTTGCCGTTCTTGACGGCCTCGATGGCGGCTTTGTGGAGCACGGACAGGTTGTCGGCCGGGTGGCCGCCGGCGGCGATGAGGGCGTCGCCGGGCAGGAGTCCCGCCTTGGCGGCCGGGGAGCCCGGGGCGACGGCGGTGACGAGCGGCCGGGCGGCGGGCTGGCCGGGCGCGGGTTGGTCCTGGGTCAGGGTCATGCCGAGCCGGCTTTTCTGGGCGGCCGGGCAGGCGAAGAAGTAGGGCGCGGCCTCGGCGTCCGGGGCCTCGCCGCCGCGCCAGGGCACGACCAGGACAACCTTGGCCGAGGGATCAAGCACGGCCAGCCGGCGGGCGATGCCCCAGCCATTGGCGACATGTCCGGCTCCGGCGACCACGGCCACGGGCCGGCCGGACACGGCCCGGGCATAGAGCGCCCGGGCGGCCATCTGGGTGTCCCACAGGGACTGCACGGTGACGAAATTTTCAAAGGGATCGCGGGCCGGCGCGGCGTCCTGGCCGGTCGTTTGGGGCGTCGGCTTGGCGGCCGATTTGGCGACGGGCTTGGCCATGGCGCGGGGCGCGACGGCGTCTCCGGGCGCAGCCTTGGTCTTGGCTGCGGCGGCATCCTTGGCCGCGGTTGCGGCCTTGGGCTGACCTTCGGGCTTGGCGGCCGGCTTGGCGTTGGCCGGTTCGGGCCTGGCGGTTTCCTGGGGCGCGGCCTTGCGCATGGCCCCGTGTTGGGCGAAAAGTTCGCGCAACTCTTCCACCTGGGCCGGGGCCGGGGGCAGGATGGCCCCGGGGAGGCTGGCGCGTTCGGCCGGGGTCAGGGCGTCCAGGCCCTGGCGGCCGACCTTGCGGGCCAGGCCCTTGGGGGCGTTTAGGGCATAGACCGGAAGCTTGTACTCCCGGGCAGCCTCGAAAATCGGGGCGTAGAGTTCAAAATCAAAGCCCCAGGTGGTTTTCCAGTCGAGCTTGGCCGGCAATTCGGCCAGGGTGATCGTGCCGGCATTGAAGGCGTCAAGGATGCCCTGATAATCGGCCGGGACCATTTCCAGGCCGATGGCCGGGAGAACGCCGGCTTTGGCCAGCCGGCGGATGACGGCGGCCTGGGCCTGATGGTCGCATGGGTTGGGGTGTTCCTCGCCCAGCAGCAGATAATCGGCTCCGGCCAGTTGGGCGGCAAAGGCGGTCGGGGTCAGGGCCGCACCCGCAGTGTCGACCAGGGTCTCGGGGGCGACCGGGGGCGTGGCCGTGGCGCGCTTTACGCAGCCCGCGCCGATGACGGCCAGACCAAGAAGGCCGGCCAGGAGAAAAGCCCCCAGGGCGCGGGTGGTTCCCGCGCCCCTGGGGGCCGTTGGCTCGAACAGATAGGAGGGCTGGCTGGTCATGCCGCGTGGCGGACGAACGCGCCTAGTCCCACTTGCGCTTGTCTTCGATGGGCCGGATCTGGGGCGGCAGGGTGCCGGGAGCAACCACGCTGAGGGCCGGGCGCAGCTTGATCTTTTCCCGGAACTTGTGGAGCAGATCTTCCTCGCGCTTGAAGTTGGAGGCTTCGATGACCAGGGTCATCTCGTCGATGCCGCCGGGGTTGGTGACCTCGATCTGCCAGCGCTTGATCTCCTCGAAGCGGGTGATGACCTGCTCGACCTGGTGCGGGTAGACAAACATGCCCTTGATGCGGGCGGTGGTGTCCACGCGGCCGACGATGGAGCCCAGGCGCGGCGAGGTGCGGCCGCAAGGACAGGGGGCGCGCTCGATGTAGGACAGGTCGCCGGTGGCCAGGCGGATCAGCGGATAGGTCTTGTTGAAGGCCGTGACCACGATTTCGCCCACTTCGCCGTCCTTGAGCGGGATGCCGGTGTCGGGGTGGCAGATTTCGACAAAGGCGCGGTTGGCGATGTGCAGGCCGGTCTTGTGGAAGCATTCGTAGCCGATGCAGCCCACGTCGGCGGTGCCGTAGCCCTGGCGCATGATGATGTCGAACTTCTTCTCCAGATTGGCGCGCAGCTTCTCGGAGAATTTTTCACCGGTGACGAAGGCCACTTCCAGGTAGAGGTCCTTGCGCAGGTTAAGCCCCATCTCCTCGCCCTTCTGGGCCAGGTGCATGAGATAGGTCGGGGTGCCGACGTAGCCGGTGGCCCGCAGCTTCTGCATGATCTCCAACTGGGTGGCGGAGTTGCCCGGGCCGGCGGGCACCACGGCGCAGCCGAGGTTTTTGAGCGGCTCCTCGAACATGAGGCCGGCCGGGGTGAGATGGTAGTTGAAGGTCACCTGGACCAGATCGCCGGAGCGGAAGCCGCAGGCATAGAAGCCTTCGGTCCAGCCCCAGTAATCGTCCTCGCGGTCCTCGGGGTCGAAGATCGGTCCGGGGGACAGAAAAATACGCCGCAGTTCGCCCATGTCCTTGGTCAAAAGCCCGCCGAGCCTCGGTCCCATGGACTGCAGGAAGATGAGTTCCTTCTTCTTCAGGATGGGGATGTGCTTGAGGTCGGTGAGGGTCTTGAACTTCGAGGCCTGGAACTGGGCTCGGTCGAAGCGCTTCTTGACGTCTTCGGAGTAGCGGTAAGCATAGGAAAGCAGATCCTTGATCTGGATCTGATAGTATTGGCGGCGTTCCGATTCGTCGAGCACTTCCCGGCGGGAATAGATGCCTTCTGTGCGATCCTTGCGCGTCATGCCGGGTTCTCCTTTGGCGCGAAATCCCGTGATGGGAAAAAGAGAAATTCTTTAGACCGGTTTTTTGGAAAAATCAAGCCGCTCGGAAGGGCCTTCCGGCCAGAGCCCGCTGGACCACGGCCAGCAGCTCGAACCGGGTGACGGGCTTGGCGATGTAGTCGGTCATGCCGGCCAAAAGTCCCTGGCGGCGGTCTTCAGCCGAGGCCGAGCCGGACAGGCCGACGATGGGGATGTCGGCCGGAACTCCGGCCTCGCCCCGGCGGATGCGGCGGGTGGACTCCAGGCCGCACAGGCCCGGCATGGCGACGTCCATGAGCACCATGTCCACGGCCCGGCTGCCCAGGATGTCGAACAGGCCCTCGCAGGAATCCACGGAAATGGGCACGTAACCCCGGTCTTCCAAGATGCGGCGCACCAGGAGCTGGGCCACGGGGTCATCCTCGGCGTGGACGATGACCGCGCCGCAGCCGGCGGGGTGGGCGGCCTCGTTTGGCGTCGGGGCCGGGCATTCGACGCAGGGCCGTCGCAGTTCGGCGGTGAAGGTGAACGTGCTGCCCCGGCCGAGTTCACTTTCCACCCGCAGCCGGCCGCCCATTTTTTCCACGATGTCCCGGGCGATGCCAAGGCCCAGGCCGGCCTGGGCGTAGCGCTTGCCAAGAAACGGCTCGCCGATGGCGAAATGGTCGAAGATGGCTTCCTGGCGGTCCTGGGCGATGCCGATGCCGGTGTCGTGCACGGCGAACAGCAGTTTGGCGGCGTCGGAGCGGGCGCTCTGGGTCGGGGCCATGGTCACGGCCACGTTCAGGCCGCCACGTTCCGTATATTTGAGCGCGTTGTGAATGAGATTGAGCAGCACTTGTCGCAGCCGCTGGGGGTCGCCCACGAGCTGGGCCGGCACGTCGTCGGCGACGGCGGCCTGGAAGGCCAGGCCCCGAGAGGCCGCGTCCTCGGCGCAGATGGCGAACAGCTCGGCCAGCATCCGGCGGGGTTCGAAGAGTTCCTCGGCCAGCACCAGCCGGCCCGAGGCGATGCCGTTTAGGTCGAGCAGGGCGTTTATCACCCCCAGCAGCTGGTTGGAGGCGTTCATGGCCAGCTCCAGGAACTGACGGCGTCGGCCGTCCCCTTCGCTTTGCAAAAGCAGGCTCAACATGCCCATGATGCCGTTTAAGGGCGTGCGCAGTTCATGGCTCATGTTGGCCAGGAACTGTTCCTTGGCGGCTCCGGCCCGGGCGGCCGAGCCGGCGAACGCACTGAATTCGCTGTAGAAATGTTCGATCAAGCCCCGTCGTTGGGGCAGCAGGCAGGGCAGGACGTGCAGGGCGGCGTCGGCGGCCCGGCTGCGGCCGAAAAGCGCCTGACGGTCAGCGGGATTGGTGAAATAGGGCCCCACCACCAGTTCGCCCGGCCGGCCGTCGCGCAGGACCAGCGGGAAGCGCTCCACGGACAGCCCCAGGGGACAGACGGATTTTGGCGCATCGGCATCGGCCAGGGGCAGGCCCGGGGCCAACCAGGGACACGGCCCGCGCTCGGGGTATTCCCGGTGCAGGATGGCATGGGCCTCGGCCCCGGGATCGGGCCAGACGGGCGCGCCGGGGTTGGTGTTGACGGCTACCGGAACGCCCAGAAGCCCGGTTAAGGGATCAAGCAGCCGCTTGAGCGAACGGGGCGCTTCGGCGCTTGGTACATCTTTTGCCATGCTAGAAGTCTTAGCTGCTTCCTCCGGTCCGGTCAATCGGCCGCGCCGTGATTGTCGCCATCCTGGCCGCTCTCGTCAGGGAACCCGGACGGGGCGACGTCCATGGACTCGGGGAAGTCGGCCGGCGGCGGGGGCGGACACACGTCGCGGCCGCCGTGGCGGGCGAAGACCAGAAATCCGGTGTGGGCCACCATACGGTCCTCGGGCCGCAGACGCTCGGGCACGGGCTTGTAGCGCCGCACCAGGATTTCGAGCACTTCCACATCCTCGAAGGGCGAGCCTTCCAGCGCCCAGAGCAGTTCGCTGATCTGGTTGGTGGTGGGCAAAAGGAAGCCCACCGGCGCGCCCGGGCGCACAACCGCCGCGACCTGGGGCAGGTAGTCCCAGGGCGTGCGCACGTCGAGAAACAGCGCGTCGGCGTCAGTGGGGTCGCTTGCCGGATCGCCCTTGACCACGGAGTCGGGATAAAAGCCCTCGGCGATGTCGTGGTTGTGGCGCGACACGCGGTGGGAAAGGCCCACGGCGTCGAGGTTCTCGCCGGACAGGGCGTAGAATTCGGGACGCTTTTCAAAGGTGTAGACCCGGCCCGTGTCGCCCACATGCCAGGCCAGGGCCGTGGTGAGGCCGCCCGAGCCGCTGCCCGACTCCACCACGCGGATGCCCGGGCCGATGCCGAGCTTTAAGATCACGTAGCCGATTTCCTTGGGATACATGATCTGGGTGGAGCGTTTGACGCCCTTGATGAGATCGTGGGTGGTGGGCCGCAGGATGCGGAAGACGTGGCCGAGGTGGGTGGCCACCGCGCCGCCGCTGCCGGCCCGGGCCACTTCGCTGAACCGGATCATGCCTTCCTGGGTGTGCAGCACCGTGTCCTGGTCGAAACGCCGCAGATATCGCTTGCCCTTGGGAGAGACCAGAAGTATCAAATCGCCCTGTTTCACGCTGTCACCCCGGGTTGTTTGTTGGGTCGAGGCCCTTGACCATGGCGGGGCGCGCCTGTCAAGTGTGCGAGACGGCAAAAAGGAGCGCGCCACGGAACCTTTACGGCATGTTTTCGGCCCGGTCGGCTCGGGGAGGCTCGGCGTTTCGCTGGGCCTGGACCTGCTTGGCGCGCGCATTTGCTCGTTTGATTGCCTCTATTGCGAAGCCGGCGTCACCGAGGCCCTGACCACCGTGCGCAAGCCCTATGTTCCGGCCCGACGGCTGCTGGACGAACTGGCCGCCTGGAAGGCGGCCGGCCATGCCCCGCCCGACGTCGTGACCCTGGGCGGGCTTGGCGAACCGTGTCTCAACAGCGAACTCGGGGCCGTCATCGTCGGGGCCAAGGAACTCTTTCCCGACCTGCCCGTGGCCGTGCTCACCAATTCGAGCCTGATGGCCGATCCGGGCGTACGTCTTGAGCTCGCCCAGGCCGATATCGTGCTGCCGTCCATGGACACGTTGGTCCCGGCCGAGTACCATCGCCTGAACCGTCCCCACGCCGCCGTGGGCCTTGGGGCCATCCGCCAGGGCCTGCTCGATTTCCGGGCCGCCTACGACGGCAAGATCTTTCTCGAAGTGCTGCTTTTGGCCGGGATAAACGATTCGGCCGAAAACAGCGAACTTTTGCAGGGCTTTTGCCGGGAACTCGCGCCGGACCGGGTGGATGTCGTCACCCTGTCGCGCCCCGGAGCCCACCCGGGCTGCCAGGCCGCTTCGGCCGAGGCCCTGGCCCGGTTTCGGGCCGCCCTGGGCGGCGTTGCCCAGGATGCCGGCGCGTCGCGCCGGGCCGAGGGCCATGGCCCCGCCGCCCTGGCCGGGCCGGCCCTTGAGGCCCTGGCCGGACGCATCGCCGCCTCGGTGGCCAGACGCCCCCAGACCGAGAGCGGTCTGGCCGCGGGTCTTGGCGTGCCTGCCGCCCATGTTCGGCTGGCCCTGGCCGCCCTTGTCCGGGCCAAGACCGTGCGCGAGCGGCGCGAAGGCGACGCGGTTTTTTATTCCGGCCTGGCCGGATAAACAAAATTTTGCCTGGGCAAGCCTGCCCAGGCAGGGAGTTTCATGGAAATGAGCAGAGGGAAGAAACGCAAGCAGAAGATGTTCATCAGCGTGCTGCCCGGCGAACAGGTCGAGGTGGCCGTGGCCGAGGACGGCCAGCTGCTGGAATATTACGTCGAGATGGTCCATCAGGCCAAGACGCGGGGCCACATCTACAAAGGCAAGATCCACAACATCGATCCCGCCCTGCAGGCCGCGTTCATCAATTACGGGGCCGAGCGCAACGGCTTTTTGCAGATCGACGAGGTACACCCCGAGTACTACCAGATCGTGCAGGCCGGCGGCGACCGCCGTCCCAAGTATCCGCCCATCCAGAAGGCGCTCAAGAAGAACCAGGAGCTCCTCGTCCAGGTCGTCAAGGAACCCACCGGCCACAAGGGCGCTTTCCTCACCACCTACCTGTCCCTGCCGGGGCGCTATTTCGTGCTGACCCCGGGCCGCGAGCAGCGGGGCGTGTCGCGCAAGATCGAGGACGAGGCTGAGCGCAAGCGCCTCAAGGAAGTCATCTCCGGCCTCAAACTCGACGAGGGCCTGGGCCTTATTGTCCGCACCGCCGCCCTGTCCCAGTCCAAGACGTCGCTGGAGCGCGATCTTTCCTACTTGAAGCGCTTGTGGAAGGAAGTGCGCCAGCGCGGCACCACGGCCGAGACGCCAAGCCTGATCTATCAGGAACTCGACCTGTCCTCCCGGGCCGTGCGCGATTACCTGACCGACGACGTGGGCGAAATCTGGGTGGACGAGCCCGAGACGGCCAAGCGCGTGTCGGAAATGGCCACCCTGGTCTATCCGCGCCGCCCGGGCATCGTCAAACAGCATCCCGACGTGGACGTGCCCTTGTGGGACCGCTTCAACCTGCGCAAGCAGATCGAGCAGCTCTACGGCCGCGAGGTCACCCTGCCCAGCGGCGGCGTGCTGGTCTTTGACCACGCCGAGGCGCTGACCGCCGTGGACATCAACTCCGGCAAGATCGGCGGCGAATCGAATTTCCGCGAGATGGCGCTCAAGACCAACATCGAGGCTTCCGAGGAAGTGGCGCGCCAACTGCGGCTGCGCGACATCGGCGGCCAGGTGGTCATCGATTTCATCGAGATGAAGGACAGAAAGCACGTGGCCGAGGTGGAAAAGACCCTGCGCGCCGCCTTCAAGAACGACCGGGCCCGCACCGACGTCGGCCGCATCTCGCGCTTTGGCCTGCTCGAAATCGTGCGCCAGCGCCTGGGGTCCTCGGCCCTGTCCATCACCTCCGAGCCCTGCCCGTGCTGCAACGGTTCGGGCCAGCGGCGCAACCACGAGTGGCAGGCGCTGACGGTGCTCAAGGACATCTACCGCCAGATGCGCAAGGATTCCAGCCAGGAGACGGTGACGGCCAAGGTCTCCGAGGAACTGGCCCGGTATCTCCTCAACCACAAGCGCGCCCGGCTTTCGGCCATGGAAGAGGAATTCAAGAAAAAGATCGTTATAAACGCCCTGTGACGCCATGGCCGGCCGGGTCCTGCTCCATATCTGCTGCGGCCCGTGCGCCATCGCGCCGCTTGCGCGCCTGACCGAGGCCGGCCTGGAGGTTGTCGTGCTTTTCGCCAACGACAACATCCAGCCGGCTGCCGAATGGCTGCGCCGCCGCGACGGGGCCGCCCAGGTCGCGGCCCGGTTCGGCGTTTCCTTGCTTGTCGACGCCTACGATCCCCTGCCCCATATGCGCCGCTCCCTGGCCGATCCGGCCGGGCGTTGCCGGCCTTGCTGGGACGAGCGCCTGACCAGGGCGGCCGTTGTCGCCCGGGAGCAGGGCTGCGAGGCCTTCACGAGTTCCCTCCTGTATAGCCGCTACCAGGACCACGCGGCCATTGCCGCCCTGGGCCGGGCGGCCGGCGAGGCGAACGGCGTGGCCTTTCATTACGCCGACTACCGCGCCCATTGGGACGAGGGCGTGGCCCTGTCCAAGGAGTGGGGCATCTATCGCCAGCCGTACTGCGGCTGCATTTTGAGCGAACTCGACCGCTACGCCAAGAAGCTGCGTCGCCCGCCGGTCATTGACGGCTAGTGTCGCGCCCCTTGAAAACACGCGAGTGTTTTTAAGAATACCAATGGGTTTTGCCTGTTGTCTGGGGCGTGCCCCAGATGTTTTTCGTGGGCGCGGCACGAGGCCGTCCCATGGCGGCTCCCGCCAAGGCCATGGCCATGACCCCGCGCGTCCATCCGTGCCGAGGGCCGGCTGCGCCTCGGACTTCTCGGCTCGACGCTGTTTTCACGACATGCCGACACATTTCTCCTCCATCATCAGGCGTTTTGGCCGGGCCGCCGCAGCCGTCGGCCGTTGTCGCCCTGGTCGCCACGGCTTATAAAAATCCTTCCAGACGCCCTCAATTGATGCCGTTGGTTCCATTTTGTCTGGAACGATAAGCTCCAAATCAATTTTACGTGGACTCGTTGTCGTTTCCTCCACCCTGAACCTTTGGATGAACCATGCACCACGCCTTGCTTTTGGCCGTTGCCGCCGGCCTGGACCTGCTCCTGGGCGACCCCCGCCAACTGCCGCATCCGGTGCGGGCCATCGGCTGGTGCTATGCCCGCCTGGACACCCTGGCCGACCGGCTTGGCTGGCGCGGCCGGCTTTTTGGCGCGCTGTCCGTGGCGGCAGTGGCCGGCGGCAGCGCCCTGGTCGTGGCCGCGGCCTGCGCGCTGCCCGCCGTGGGCGCGCTCCTGGCTGTGTATTTCGCCTATGCCGGATTGGCCCTGGGAAGCCTTTTGGCCGAAGGGCGACGGGCGGCACGCTTCTTGATTGCCGGAGATCTCGAAGCGGCCCGAACGGCCGTGGGCGGGCTGGTCAGCCGCGACGTGGCCGGTCTGGACGCCCCGGAATTGTGGCGGGCCTTGGCCGAGTCCGTGGCGGAGAACGCCAACGACGGCTTCGTGGCCCCGTTTTTCTGGCTGGCCGTGACCGGCCCGGCTGGTTTGTGGGCCTACAAGGCGGTGTCCACGGCCGACTCCATGTGGGGTTACCGCACCCCGCGACACGAGCGGCTTGGCTGGTTCGGGGCCAGGGCCGACGACGTCCTGGCCTGGCTGCCGGCGAGGCTGACCGTGGCCGCCCTGTGGCTGGCGGCGCGGTTCCTGGGCGCGGGGCGCGGCGTTCGCCTGGGCGACATCGCCCGGGATGCGGCCAAAAGCGCCAGTCCAAACGCCGGCTGGCCCATGGCCGCCGCGGCCTGGTTGTGCGGCGGCAGCATGGGCGGGCTGACGCGCTACCATGGCGCACTGGTCGACAAGCCCCGGCTGGGGCCGGCGGACTGCCCCTGGGATGCGGCGCGTTATGGATTGCTGAGCGCCATGGTATTGTTTGCAGGGTGTATTGTTGCGGCAGGAACAATTGCTATATTTGGCATAAGAGCATGGTCTGTTGCGTGGTTGTTGGCGCTCAGCTAAATCATCAGATCATTATTTTTCCAGTCTGTAATAGTGCTGGCGATGCCCCAAAATTGATTTCTTGTTGACGGGATTCCATTTTCGGTGGTAGGCGATAAAGTACGATTTTTTCAGGAGGGCAGACTCATGGCTTTTGAAGGTACCGTCAAGTGGTTCAGTGACAAGAAGGGCTATGGTTTCATCATGCGCGAAGGCGAAGACGACGTCTTTGTCCATTACTCTTCCATTGAAGGGGATGGCTTTCGCACGCTTCGCGAGGGTGAACAAGTAACGTTCGAGATTCTTCAAGGCGAGCGTGGCCCCAAAGCCGCTAACGTGGTACGGCCCGCCTAACCGACCTGTTCCATTGCGCAAAACAAAGCCCCCGTCGGATTGTCCGACGGGGGCTTTGTGACGTTTGTGCGTCAATCGAGGGGCCGTTTTACGCGCCCAGAGCCTTGGAACGGTCCCGGGAGGCCACGGCGGCGTCGATGATGGCCGCCCGCACAGCCTGGCGGTCCAGGTGCATCAGCGCCTCGATGGTGGTGCCGGCCGGCGAGGTCACCATCTCGCGCAGGATGCTCGGATGGATGTTCGTTTCCGCCGCCAGCTTGGAGGTGCCGGCGAAAAGGCCGATGACGATGTCGGTGGCCTTGTCGCGGGGGAAGCCCATGAGCACGCCGGACTCGATCAGCGCCTCCATGAAGTGGAGCACGTAGGCCGGCCCCGAGCCGGCAAGACCCGTGAAGGCGTCGAAGAACTTCTCTTCCAGCACATAGGTGCGCCCCAGGGCGGCGAAAAGCGTCTCGACAAAGGCCTTGCGCTCGGCGTCCAGGGCCGCGTCGTCCAGGCACAGGGCGAACTGGCCCGCGCCGACCAGGGCCGGGGTGTTGGGCATGACCCGCACCACCGGACACTTGCCGCCGGACAGTTCCCGCAGCCGGGCCACGGTGACGCCGGCCACGATGGACACGAGCACCGTTTCCGGACCCAGGGCCGGGGCCAGCTCGGCCATGGCCGAAGCCAGATACTGCGGCTTGACGCAAAGGATCAGATAATCGCTGCCGGCCGCCAGATCTTCGGGAGTCGCGGCCGCCTTGGCCAGCTTGTCGGCGGCCAGGGCCGCCACCTTGGCGGCGTCCACGTCGTAGGCCAGGGCCGAGACGTCGGGAACGGCGGCGAGGCCCTTGATGATGGCCGCGCCCATGTTGCCCGCGCCGAGAAATCCGATGACGGCGGCCATGGCCTTAGCCCACCATTTCCAGGGCGCTGAAGAAGTAGCCGGTCTCGACGGCGGCCGTCTCCGGGGCGTCGGAGCCGTGGACCGAGTTCTTCTCGATGTCCAGGGCGTAGCACTTGCGGATGGTGCCTTCCTCGGCGTTGGCCGGGTTGGTGGCGCCCATGAGCTTGCGGTACTTGGCGATGGCATCGTCGCCTTCCAGGATGGACACAACCACCGGGCCGGAGGTCATGAAATCGACCAGGCTGCGGAAGAACGGACGCTCCTTGTGCACGGCGTAAAAGCCTTCGGCTTCGGCGGTGGACAGCTGGATCATCTTCATGGCCACGACCTTGAGGCCGGAATCCTGGATCATTTTGAGGATGGCGCCGGACAGGTTACGTTCAACGGCGTCGGGTTTGATGATGGAAAGCGTGCGTTCCATGGATGTGCTCCTTGATGGTTTTAGCTTCGGGACAAAGCCCGGCGTGCGGCCCTTACCGCGAATCCGCCGCCAAGGCAAATGCCGCGACCGGGCGGGAAGAGAAGATGCCTCCGGCGGCTGGGGGCCGGCGGCCCCCGACCCCCCAACTGGAGAAAGGTTTAAAGGGGTTTTGACGAGGATTGGCTGAGGCCCGGCCCCCCGGGAATTTATCGATGAAGAGTGGCAGGGGAGTTATACGCGGCCGGCGATGGCGCGCAGCACGGCTTCCCGGTCCACCATGCCGCGAAGCTTGCCGTCGTCGTCTGTGACCACCAGACGCTTCACGCCGTGGACGATCATTTTTTGCAATACGTCGGTCAGCGCCGCGTCCTCGGCCACGCTGTAGACCGTGGTCTGCATGGCCTCGCCCGCCGTGCCCACCGGACAGACGCCGGCGGCTTCGTCGTCCTTTTTCCCGAAAAGCGCCCGCAGGATGCCCGGACGCTTGGACGGGCCGCACCGGGCCAGCAGATCGCCATCGTGGACGATGCCGGCCACCTTGCCGGCGGCGTCCAGGACCACCACCCGCCGCAGCGGCGAAGCCACCAATCGGGCCGCCACGTCAAGCAGCGATTCGTCGGGCCGGGCCGTGGGCACGTCGGTGATGAGCACGTCCCGGGCCTGCTGCATGAGCCCGGCCGTGAAACGCGGCATGGCCTCGGTCGCCCCGACCGGCACCTTGGCCGCTGCCCGTAAAATGTCCGTACGGCTCACGATGCCGATCAGCTCCCCGGCCTCGTCCACCACCGGCAACCGCTTGAGGCCCTTTTTCACCATGCGCTCGGAGGCTTCCCGAAGGCTCGTACGCTCGCCGATGGTGTCGGCCGGCGCGGTCATGACTTCCTTGACGGTGTGCCCGGACAGGGCCGCCGCCGCCTCTTCCCGGGCATCGGCCGGCAACAGCCCGAACAGCGACAGCCGGGCCGAAAGCCCGCCGCGCGTCAGCAGGTCGCCGCCCGTGACCACGCCCACCACCTTGCGCCCGGCGTTCACCACCGGCACGGCCTTGACGTGGCGCGAGAGTAACAGTTCCACCACCTCGGCAAGGTCCGTGTCCGGCCCCACCGAGGCCACGTCCGCCGCCATGACGTCGCGCACCCGCACCGGACACCGGAACAAGGCCGTCATGCGCTGGCGCGTCACCACGCCGCCCTTGGCGATCTTCTCGATCCTGGGCAGCAGGGCGTCGATGCGGTCGGGTCGGTCGGCGATCTCCACCACCATGGGCAAATCTTCCGACAGCCGTAAAATTTTCGCTGTATGCACCAGACTGCCGGCCCCAAAGCCCAGCACGCCGCGAAATACCGTGGCCCCGGCCGCGCCGTGCCGCCGGGCTTCCTCCACCACCAGCTCATAGGCCGGCCGACCGTCCACCCGATCCGACTCGCCGCAGTATACCCGCACCAAATCGATTTCCATCCAGTCCGACATAAATGCTCCATGGTAAGCAAGCGGGCTCTGCC
>JAEZMB010000096.1 GCA_023435825.1 Pseudomonadota bacterium | reverse complement strand
CCCCCCCCCCCCCCCCCCCCCCCCCCCCCCCCCCCCCCCCCCCCCCCCCCCCCCCCCCCCCCCCCCCCCCCCCCCCCCCCCCCCCCCCCCCCCCCCCCCCCCCCCCCCCCCCGCCGGAGGCCTCTTTCCTATCTCTCCGTTGTCTTTAACTATTATCCATCAGCCGCGACGCGTTCGGCGAGCGTTTGGTAGTCCTTGGCGCCGGGCGAGCGCGGGGCGAATTCGAAGATGGTGCGGCCTTCGGCCGGCGCTTCGGACAGCTTGGCGTTGTAGCGCACGGCCGGGCAGATCCGGTCGGGGTAGAGGGCGGCCAGTTCCTCGGCCAGGGCGGCCGGGCCGCGCACGCGCTTGTCGAGGAAGGTCGGCACGACGTAGCGCAGGGCCAGCTGCGGCCGGTAGCGCGACACGGCGGCAAAGCTGCGCAGAAATTCCGAAAATCCTTGCAGCGACATGGCTTCCAGGGCCACGGGCACGAGCAGTTCGCGCACGTAGAAGAGCACGTTGACGGTGAGCGCGTCCCAGCCCGGGGCACTGTCCACCACGATGACGTCGAAGCGGTCGTCAAGGCCCGACAGGGCGTCGTCCAGGGTACGTTCGCCGCCGAAATCCTTGCGGCTTATCAGGCGCTTGAGCCCGGCCAGTCCCTTGCCGCCGGCCAACAGCCAGAGGTTGTCGCGCACCGGCGTCAGGGCGTCTTCGGCGCTTACGGAGCCGTCCACGTATTCGGCCAGTCCCTTGCCAGGCGTCACGCCCAGGGCGTAGGCGCACTGGCCCTGGGTGTCGGCGTCGATTAAAAGCGTGCGCTTGCCAAGCCCGGCCAGGGCGGCGGCCAGGTTGACGGCGGTGGTGGTCTTGCCCACGCCGCCTTTGCTCAGCATGACGCCGATGCGCCGGGCGCGGCCGGTTCCCGGTTCGGGCAGGGTCGAGGGCGCGGTTTCGGCGGCCAGCTGGCTTTTGATGGCCGAGAGCGCGGCGGCGGCGGCTTGTTCGGCGGCGGCGTCGGGCTCGGCCAGGACGGTCTCTTCCTCGGATTCTTGGGGCATGGGGGCGACGGCGGGCACGGCGGCCAGGACGGCGGCCCGGGCGGGCTGGGCCATCTGGAGCGGCCGGTTGTCCGGCAGATCGGTTTCCGGCTGGGCCATGGCCGCCGCGGGCGCTGCCTGGGCAGCCTGGGCAGCCTGGGGCGCGGGGGCTGGGGCCGCAGAGGCCGGGGCCGGCCGGGGCACGGCGGTCAGCCGGCGTTCCACCACGCCCGGACGCTCGAACAGGCCATGGGGGCGCTCGATGCGCAAAAGCGACGCCCCGGCGTCGGCCCCGGTCAAGGCCGGTTCCTTGCGGCGCACGGCGAAGCGGCGGTGGCAGTGGGAGCAGGTCGTGCCGGAGGTCGCTTCGGCCTCGGCGATTTCTTGTCTGGCGCGGCAAAACGGGCAGATGGCGAGCATGGCGGCCTCCATGGGTTACGTCCTGGGGAGCAGCCGGCCGGCCAGGGGCGAGGCGGCGGCGGCGGTTTCGAAATCGGCCAGGGCCAGGGCCAGGGCGGCCTCGACCACGGCGGACTTGGCGATGCGGCGGGGCGCGTGCGTGTCTTGGCCGGCCAGGGTGGTCAGTTCGTGGGCGGCGGCGTCCAGGCGGTCGGCGAGCGTTGGGGCCAGATAGTGGGTGGCCTTGCGCTTGCGGGCGCGGGGCGTGGCCGGCTTTTGCTGGACCGGCACGGCGGCCAGGGGCGGGGGCGTGGGGGCGGCCGGCGTGCGCGGCAGGGGGGCGGCGGCGCGGCGGATGAGCCGGGCCAGATCCTGTTCGCCGGGGTAGGGCGTGTCGGTGTCGGCCCGAAGCAGGGCGTCCAGAATATCCACGGCGGCTGGGGTTGCGGCTGACATGGGCGGCTCCTCGTTTTGGCGCCGGACGTCGGGCCGGCGTCTTGACGCCAAGCAAAAACTTTGCCACAACCCGCACCCTCGCCAAGCCCGGGGATTCCCCCCGGCTGCAATACCCGGCCTCCTATCGTCGGAGACCAGCGGAGACGTCGTATGCAACGCTGGCATGGCCCGGGCGGCATCGCCCACGTTTTGCGCATCGGTTTGCCCCTGCTCGCCGGCATGGGTTCCATCACGGCCATGCACCTGACCGATCGCATCTTTCTTGGCTGGTATTCCCAGGACGCCCTGGCCGCCTCGCTGCCGGCCGGAGCCACCTTTTTTCTGCTCACCTCCTTTTTTCTGGGCACGGCCGGCTACGCCGGAGTGCTGGTGGCCCAGCACGTCGGGGCCGGCCAGGTCGACAAGGTCGGCCGGGTGGTCTGGCAGGGCGTGTGGTTCGCCCTGGCCTCGTTTATGCCGCTGGTCCTGCTGGCCCTGGCCGCCGGACCGATTTTCGCCGCCATGGGCCATCCGGCCGAGGTGCGCGCCCTGGAGGAGACCTATTACCGCGTGCTCATGCTCGGGGCCGGCTTCATGGTGCTGGAAGCCGCCCTGGCCGCCTTTTTCAGCGGCCGGGGGCTGACCCGGGTGGTCATGTGCGTCAACATCGGCGGGGCCATCCTCAACATCCCGCTCAATTACCTGCTCATTTTCGGCCACTGGGGCCTGCCGTCCCTGGGCGTGGCCGGCTCGGCCCTGGCCACGGTCACGGCCTGGGCGGCCATGGCCGGCGCGTATGGCCTGCTCATCTTCACCCGCCGCAACGACGGCCTTTATGGCGTGTTTCGGGGCCGGGCCTTTGACCGGCCGCTTTTCGCGCGTCTGGTGCGCCTGGGGATGCCGGGCGGGGCGCAGGTGTTTCTGGACGTGTTCGCGGCCACGGTGTTCATTGCCCTGGCCGGGCGCATCGGCAAGGCGGAGCTGACGGCCACGAGCATTGTGCTGTCGGCCAACACCCCGGCCTTTTTACCGCTTATTGGCCTGTCCCAGGGCCTGGCCGTCATCGTGGGCCAGTCCATGGGCGCGGGCAGACCGGCCGAGGCCGTGCGGGCCGCCGGCAGCGCCGTGCGGATCATGGCCGTGTACATGGCCGCCATGGCCGTCGTGTTCCTGGGCTTCCCGGACCAGCTGGCCCTGATTTTCCGCCCCAACGAAGTCGACGTCTCCTTTGGCGCGGCCCTGGCCTATTGCCGGCCGCTTTTCGCCTGGGTGGTGGTGCTGGGGTTTTGCGACGTGGTCATCCACGCCGCCTTTGGCGTGCTGCGCGGGGCCGGCGACACCCGCTACCTCATGATGGCCGCCGCCCTGGTGTCGGCCTTGGCCCTGGTGGCCCCGGCCTGGCTGGCGGTGACCGCCTTTTCCGTCGGCGTGGTGGGCCTCTGGGGCGTATTCGCTTTTTACGCGGCGGTCATGGCCGTGGTCTTGTGGTTGCGTTGCCGGGGCGGGGCGTGGCAAACCTTGCGGCTGGTCCGGCCGGCCGGGGACGGCCAATAAGGCCGATTCCCCTTGGCACGCGAAACCGATACGACAATACACGATCTGTTTTTGCCGTAATAAGCCCATCCAGGCTGTGGCGGCGTTGTCAGCCAAGCCTCGGGATCAAGGAGCCAGCCATGCGCGACACCGCCGTCAAGCGGATGTTCGAGGACATCGCCTTTTCCTACGATTTTCAAAACAGCGCCCTGTCGCTGGGCATCGACATCTGGTGGCGACGCTCGTTCGTGTCCATGATCGAGCCGCGCCAGGGCACGGTCCTCGACGCGGCCACCGGCACCGGCGAGGTGGCCCTGGCCATCCGCCGCCGTCGGCCGGGGCTTTCCGTCATCGGCCTGGACTTTTCCCCGGCCATGCTGGAGGTGGCCCGGGCCAAGGCGGCCAAAGCCCAGGTCACGGGCTACCATCTGGGCGTGGCCGACTGCCGCGACGTGCCGCTGGCCGACGCCAGCGTGGACGCCGTGACCATGGCTTTCGGCATCCGCAACATCGCCGAGCGGGTGGCGGTCATGCGCGAGTTCCACCGGGTGCTGCGTCCGGGCGGGCAGATGCATGTCATGGAGTTCGGGATGCCGCGTTTCGAACTCGGCAAGGCGCTCTACCGCTTCTATTTCGACCGCATCCTGCCACCGGTGGGCAACTTCCTGTCCCGCACCGACTACGCCTACAGCTATCTGGTCGAGTCCGTGGACGCCTTCCCGGCGGACAAGGATTTCCTGGCCCAGATGGGCGAGGCCGGGTTCGCGCAGCGGCGGGTGACGGACCTGACCGGCGGGCTGGCCCGGGTGTTCAGCGGACGCAAACTCTAGCCGGCAATAGAGATTTTCCTTGACAGCGCCCCCGGCTGTCTGGTGCAACATGGAACAGTGCCCGCAGCGGCCGCCGAGGGGAAATCATGGAAGTCAACTGGCCCGAGCGTTTCTACTGTCGCAGTTTTGTCCGCAAGATCGCCCAATGGCGCGAGGTGAGCTTTTTTCGCGCCGCCCACCCGATTCCCCCCGGGGCCAAGGTTTTGGAAATCGGCTGCGGCGACGGCGGCGGGGCGGCCATCTTCGCCAGGCGCTTCGCCCCGTCCCTCTACCACGGCCTGGACGTGGACCCGGCCATGGTCAAGGTGGCGGCCGGCCGGCGCAAGGGGCCGGACTGGGACAAGCGGCTGTTTGTCCTGGGCGACGCCGAAAAGCTCCCTTACGCCGACGGGGCCTTTGACGCGGTGGTCAATTTCGGCATCATCCACCACCTGCCGGACTGGCGGCGGGGGCTGGCCGAGGTGGCGCGCGTGCTGCGGCCGGGCGGGGCATTCTATTTCGAGGAGATCTATCCGCCGCTCTACGCCAATCCGCTGTTTCGGGTCATGCTGGCCCATCCTCGGGAGGACCGGTTCCACGGCCCGGAATTTCGCGCCGTCATGGCCCGGGAGGGCCTGAGCCTGCTGCCGGGCTACCACGAGTCGTGCCTGTTCATCCTGGGCGTGGCCATCAAGGCCGGCCGGCCCTGAGCGCGGGGGCGACCGGGCGCTGACGTTCCGACCCGGACAGACCGGGCGACGTGTGCAATGCGGGAAGGGTATTTAAAAATACCTTCGTATTTTTAAAGGGATGGCCCTGGCCGGGCCTGGGAGCCGCCATGGATTTTCTCGCCGACGCGCTTATCCTCTCGCGGGTGCAGTTCGCCCTGACCACCGCCTTCCATATCCTGTTCCCGCCGCTCACCATCGGCCTGGCCGTTTTTCTCGTCGTGCTGGAAGGGCTGTGGCTGAAGACCGGCGATCTGGCCTATTACCGCCACTTCCGGTTCTGGTCCGGACTTTTCGCCATCAACTTCGCCGTGGGCGTGGTTTCGGGCATCCCGCTGGAATTCCAGTTCGGCACCAACTGGGGGCCGTTTTCCGCCACGGTGGGCAACTTCTTCGGCCAGGTGCTGGGCTTTGAAGGTACCATGGCCTTCATGCTGGAGTCGGCCTTCCTCTACATCATGCTCTTTGGCTGGAAGCGCGTCGGCCCCAGGATGCACTTTTTCGCCACCATCATGGTCTGCTTCGCCGCCTCGCTGTCGGCCTTCTGGATTCTGGTGGCCAATTCCTGGATGCAGACCCCGTCCGGGGGCCATATCGAAAACGGCGTGTTCGTGGTCACCGATTACCTGGCCGCCATCTTCTCCCCGGACCTGCCGCTGGCTTTTTCCCACATGTACCTGGCCTGCCTGGAGCTGACGGCCTTTGTCGTGGGCGCGGTCTCGGGCGTCTACGTCCTTTTGGGCCGTCATGCCGCCTTTTTCCTGCGCACGTTCAAGTTCGCGGCCCTGGCCGCCGTGGTGCTCGCGCCGCTGCAAGCCCTGGTCGGCGACCTCAACGGCCAGGAGATCGGCCGGCTCCAACCGGCCAAGGTGGCGGCCATCGAGGCGCATTGGGACACCAACAAGCCCGGGACCGGCGCGCCCTGGAACATGCTGGCCTGGCCCGATCCCGAGGCCGAGCGCAACGTGTTCGCCATTTCCATTCCCGATGTCCTCAGCCTGCTGATTACCCACAATCCCACCGGCAAGGTGCCGGGGCTCAAGGATTTTCCCAAGCAGGACCGCCCGCCCATCGTGCTGCCGTTTTATTCCTTCCGGCTGATGGTGGGTGTGGGCACGGCCATGGTCGCGGTCATGGCCTGGACGATCCTCCTGTGGCGCAGGGGCCGGCTTGCCGTGGAGCGGGCCGGGGAGAATCGGCTGCTCTTCATGTCCTGGGCGCTTCTGGCCCCCGGGGCCTACGTGGCCGTCATCATGGGCTGGGTCACCCGGGAGGTGGGCCGCCAGCCCTGGCTGGCCTATGGGCTGATCCGCACCGAAAACGGCCATTCGGCCCTGTCGGCCGGCGAGGTCGGGCTGTCCCTGGCCGGTTTTTGCGTCGCCTACACCCTGCTCTTTGGGCTTTTCATCCATTTCATGGGCAAACGGCTGCGCCGTGGGCCGGACCTGGAAGAACTGCCGCCCCCGGCCCACCGGCCCGGGCCGGTCGCCGGCTGACGTGCCGGCTTTATCGCCGTATTTTCGACCGTAAACCGCGCCGTCCGCGCCGATGGAGGCAACCGTGACCCTCGCCGACGTCTGGTACTGGATACTGGCCTTGCTCCTGTGGCTCTACGTCTTCACCGACGGCTTCGACCTCGGGGTCGGCATCCTGTGTCTGGTGGAAAAAAACGAACCGCGCCGGGGCGTGATGATCGAAACCGTGGAAGGGGTGTGGCACGCCAACCAGACCTGGCTGGTCATGCTCGGGGGCGTGCTGTTTGGCGCGTTTCCCCTGGTCTACGGCACGGTGCTGGCCGCGCTCTATCTGCCGGCCGGGTTCCTGCTGTTCGCGCTCATGGCCCGGGGCCTGGGCATCGAGTACCGCCCGGAAACCGACGATCCCCGGTTCTGGACCCAGGTCTTCGGCTGGGGCAGCGTGGCCGTCACCGTGGCCCATGGCCTGCTCCTGGGCGCCATCCTTCAGGGGATGCCCTTTGACGGCCTGCGCTACCTGGGCGGCCCCCTGGACTGGCTGGCCCCGTTCCCCATCCTGGTGGCGGCCACGCTGCTGTGCCTCTATCCCATGTTCGCCGCCGCCTGGCTGGTGCTCAAGACCGAGGGCGAGCTTCAGGACGCCGCCCGCTTGTGGGGCATCCGCTTCGGCTCGGCCGCCGTGGGCTGCCTTGTGCTGCTCGTGGGCTACATCGCCCTGGACGGCTCTCTGGGCCACTTGGTCGGCCGGCCGGGACAGGGCGGGCTGTCGCCGCTTTTCGTGCTGCTGCTGGTCGTGGCCGTGCTCAACGCGGCGCTCTATTTCCGGGCCCTGGGCAAGGGCTGGGAGCATCGCCCGCTCATGTACTGCGCCTCGATGCTCGTCTGGATTTTCCTGGCCTTTGGCCTGAACGTGTTCCCGCTGCTCGTGCCGCCGGCCGTGACAGCCGCCTCGGCCGCCGCGCCAAACGACATGCTGCGCGTCATGCTCTATGTCGTCGGCGGGCTCATGCCCGTGGTCCTTTTCTACAACGCCTACCAATACCGGGTTTTTCGCGGCAAGGCCGTGTCCGGGGAAGAGGCCTAGCCGCTTGAACGCTCCTGTCTGCCCCGCCCCCGAGCGCAAAGGGCTGGCCGTTACCGTTTATCTGGCCCTGTCGCGCACGCCCCACGGCCTGCTCGATCTGGCCGGCCCGTTTTGCGCCGCCCTGCTGTGCCGGGGCGGGCTGCCGCCCGTTTTCGTGGTGCTGCTCGGCATCGTCACGGTCTTTGCCGGCTATACCGCCGTCTACGCCTTAAACGACATCGTGGACTACCGCTCGGACAAGCTCCAACTGGAAGGCAGCGGCGAGGACGAGCGCGTCAACTACCTCGACGCGGCCTTTATCCGCCATCCCCTGGCCCGGGGCTGCCTGTCCCTGCCCGGAGCCGTTCTCTGGTTCGTCTGCTGGGCCGCGGTCGCCTTTGCCGGGGCCTATGCCCTCAATCCCGTCTGTGCGGTCCTTTTGATCGCCGGCTGCCTGCTCGAAACCGCCTACTGCCTGCTGTTGACCGTCACCCACCTGCGGGCGCTCATTAACGGCGTGGTCAAGTCCCTTGGCCCCCTGGCCGCCGCCTACGCCATGGTCCCGGAGCCGTCGCCCTGGTTCCTGGCCGGCCTGTGCGCCTGGGTGTTCGCCTGGGAGATCGGCGGTCAGAACATCCCGGCCGACTGGCACGACGCCCGGCGCGACGCCATCTTTGGCGCGCGCACCGTGCCCGTGGTCCTGGGCGGCCGCCGGGCCAGCCGGCTGGCCGTGGTCATGCTCGGGATCAGCCTGCTGGTGTCCGCGCCGCTTTTGGCCCTTTCCCCCCTGGCCGTGTCCGCGCCCCTGGTGCTGGCTGCCGTTTTGGGCGGAGCCTGGCTCATGCTGCCGCCGGCCGTCTCCCTGGCCGCCAGCCTCGACGACGCCCAGGCCGCGTCGCTGTTCAACCGGGCCAGCGCCTATCCCGCCCTGGTCCTGGCCGTGCTGGTGCTCCATCTGCTGACGCGCTGACCAGGCCCTCTCCAGCGATTGACGAACCTGGGCCTTTCAGCAAGAGTGACGCAAGGTCAAACCCTTGCCTGCTGTTCCGGGAGCGCCCATGCCGCCCGAATCCGCCGCCTGGACCGAACTGTTGCCCCCGCTTCTGGCCCGGGAAGAACCCTGGCTCATGGAGCGCGTCCTGGCCCATGCCAAGGCCCAGGGCTACACGGCCTACACCTCCACCCTGGTCGAGGCCTGGCGCGTGTCCGTGGCCGGACTGTCCGCCGCCGTGGCCGCCGCCTTGAACGACGACCCGAACCGCCTGGCCGATTACCCGGCCGAGACCCCCAATCTTGATGATCCCGTCACCGCCTTTGCCGTGCGCGAGGCCGCCCTGCACCGCCAGCGCGGCATCTCCCTGGCCATGTTCTGGGGGCTGCTCAAATATTACCGCCAAGCCTATCTGGAACTTCTCGACGCCCGGGCCGACATCCTGGGCGAGGGGCTGCCCCAGGCTCGGTCCTTTGTCGCCGCCTGCTTCGAACGCATGGAATACGCCTTTGTCCTGCGCTGGGAGGAACTCTCGGAAAAAGGGCTCCACGACGCCCTGGCCCGGGAAAACCGCGCCCTGGCCAACGAGAAGAACAAATACCTTACCGTGTTCGAGACCGTGCCCCACGCCCTGTTCCTGCTCGACGCGGCCGGGGCGCTGGAAAACGCCAACGCCCCGGCACTGGCCCTGCTCGGCCGGGAGTCGCCCTGCGGCGCGCTCTATTACGGCGGCTTCGCGCCCCAGGGCCAAGACGCCTGCGCCGAATTGCTGGGCCGGCCCCTGGCCGAGCTGCTTCCCTGGCTGGCCCCGGCCCTGGACGCGCCGGTCGGGCAGGAGGCAAGCCGCCTGCCCGTCGAGATCGTCGTGGAAATCGACCAATCCGACCGCCACTACAGCGTCGTGGCCGAAACCCTGTGCGACGTGTCCGGCAAGTTCGCCGGCAAGGTGGTGCTTTGCCGCGACGTCACCGAGCGCCGGGCCACCGAACACGCCCTGGCCCGCAGCGAGGAACTCTACCGCTCCCTGGTCGAAGCCATGCACCAGGGCGTGGCCGTGTTGTCCCCCGAAGGCCGGGTCGATTTCACCAACCAGACCCTGTGCGACCTCCTCGGCCGGCCCATGGACGCGGTCATCAGCCAGCCGCTTTTTGCCTTCCTGCGCCCCGAAGACCACGGCCGCTTCATGGAATCCCTGGCCGCCCGGGCCCAAGGGCAGGCCGATCCCTATGAGCTGCGTCTGCGCCGGCCCGACGGCCGCTCCGTCGTGCTCATGGCCTCGCCCTCGCCCCTGGTCGGCCCGGACGGCGACTACCAAGGGTCCCTTGAGGTCTTCACCGACGTCACCCGCCTGCGCCAGCTCGAACTCCAGCTCGCCACCGCCAAACGCCTGGAAGCCATCGGCCAACTCGCCGGCGGCGTGGCCCACGAAATCAACACCCCCCTGCAATACCTCTCCGGCAACCTCGACTTCGCCCAAAACAGCCTCGCCCACGTCCTGACGCTGCTCGACAAGTACGAAGCCGCCCTGGGGCAAGCCGAAGGCGGACCCGGACTGGAAACGGCCAAGGCCGCCATCGAAGCCTTCCGCCGCGACAACGACCTGGAAATGCTGTTGGCCGAACTGCCCCAGGCCCTGGCCGAAAGCCGCCACGGAGCCGAACGCGTGGCCGCCTTCGTGCGCTCCATCAAACGCTTCGCCCAGACCGAATCCGTCGGCCGCCGGGCCATCGACGTCAACGAAGCCATCCGGGCCACCGTCGAAGTCGCCAAAAGCGCCCAGGAATACCCCATCACCATGTGTACGGACCTGGCCAACGACCTGCCGCCGCTGCCCTGCGTGCCCGGCGACTTCAACCAGCTCCTGCTGTGCCTGCTGATAAACGCCGCCCAGGCCATCGAACCCAAGCCCGACGCCAACGGCCGCATCGAGATCGTCAGCCGCCGCCAAGGCCAAGCCATCGCCATCACCGTGGCCGACACCGGCAAAGGCATCCCGGCCGATCTCCAGGACAAGATCTTCGATCCCTTCTTCACCACCCGCGACGTGGGCAAAGGCGGCGGCCAAGGCCTGGCCATCGCCCTGTCCATCGTCCAGAAACACAAAGGCGATATCCGCTTCGCCTCCGAACCCGGCCAGGGAACGACGTTTCATGTGACGTTTCCCTTGGAGTGACGGTTGGTTGTGAGGGATGAAGGTAGGGAGCGAAGAGGGAAGAATGCCTCCGGCGGCCAAAGGGGGTGACCCCCTTCGGAAACCCCGGATGGGCGCGGCTAGGGGCTGGGAAGTTGCGGTTGAACGGGAATGCGCCAAGACCGTTGGGCGCGGGAGCGCTGGCGGCTGCGCCGCGTGGGGCGTTGAAATTTCCGGGCCGTCGATGCACCCGGCTGTCGCCGGGAGCAGGGTGGCCC
>JAEZMB010000314.1 GCA_023435825.1 Pseudomonadota bacterium | reverse complement strand
TTCCCGGGCTCGGTCCCGGCAGGCGGCGCTCCGGCGTCCGACGCTCCAGGCGCAGTCGGCGCACCCGGCGTGGCCGACGCCCCCGCCGCGCCCCCGGACACCGTGCCGCGCATGGACTGGGAGCCGGTCTCGCCGGCCAGCAGCGGCACGTCGGCCACGATGATGTCCACGCGCCGGTTTTCCTGCCGCCCTTCCGGGGTGGCGTTGCTGGCCACGGGTTGGTAAAAGGCCCGGCCCATGGCCGTGAACCGTTCCGGGGCCAACCCGCCGGCCTCGGACAGGTGGCGGATCACCGAGGCCGCCCGGGAAGCCGACAGCTCCCAGTTGGACGGGAACAGGGACGAATGGATGGGCACGTTGTCGGTGTGCCCGACCACGTAGATGCTCTTGTCCTTGACCTTGGCCAGCACCGCCCCCACCCGGGTCAGGATGTCCCGGCCCCGGGGGCTGATTTCGGCGCTGCCCGAGGGGAAAAGGATCTTGTCCACGAAGTTGATTTCAAGCTTTTCCCGGAACTGGCGCACCCGGATCTGCCGGCTGTCCACCTCGCCGCGCAGGTCGGCCACCAGGGCGTCGTAGGCGGTTTGCAGCTCCTCGGTCTTGCGCTCCAGGTCCTGGGCGCGCTTTTCGGCCTTTTTCTCCTCTTCCTTGGACTGGAAGAGCTGGCGCGTCAGATTTTCCAGGGCCTGGGGCACGCCCTTGCGGTGGTAGAGGGAATTGGCCAGATAGGCGGTCAGCCCCACCGGCACTAGCACCAGGATCACCATGAATATTTTGAGCAGACGTCCACGCATGACTTTCTCCCGAACACGCCGCGCCAGTTGCGGCCAGGCGCGGGGCAGGACTGCACCGGCCGGGAATCAGGCCGATTTTCCCGAGCCTTACCCGCATTCGCCCCAAAAGGCCACCGCCGCCCGTTTGCGCGGCCTGGGCCGGGAAAAGGCTTGCAACCATGCTCGGTGAGGCCCTGTTCTTCTCCGCCGCCGGCCCGGACGGCTATTCGCCCCGGGGCTGGTCCCGGGCCTTTGCCGCCCCGGCCTGGCACGGCCTGGCCTACCAAGCCGCCGAGGTCATCCCCCTTCTGGAGCGCGCCTGCCGCGAGCGGGAACGCAGCCGCTGGCTGGTCCTGGCCCTGGCCTATGAGGCCGCGCCGGCCTTCGACCCCGCCCTGGCCGTCCACGCCCCGGCCCCGGGCGAACCCGTCGCCTTTGCCGCCGCCTACGACGCCCCCCTGCCCCGGCCGCCCCGGCCCGTATTCGCGCCCTTGCCCGCCGTGCCATTTTCCCCGGTCTTGGCCCGACCGGACTATGACCGGGCCATCGCCGCCATCCGGGACGAACTCGGCCGGGGCGAGGCCTATCAGGTCAATTATACCTTTCCGCTCACCGGCCCGGCCCCGGACGATCTTTCGGCCTGGTTCGCCGCCCTGGCCGTACGCCAGCAGGCCGGGCTGTGCTGCCGCATCGATATGGGCGGCCGGGTGGTCCTGTCCTTCTCGCCGGAACTCTTTGTTGAGCGCCGGGGCCATCGCCTGACCGTGCGGCCCATGAAGGGCACAGCCCGGCGCGCCGCCGATCCCGAGGCCGACGCGGCCGCTGCCCGCGCCCTGGCCGGCTGCCCGAAAAACCAGGCCGAAAACCGCATGATCGTCGATCTCATGCGCAACGACCTTGGCCGCATCGCCCTGCCCGGCAGCGTGGCCGTGCCGGAACTCTTCGCCGTGGAGCCCCTGGGCGCGGCCTGGCAGATGACCACCACGGTCACGGCCGAGGTGGCCCCGGCAACCGGCCTGATCGAGATCCTGCGGGCGCTTTTCCCCTGCGGCTCCATCACCGGCGCGCCCAAGGCCGCGGCCATGCGCCTGATACGCGCGCACGAAACCGGGCCGCGCGGCTGGTACACCGGGGCGCTGGGCTTCGTCGCCCCGGACGGCGACTGCACGTTTAACGTCGCCATCCGCACCGTGGTCGTGGACACGGCCCGGCGGACGGCGGTGTACGGCGTCGGCGGCGGCATTACCCACGATTCCCGGGCCGGCGACGAATACGCCGAATGCCGGCTCAAGGCCCGATTTCTCAGCGACCCGGCGGCCGGCTTTTCCCTGCTGGAGACCTTGCGCCTGGACGCCGGTCGCCTGAGTTTTCTGGCCGAACATCTGGAGCGTCTGACCGCTTCGGCCGCCGCCCTGGGCTTTCCCTGCGACACATCCGCCGTGGCCGCCGCCCTGGACGCGGCCGCCCGGCAACCCGGCCGGGCCCGGCTGCGCCTGACCCTGTCCCCGATAGGCGAGGTGTCTGTCACGCGCCATCCCCTGCCCGCCCGGCTGGGGCGGCCGGCCCGGTTGGGCCTGTGTCCCGACCCCGTGGACCCGGCCGATCCGACCCTGTTCCACAAGACCACCCGCCGCGCCCGCTACGACTCTGCCCTGGCCGCCCAGCCGGACCGCGACGACGTGGTCCTGTGCAACACCCTGGGCGAGGTGACCGAAAGTTGTCGGGCCAATCTCGTCGTACGCCTGGACGGCCGGCTGCTCACCCCGGCCGCTGATTGCGGCCTGCTGCCCGGCACGTACCGGGCGCGCCTTCTGGCCCGGGGCGTGGTGGCCGAGGCCCGGCTGACGCCGGCGGACCTTAAGCGAGCCGAGGCCGTGTGGCTGGTCAATGCCCTGCGCCTGTGGACCCGGGCCGTGCCGGACTTCTAAGCGCCGCCCCTCGGAAACGCCTGGACCTGCCGCCGGCCGCTCTCCGGGACCTCCCAACTGACGCCGACAAGGCCGGGCAACAAGCCGGCGGTATGCGGCGAAGCCGGAGCAACGGGCCGTCGGCCCACCCCGTAGCCGGAAAACGTGCCCGGCCGGCCCGGAGAGCGGCCCTCGACGGGGGCCGGCCGATCTGCTAGTCTGATGGCATTTCCTTGCAAGGAGTGAGGCATGGACATTGAGGCCGTTTGCGGCAAATCCGTTCCGTTTTTCAAGATGCAGGGCTGCGGCAATGATTTCGTGTGCGTGGACAACCGCGTGCTCGGCGTCGATCCGGCGGCCATGCCCGATCTGGTCCTGCCGGTGTGCCGCAAGGCCTTTGGCGTCGGCGCCGACGGCATGATCTTTTTCGACCACGCCCCGGAAGGTTCCGGCCTGGCCTATATCTGGCACTTCTTCAACGCCGACGGCTCCCGGGCCGAGATGTGCGGCAACGGTTCGCGCTGCGCCGCCCGGCTGGCCTGGATGCTGGGCCTCGCCCCGGCCAAACACGTTTTCGGCACCGACGCCGGCCCCATCGAAGCCGAGGTCGATCCCGACTCCAACCAGGTGACGGTGCAGCTCACCCCGCCCAAGGACCTGCGCATGGCCATCGACATCGAGGTCGAGGGCCGGCCCTTCCACCTGCATTTCGTCAATACCGGCGTGCCTCATGCCGTGGCCGTCATGGACCACCTGGAACTGGTCGACGTCTGGAAGCTTGGCCGGGCCATCCGCCAGCACCAGTACTTCGCCCCGGCCGGCACCAACGTCAATTTCATCAGTTCCGAGGAAAAGGGCACGCTGTCCCTGCGCACCTACGAGCGCGGCGTGGAAGACGAGACCTATGCCTGCGGCACCGGCGCGGTCGCCTCGGCCATCGTGGCCCGGGAGCTCGGCATGACCGGCGAGGAGACCGACATCACCACCACCGGCGGCGAGGTGTTGGGCGTCATCCTGCGCGACGGCAAGACCTATTTGCGCGGCGCGGCCGAACTGGTTTTCAAGGGCGAATTCTACCCGCAAAGCCTCGGCATCGACACGGAATAAACCAGTCCCGCGCCCAAGGGGGAAACGCCATGCGCTACACCGGCATCAACCACCTGGCCATGGCCACGGCCGACATGGACGCCACCATCCGGTTCTGGCGCGACCTGCTCGGCCTGCGCCTGGTGGCCGGCCTGGGGCGTCCGGGCTACCGGCATTATTTCCTGGAGATTTCCCCCACGGACATGCTCGCCTTCTTCGAATGGCCGGGCGTGGAACCCGTCGCGCCCAAGGACCACGGCGTGCCGGTCAAGGGGCCTTTCGCCTTTGACCACGTGTCCATCGGCGTGCGCGACCGCAACGACCTGTGGGACGTGAAAGACCGCCTGGAAGCGGGTGGTTTCTGGGTGTCCGAGGTCATTGACCACGGGTTTATCTTCTCGGTCTATTCCTTTGATCCCAACAACATCGCCATCGAATTCAGCTGTCCGGTGCCCGGGGTGGACATCAGCTCCCATCCCATCATGGCCGACCGCCATCCCTCGGCCACGGCCCAGGAAGGAGCCGAGCCACAACCCGGCCACTGGCCGGCCCCGACCCCGACGCCCCCGGTCGAACGGCGCATCTACCCCGGCGAAGGCCGGGAACTGGTGCTGGTCGAGGACGAGTAGCCTCGCCGGCCCCGGCACCTTCCGGCGCGGCCGCGAGCCCCGCAACGAACAAGGCCCGCTTCCCCCAAGGGAAGCGGGCCTTGTTATTCGGATTCGAGGCGGAAAAGTCGTCGCCGACCGGCTACCGGCCCCGGCGCTTCTCGATGGAGCGGCGGGTCAGCACGGCGAAAAAACCGCCGATAAGCCCCAGGGCCAGGCCCCGGCGCATGTCCATGAAAAACAGTCCGCCCAGGACGCCCACGGCTCCGCCGATGAGCAGCCCGCGCTTGACCTCGCCCCAGAACTGTTTGCGCTGTTCTTCGGTCATCATGCCCGTTTCCCCTCCGGTTCCAGCACTTCCAGGCCGCCCATGTAGGGCACGAGGGCCCTGGGCAGCACCACCGAGCCGTCGGCCTGGACGCCATTTTCCAGGATGGCGGCCATGGTCCGGCCCACGGCCAGGCCCGAGCCGTTTAACGTATGCACGTAGGCCGTCTTCTTGCCGCCCTCGGGCTTGAAGCGGATGTCGGCGCGCCGGGCTTGGAAGTCCTCGAAATTGGAGCACGAGGAGATCTCGCGGTACTTGCCCTGGGCCGGCAGCCAGACTTCGAGGTCATAGGTCTTGGCCGAGGAAAAGCCGATGTCGCCGGCGCACAGGGCCACCACGCGATACGGCAGCTCCAGGGCCTGCAGCACGGCCTCGGCCTGGGCGGTCAGCTTTTCCAGTTCGTCGTAGGAGGTGTCCGGGTGGACGAAGCGCACGAGTTCGACCTTGCCGAACTGGTGCAGGCGGATGAGCCCCTTGGTGTCCTTGCCGTAGGAGCCGGCCTCGGAGCGGAAGCACTGGGTATGGCAGGTGTAGCCCAGGGGCAGGGCCGACTCGGGCAGCACCTCGCCCCGGTGGAGGTTGGTCACCGGCACCTCGGCCGTGGGGATGAGATAGGCGGCCCGGCCTTCGAGCTTGAACAGGTCCTCGGCGAATTTGGGCAGTTGGCCCGTGCCGACCAGGCATTCGTCGGTGACGATGTAGGGCGTGACCACCTCGACGTAGCCGTGGGAGCCGGTATGCAGGTCGAGCATGAAGGCGGCCAGGGCGCGCTCCAGCCGGGCGAGCCCGCCGCGCAGCACGGCAAAGCGCGCCCCGGACAGCTTGACCGCCCGTTCGGCGTCCAGGCCCAGGGCCGCGCCCACATCCTGATGCTCGCGCGGGGCAAAATCGGTGAATTCGCGAGGCGTGCCCCACCGGCGCACCTCGGGGTTGTCAGCCTCGCTGGCCCCGTCCGGGGTGGTGGCGTGGGGGAGGTTGGGCACGCCCAGGAGCAGGGCCGCCACTTCGGCGTCAATGGCCTTGGCGTCCTCGTCCAGGGCCTTGATCTCGTCGGACAGCGCCCCCAGGCCGGCCAGGGCGGCCGAGGCGTCGCCGCCGGCCCGCTTGGCCTTGGCCACCTCGGCCGAGGCGGCGTTGCGCTGGCTTTTTTTCTGCTCGGCCGCCGTGATGCAGGCCCGGCGACGCTCTTCCAGGGCGAGAAACGCGTCGAGGTCAAAGGGGAAGCGCCGCCGGGCCAGGCCGGCGGCCACGGCCTCGGGGTTTTGGCGCAGAAATTTCAGATCAAGCATGGCTGGCTCCTTGTCGTTTCCATCGGCCTTGCCTGTACGCGTCCGGCGTTTCCCGCGTCAAGTCGGGACGGGGCCTGGACGGCCGGCCTGGGCGGGCCGTTGGGATTCGTCGGGACGGCCGATCCGGTCGAGACAGCCGGCCTGGGGGCACGCCCCAGGCGATGGCCCGGCAAATTGCCAATTTTGGCAACACGCCCCAGCCGCGTCCTCGGTGACAGGCGGCGGAAAATCCGATACTCGGCGCTTATCGAGGGGAGGTTGGCTTTATGGAAGAGACCTTGCGACTGTTGGCGTTGCGCCTGGGCGAGGCATTGTCCGCCCGGGGGTGGCTGCTGGGCTGCGCCGAGTCGTGCACCGGAGGGCTGCTCTCCAGTGTGCTCACCGACGCGCCCGGCGCTTCGGCCTGGTTCGCCGGGGCGGTGGTGGCCTATGCCAACGGCATCAAGCGCGACGTGCTGGGGGTGTCCCAGAGCGTGCTCGACGCCAAGGGGGCGGTCAGCCGCGAGAGCGTGCTGGCCATGACCCGTGGGGCGCGCGGGGTGCTCCATGCCGACGCCGCCATTGCCATCAGCGGCATCGCCGGCCCGTCCGGCGGCACGCCCCAAAAGCCCGTGGGCACGGTCTGGATGGCCTGGGAAGGCCCGGATTTCACCGATGTCCAGCGCTTCCAGTTCGCCGGCGACCGGCTGGCCATCAAGCGGCTGGCCGTGGCCGCCGCCATGGAAGGCCTTTTGAGCCGGGCGCTCCAGACCACCGGCCCGGAAGGCTAGCGCCGCGTCCCTCAAACAAACGACCGCGTTCAACGAAGCGGGGCGTGGGCGCGTTGCCGGCAAAACGGCAGCCGCGCAGTGCCCGCTCGGGCCATGAAGCCGCGCTCCCGCGGCGGCGGGCGGCCCGACCGCCCGCCGCGTCCCCTCGTCGTTACGGCGCCTGATAGACGGTTTCGCCGCCCACGATGGTGCGCGTCACCGTGGCCGAAGCCAGTTTGTCCTTGGGCATGGTGAAAAGATTGTCGGAATAGACCGTCAGGTCGGCGAACTTGCCCGGTTCGATGCTGCCCTTGACCGCCGCCTCGCCCAGGGACTCGGCCGCCCAGATCGTCCACATGGCAAGCGCCTGTTCGGGCGAAAGCGCCTCGCCGGGCAAAAAGACGCCAGCGTCGGAAGCCCGGGTGACGCAGGCGGCCATGGCTTTGACCGGTTCGAGATTGCCGGGATAGATGCCGGTCATGTCCGTGCTGGCCGCCGGGTGCAGCCCGGCCTCGACCATGGTCTTGAACCGGAAGCCCGAGGCGGCCAGCCCCTTCTCCATGTTCTCGAAATCAGCCCGCACCAGTTCCGTCAGCCACATGGGCTGCACCGAAATCCGCAGCCCCTTGGGGAAAAGCGCCTTGGCCCGGGCCAGTTCGTCGTCCTTGAGCTGGAACATCCCGAAATGCTCGATGCGCAGAAGCGGCGGCCTGGCCCCGGAGGCCAGGAGCGCTTCATAGGTGGAAAGCCCCATGTCCATGGCCGCGTCCCCGGAGCAGTGGAGCATGGGGGCCACGCCGTTTTTGACGGCGATGGCGGCGAACCGCTCGGCCTGAGCGGCCGTGGTCACGAGGCTTCCCCGGCCGCCCGGGGCGTCGTCGGGGCGATGGCCCAGATAGGGTTCGCACATGTAGCCACTTCTGGCGTCGTTTTCCCCGTCCATCCAGGCTTTTATGGCCGCGAACCGGTAGAAGGCCGGATCGGCTCCGGCCGGCATGGCAAAGGCGGCCAGGGACTCGGGCATGTCGGCCCCGTTGGGCGCGGTCCAGACCGACACCGTGTAGCGGATGCGCGGCTTTTCCCCGGAAAGGGCGGTTTTTTGCAGCACGGGCAGGGCGGCGGCCGGCGTGATGGCCAGAAGCGAGGTGAAACCCTTGGCGTTCCACATGTCGGCGATGCCCGTTTCGTAGGCATAGGCCAGGGTGGCCGGGGTCGGATTGGTGGGGATGTCGGCCTGGGCATCGAGGACCACGCCGGTGGGTTCGCCGTCCCCGTCCAGGATGACCGAGGCCCCGCGCGGCATTTTGTCCTGCCCCTTATGGATGCCCAGGGCCTTTATGGCGGCGGAGTTGATGACCACCTGATGCGCCCCGTTGGCCAGCACGACCGGATTGTCCGGGGCGGCCTGGTCGAGTTCGGCCCGGGTGGGCAGGCGCTTTTCCGCGAACTTGTTCTCCGAGGCCGACACGCAGGCGGCGTAGATCCACTGGCCCTTGGGCGTCCTGGCCGCCCAGGCGGCGATGTTGGAAAGCGCCTTGGTCACGGACGGCACGCCCGGGTAGCGGCAATCCACCCAGTCCTTGATGAGGTAGACCGTCTCCATGGGATGGGTGTGGGCGTCGATGAGGCCGGGGCTGACGAACCGCCCGCCCAAATCCACCACCCGGGTGTCCGGCCCGGCCAGGGCCAGGACGTCTTGTTCGGGCCCCACGGCCGTGAACTTGCCGCCTTTGACGGCCACGGCCCGGGCCAGGTCGCCGGCCGGATTGCAGGTGGCGAAAACGGCGTTGCGGAAAATGACGTCCGGGGGCGCGGCGGCCGGCGTCGCGGCGGCGGCAAGGGAATTGCAAGCGAAAAGCAGCAGCGAAAACGCGAGCGCAAGACGGTGCATGGATGGTGCTCCTTGCCCTGTTGCGGGTTGGGGACGCGGTTGCGACTGTCGGGACGCGACCATGTCCGGCCACGCCGCATGACGGACAAGGGGCGGACAGTCCCCAGGGCCTTGGCGCGCCTGTCTCGGTGCGTAACAGAAACGCCGGCCGCGCGCACCTTACATTTTGTCTTACGTTCAAAGAGCGGGAGAATGCGGACACGGCAAGGGAGGAGCATTGCCGCCGCGCCCGCGGCGGCTGGGAGCGGCCGACGCCGGCAGTTGTCCGCCCGCGCTGCCGGGGCGATGCGCCCCTGCCCCGGCGGCGGTTGGGCGAGTCC
>JAEZMB010000304.1 GCA_023435825.1 Pseudomonadota bacterium | reverse complement strand
GCGGTGCGCCGGGCGCGGCCGGGCGGGGCGGTTGCGCGCCGGTTTGGCCGGCGGCCGGCGTGGGTTTGGCCGCCTGGGCGCTTGGCGCGTTTCCGGCGGCCGGCTTGACCGGTTGGTTGATGGGCGTAGCGCCGCTGGCGGACTTGGCGGCCTGTTTCGGGGCATTGCGGGCAGCCGGGGCACAGGCGGCGACGAAAACGACAAGCAGGATCGCGGCAAGGCGCGGAAAAAAGGGCATGGGGCACTCCGGACAAGACGGTCGATACGCTACGGCAATGTAGCCAATGCGCCGGGGAAAGGAAAGGGACGCGGCGTTTATTGTTGGGGCGGCGGCGCGAATCCGTGGCGTTCAAGCGTCGCCAGCCCTTGGGGCGAGCCGAGGTAGCCGATGAAGGCGGCGGCCAGCCTGGGATCGGCCGCCTCGGCGGCCACGGCGGCCACGTAGGTGACCGGGGAGGGCAGGGGGATGGTCGTGGCCACGGCCACGGCCTTGCCGGCCGAAGCGGCGTCGGTGGCGTAGACGAAGCCGGCGTCGATTTCGCTCTTGGCCAGGGCGGCCAGGACGTGGCGCACGGAAGGGTAATAGACCAGCTTGGAGGTCAGGGCGAACCACAGGGCTTTTTGCTGCAAGGCCCGCTTGGCGTAGCGCCCGGCCGGCACGGATTCGGGGTTGCCCACGCCGACGCGGCGCACGCCGCCGCGCGAGAGGCTGTCGAGATTGTCCACCTTGGCCGGATTGCCGGCCGGCACGGCCAGCACCAGCTCATTGAGGGCCACCACTCGTCGTGTCGCGCCATCGACCCGGCGGCGGTCCAGGGCCAGGGTCATGGTGTCGGGGTCGGCGCTGACGAACACGTCGCAGGCCGCGCCCGTGCCCATGCGTTCCAGCAGCGCGCCCGAGGCGGCGAATTCCAGGGCGATGGTGTCGCCGGGATGGGCGGCCTCGAAGCCGGTTTTGATGTCGGCCAAGGCGTTGGTGAGGCTGGCGGCGGCGAAAACGGTGATGGAGCCGGCCGAGGCCGGGAGACTGGCGGCCAGGATGAGGAGGAGGGCGGCGAACAGGCGTTTCATGCGGGAACCCCGGGAGTGCTGTTTGCGACAGCATAGCCCATGGCGGCCCGAAACAAAAGGGCCGGCCGGAAGCGTTTCCCGGCCGGCCCGTCAGTTCAAGTGGGCAGGAAGCGGTCTGGTGTCGCGCCCGCGAAAAGCATGGAGGGCATTTCGCAGGTAAAAGACCAAACCCATAAGTTGTTCTTAAATGATACTCTCGTATCTTTTAAGGTGCGCGACGCTAGTACCAGTACTTGAGGCCCAGGGCCACCTTCCAGGCGTCTTGCACATTGCCGGTGAAGTCGCGGGAGGTGGTGTTCCAGACGCTGCCCTTGGGGTTGCCGTAGTGGGCCCAGCCGGTTTCCATGACCAGGGCCAGGCTCTTGTCGTAGATCCAGTACTTGGAATCAATATTGACGCCGAGCAGGTACTCGCCGATGGCCAGATCCTTGCCCATGGTCAGGTACTTGCCGTTGCCGCCGGAGGAGGTGACGGCCTTGCGCAGGCCGGCGGCGGAGTTGGTGCCCCAGGCGGCGGCGAAGGTCACGACGTGGCTGAGCTTTTCGATGAAGGACACGTTGTCCAGGGAGGCGGACAGACCCCAGGAGCCGATGGGGTTGGCCAGCATGGTGTCGTTGGTGAATTCCTGGCCGCTCTGGTACAGGAACGATCCGCCCATGCCCCAGTAGTTGGCGATGGTGGGGATGCGCTCGGAGCCGTTGCGGATGCTCGAATCCTCGCCCGAACTCCACCAGCCGCCGACCATGGGGGTCATGAAGGCCAGGCCGGTGTACTTGACGCCGCCGTCGATGAACCAGCCGCGGCGCTGGTTGCGCTGGCGGTCGTTCATGCCGCCTTCGCCGTAGATCACGTCGCCGTAGAAGACGACGGGATCAAGGGCGTTGACCTCGAACATGGAGCCGCCCCACCAGTAGCCGGACTGGGCCTGGTTGTAGCCCGAGGGGGACAGGAAGTAGCCGCCCGAAACCATACCGTATTTGATGGAATCGACGGTGAGGCTGGACTTGCCGACCACGCTGGCCAGGGCCCAGGGCGTGGCCTTGAAGCCGTCCAGGGTGATGGGCAGGGTCAGGAAGTAGGCGTCGAGTTCGTCGGCGACCTGGGTGGTGGTGGTGTCGTAGGTGCGGTTGGCGTCGATCAAGCGGGAGAAGCCGAGGTTGGCGGTCAGCGTGTCCTTGATCAGCGGCGCCTTGATGGTCAGGGCGGCGAAGGTCTTGTTGTTGTTCTTGGAGGCCAGGATCGGCGAATCATAGAAGATCGAGGCATGGGGCAGGGAGATGGGCTGCAGGCCGGCCGTCACCTGGATGTCGGTGTCGGGCACCTTGAACTGGAGATAGGCTTCCCAGACGGTGATGGAGACTTCCGGGTTGGCGGCGGTGAAGGTGCCGGTACCCCAGGTCTGGTCGCCGACCATGGTGGCCAGGCGAAATTTCACGGCCTCGCTGGCCACGAAGTCGGCGCGCAGGCGGAAACGTTCCCAGATCTCAAAGGTGTCTTCGGTCTTGGTGCCGGTGGCGTTCCAGGAGGTCCAGTTGCGGTTCTCGAAGAACATGCCGTAGATACGGGCGTCGCCGGCCATTTTGACTTCCGTGGCCGCGTTGGCTCTGGCCGCGCCCATGGCGAGTAGGCAGCAGACCAGGCAGAGCAGAATCTTTCGCATCGATACTTCTCCGTTGCTTGATGGGGTTTTCTCCGAAAAGGGCCTGTGGACGGGGGGCGTTAACGTTACTGTTCTGAAATTGACAGGACAACGAATCCATGGTTAGGTAAAACAAGCCGAGATGTCGGCTTTGTCTTTTTTTATAAAGAGCCGCCCTGGCGGACCGGGGGGCGAAAATACTCGTAAGGTGGAGAATTGCATGGAGATGAAGATCAATCTGCCCGAAGCGGAGATGCCGACGCAGTGGTACAACGCCCTGCCTGATCTGCCCACGCCCCTGGCCCCGCCCCTTGATCCCCAGACCAAGGAACCCGTGACCCCGGAACAGCTGGAGGTCATCTTTCCCAAGGCCGTCATCGAGCAGGAAATGTCGCCACAGCGTTGGCTGCCCATTCCCCAGCCGGTCCTGGACGTCTACCGCCTCTACCGCCCCACGCCCCTGGTGCGCGCCAAGCGCCTGGAAGAGGCCCTCGGGGTCAAATGCAAGATCTACTATAAAAACGAATCCGTCTCGCCGGCCGGTTCCCACAAGCCCAACACCGCCATCCCCCAGGCCTTCTACAACAAGGCCGAGGGCGTGCGCCGGCTGGCTACCGAAACCGGCGCCGGCCAGTGGGGCACGGCGTTGTCCTTTGCCTGCTCCATGCTGGACATGGAATGCACGGTCTACATGGTGAAGGTGAGCTACGACCAGAAGCCGTATCGGCGCATCCTCATCAACGCCTACGGCGGCGAAGTCTTTGCCTCGCCCTCCAACCGCACCCAGACCGGCCGGGCCATGCTCGAAAGCGATCCCGACTGCACCGGCTCGCTGGGCCTGGCCATCTCCGAGGCCGTGGAAGACGCCGCCACCCACGCCGACACCAAGTATGCCCTGGGCAGCGTGCTCAACCACGTGCTGCACCATCAGACCATCATCGGCCTGGAAGTCGAGAAGCAGCTGGCCATGGTCGGCGACAAGCCGGATTATCTGGTCGGCTGCGTGGGCGGCGGCAGCAACTTCGCCGGACTGGTCCTGCCGTTTTTGCCGCGAAAGCTCGCCGGCGAGGCCATCCGGTTCATCGCCGTGGAGCCGCAAGCCTGCCCGACCCTGACCAAGGGGCAGTTCCGCTACGACTACGGCGACGTGGCCAAGCTCACGCCGCTGCTCAAGATGCACACCCTCGGCCACGCCTTCATGCCGGCCCCCATCCATGCCGGCGGCCTGCGCTACCACGGCGACGCGCCCATCGTGTGCAATCTGGCCGCCGAGGGCCTTGTGGACGCCCAGGCCTACTACCAGACCGAGTGCTTCGAGGCGGCGAAACTCTTCCTGCGCACCGAGGGCTTCCTGCCCGCGCCGGAAACCTCCCATGCCATCAAGGGAGCCATCGAAACCGCCAAGAAAGCCAAGCCCGGCGAGTCGGTGGTGTTTCTCTATTCCGGCCATGGCCTCCTCGATCTGGCGTCCTACGACGCCTTTTTCCAGGGCAAGCTTTCCGACTTCGCCTATCCGGAAGAGCACATCGCCGAGGCCCTCAAGGCCTGCCCGGACGTCGGATAAAGCTGTTGCCGCCGTCGCCGCCCAGGCGACGGCGGGGATTGTCAAACGATTGCCCGCCGGACCTCGGTCCGGCGGGCTTTTTCATGCGGCTACGGGATGTTGATGATGACGCTGAAGGCCTTGAAGGAAAACCACACCGTGTCGCCTTCCTTGAGATCCAGGCTTTCCACGGACTCGGCGGTAATCAGCGCGCACATGGGCGTGCCGTCGAGGAGTTCGCCCATGATCTCCACGGCCACGCCGTCGCCCCGAATGCCCGTGACCTTGCCGGAAAAGCAGTTGCGGGCGCTGGTCTTGGCCCTGTTTTCATCCTTGGCCAGAAGCACCCATGGGGCCTTGACTAGGGCGGTGACCGGCTCGGCCTCGGACAGGCCCAGGCGGTCAAAACTCTCGTTGGTGATGACCGCCACGATTTCCTGATTGGTGGTGGTGGTCATGGAGATCTCCGTGAACAGCGGGCTTTTGCGCACGCTCGAAACGGCTCCGAAAAACGTGTTGCGGGCGCTTGTCTTCATGCGGGTCTCCTTGGCGACGCATCGGCTGACGATGCGTTGGCAGTCGGCGTCGGAAAACGAACAGTAGATGGAAGTCAGCACCACGCTGGAATGGCCGAGCATCATCTGCACCACGGGCAGGGGGACGCCGCTTCGCAGCAATTCCACGGCCCGGGAATGGCGCAACGCCGTGGGGCTCACCCGTCCCGGCGGCAGTCCGGCCCGCTTGGCCTGCTCGTAGAGCTTGCGGCGCACGAAGCCGGGGTCGAGGCGGAACAGTTCCCCGCGCAGGGCCCGGTTGATGGGGGCCGAAGCGAAACGCTCCACATCGTCCAGGAAGTCGCGCGGCATGACGACCTTGCGGGCGGCCTCGCCTTCGTGGTTGGCGGGAAAGCGCACCGTGCATTTGTTGCGGTCGATGTCCGTGCGTTCGTTGACCGCCAGCACCTCGCCGAGCTTGGCCCCGCTTAAGCGCAGCATGGCATAGACCAGGCGCATGCGCTCCCTGGCCCGGCGGATGGAGGGCGTACGGGCGGCTTCGCGCCAGACGATGAAGGCCTTGGTCAGCCGGTCGAGTTCGTCGGCGTCGAGGTAGCGGATGCCGGACGGCACGCTGAACAGGGCGGCCTGGCAGGCGGCGGTCCCGCGTGGCGTATGCCGGGGCGGGGCGTCGAGATCCTTGCGGGCCAGGGTCGCGCCAGCGTGATCGCACAGGCGTCGCAACGTAGGGACGTCCAGACGATTGACAAGGTCGAATATGGTTTCTTCAGCGGTGGTCATGGTTGCATTGTGTAGCGAAGCAGCTATGCATTGTAAAGCATATGAGCTTTCTGTCACGAATAATACCTTGGACGTGTCAGTAGTTGCTTGGGTACTGCGTCTACTGTCACTTGTTTATTGCTTTGCGTGTCACTTCTTTGCTCTGTGACACGCAAATTATAAAAGCCATGACGCTTCACTTTGTCGAAAAATACGGTATGCCGCAGGGGTGAATTGGTCCGCGGCCAGCTGGGCAAGGGCCGAGAAGTCCCCAAGGAGGCGTCATGGCGACATTTGTCTGCATCCACGGAGCATTCCAGGGCGGCTGGGTCTGGCGGGAGGTCGCCAAGGCCCTGGCCGCCCTGGGACACGAGGCCCTGGCCCCGACGTTGTCGGGCTGCGGCCATCTGGCCCACAGCCAGGGGCCGGGCCTGGGTCTTGCGGCCTATATCCGCGACGTTGAACAGTTTTTCGAGCTTGAAGATCTTGAGGACGCCATTCTGGTCGGCCACAGCTACTCCGGGCTCATCTGCGCCGGGGCCTTGGCGGGGATCGCGCCGCGTCTGGCCGGGCTTATCTACGTCGATGCGCTGCTGCCCAAGCCCGGAGACAGCTTTGCCGGCATGGCCGGCGAGCCGTTTCGGGCCATGCTGGACGCCCGGGTGCGCGACGGCTGGAAGGTGCTGCCCTGGGAAGCGCCCCTGTTTGGCGTGGCCGGCGACGCCCGGGAATCCTGGTTCCTGTCGCGGCTGTTCCCGTTCCCCCTGGCCGGGTTCACCGACCCCACGCCAGGCGCGCCGCCAGCCTGGCCGGCCAAGCGCCACTATGTGCGTTGCGCCGCCAACCCCAACCCCATGCTGGCCGCCAACGCGGCCCGGGCCGAAGCGGCCGGGTTCGCCATGCAGGCCATCGACGCCGGCCACTGTCCCCAGGTCACGGCTCCGGTGGAGCTGGCCCGGGTGCTGGCCGGGATCGCCGAGACCATTGTCGCCGCCTGATGCCGGGTGACTGGAAATGCGGGATTGGGCGTGTTGCCGGCGCGAAGCCCTAAGCCGCAGTTGAGGGCAGGGCGCTAGTGTCGCGTCCCTTAAAAAATACGATAGTATTTTTTAAGAAAAATAAATGGTTTTAGGTTGTTGACTACAAAACACCATATGCGCATTTCGCGGACGCGACACTAGGCATGTTGTACGCCAGGGTGGTCAAGCGCCTGCCGCACTTTACGCTTGCGGCGTACATCCGCTGCCCGGCCGGGGCCGTCACGGTCCTGACCGGGCCGTCGGGGTCGGGCAAGAGCACCTTGCTGCGGCTTTTGGCCGGCCTCGACGACCCGGACGAGGGCGTCATCGGCCTTGGCGACGCCGTCTGGCGCGACACGGCGGCCGGGGTGCGGCTGCCGCCCCGGCGGCGCGACATTGGCCTGGTCTTCCAGGAGTATTCGCTGTTTCCCCACATGACCCTGGCCAAGAATGTGGCCTATGCCGCCGTGGACGCGGACTACGCCGGCGAGTTGCTGGCGCTTTTCGGCATCCGCCATCTGGCCGGGGCCAAGCCGGCGGCCATGTCCGGCGGCGAACGCCAGCGCGGAGCCATCTGTCAGGCCCTGGCCCGCCGGCCCCGGGCGCTGCTCCTGGACGAACCTTTCTCGGCCCTGGACGCGGCCACCCGTCTGGCCCTTCGCGCCCAGCTCCTGGAGGTGCGGGATCGCTTCGGCATTCCCATCGTCCACGTCACCCACGACCTGGCTGAAGCGGCCCAGCTCGGCGACGCCATCGTGTCCATCAATCAGGGTCGCCTGGACCCGGACTGGTTCGACCGCCAGCTCGACGTCCACCTGCGGGAGCAGGGGGCGCTGCTCGCCCGTCGCGGCATTGACTGGGCCGGCGGCGGTCCTGGACCCATCGGCCAGGAGGGCGGCGCGACGACGTTGGAGCGTGGCGAGAAGCGGCCGGCCCGTCAGCCGACGCGGGCATCGACGGGGGGCGGGAACCTTCCAACGCCCGGTCGTCCCCGCCGGGAAGACCAGGCTGTTTGATGCCGTGGAAATGCGGCCCAGGCCGCGTCAAACCGTAAGGAGCAACGAACGATGCGACGGATTGCCTGTCTGTGCGCGGTGTTGGCCGCCACACTGTGCCTGGCCGTTTCGGCTTTGGCCCAAACCTTCACCGTGGCGGCCGGGGCCGGCTACAAGAAGCCGGTCACCGCCCTGGCCAAGGCCTTCGAGGCGGCCGGCGGCGTCAAGACCGACCTCATCTTCGCCAACATGGGCCAGCTCATTCCCCAGGCCAAGACCAGCGGCGCCATCGACGTGCTGGTGGGCGAGAAGGGCTTTCTGGAAGGGGCCGGCTTGAAATTCAGCGGAGCCGTCCCGCTTGGGCGCGGCGTGCTGGTTGTGGCCTGGCCCAAGGGCAAGACCCTGGCCGCGCCGGGCGATGTGGCCAAGCCCGAGGTCAAGCGCCTGGCCATGGCCGATCCGGCCAAGGCCATCTACGGCAAGGCGGCCACGCAGTATTTGCAGAAAGCCGGGCTGGACAAGGCCGTGGCCGACAAACTGCTGGTGGTGGCCACCGTTCCCCAGGTGACGACCTACGTCCAAAGCGGCGAGGTGGACGCCGGATTCGTCAACCGCACCGACGTCATGGACCTGGGCGAGGCCATCGGCGGCTATCTGGAAATCGACCCGTCCCTGTACGACCCCATCGAATTGGCCGCCTTGCCGTTGGCCGACGCCAAAAACACCGAGGCCATCAAGGCTTTCGCTGCCTTCCTGGAGACCCCGCAAGCCCGGGAAATCCTCAAGAAACACGGTTTGTGATGCCTCGTTTTGCGGCAAGCCCTCTGGCTGTCCGATCTCTGGCGGCGGCGCGGGCAAGACCAGCCCGTGCCGCCCGTCGTCGGAAGGACCGGGCATGATCCCGGCGACGCTCGCGGCCACGGCCGCCGACCCGGACGTGCTTTTCTCCATCCGGCTGACGCTGCGGGTCATGGCCGTGGCCGTGCCACTGTTTTTCCTGCTTGGCGTGCCGCTGGGCTATGTGCTTGGCCGGGGGCGCGGCCGTCTGGTGGCCGCCCTGGATGTGACCGTGTCGTTGCCCCTGGTCTTGCCGCCCATGGCCGTGGGTTTTTTTCTGCTGCTTCTTCTTGGCCGAAACGGTCTTCTCGGCGGACCGTTGGGCGAGTATGCCGGGGCCGAAGTCATCTTCGGCTTTCCGGGGCTGGTGGTGGCGGCCGTGGTGTCCGGGTTGCCGCTCATGGTGCGGCCGGTGCAGGCGGCGGTGCGGGGCGACCTCACGCGGCTCATGGAACTTTCGGCCGTGCTCGGCAAATCCTCGGCCGAGACCTTCGTGCGGGTGGTCCTGCCCCATTGCCGCCGCAGCGTGGCCGCCGGCATGTTTTTGGCCGTGGGCCGGGCCCTTGGCGAGGTCGGGGTGAGTTTGCTCCTTGGCGGCGACATCATCGGCCGCACCAACACGGTGTCGCTGGAGATCTACAACGCCGTCTTTTCCGGCCAGTACGACCGGGCCGGCTATCTGGCCGGGCTGCTCTGCCTGGTCTCCCTGGCCCTGACCTGGCTGCTCAAACGGACCGGCCGAGGCTAGGGCCGCCGCCACGAAAAGCGCGGAGGGTATTTCGCGGGCAAGAGGCTAACAGCTTCGTTTTTAAGAAAATCCTGTCGTATTGTGCAAGAGGCGCGACACGAGAGCCGCCTGCCGCATTCCCGTCTTTTCCTTGCCGATGCGCCGTCGTTGCCCGCCTTGCTGGCGGTATCCGATGAGGCCGGTTGCGGGCGTTCAAACCCGTGGCCGCCGTCAGCGGGATATGACGATACGGTGACGCCAGAGCTTGACAATCATTCTCATTGTCGTTACCTCTCGGACAACAAGGAGACAGGCATGGCCCCGTATGGTGCGCTTTCCACTTTTCCGCCCGGCAGCCGCGTGCGCGTCGAGACGCTGTGCGACTGTCCCCGGGCGCGCGGAAGGCTTTGCGCCATGGGCATCACGCCCGGCACGGTGGTGGAGATCACTTCCTGCTGCGGCGGGCCGGTCTGCCTGCGGGCCAGGGGCGCATGCATGACGTTGGGGCATGGTCTGGCCGAGAAGGTGTACGGCCGGCTGGACGCCGTGGCCACGGTCTGAAAGGCCGGAAGAACGGCAGCACATGGAACAGGAAACGATCATCGGCATGCGCCAGTTGCAGGTGGGCCAAAAGGCCCGCATCGTCAGCGTGGGCGCTTCGGGAGAAATGGGACGCCGCATCCGCGACATGGGGCTTGTGCCCGGCACGGAAGTCGCCGTCATCGGCCGCGCGCCCCTGCGCGACCCGGTGGCCATTCGCCTCAAGGCCTTCACCCTGACCCTGCGCAACAGCGAGGCCGACCACATTACCGTGTCGCCGTTGTAGTCTTTTTTGAAGCTCGCCTGTGTCGTTGGCCGGTCGCCCTTGGGCGGCCTTTTTTGTTTGCGGCCGGGGCCGCCCAAGGCGTCTTGCCGGCAGGAAAATGCCGGGGTATGGCGTCTGTCGATGGGGACTGGGTCCGGGCAAGGGCCGCATCCCCCGGGAGGAAACCATGGCGGAGCAGGATATTGCCGGGATTGCCGAAGAAAATTTCGCTTCAGGTTGCAACTGCGCCCAGGCGGTGCTGCGCAGCTTCGCCGACCGGTTTAGCCTTGATCCTGAGCTGGCCGTGCGCCTGGCTACGGGCTTTGGCGTGGGCATGGGGCGCGGCGGGGCCTGCGGCGCGGTCTCCGGGGCGGTGATGGTGCTGGGGCTGGCCGGGGGCGGCGGCGGGCCGGACGGTGCGGCAGCCAAGGCCGCCACCTATGCCCGGGCTCGGGAATTCTACGACCGCTTCCTGGAACGCCATGGGTCGCTCATCTGCCGCGACCTCATGGAGCTTGATCCCTCCACCCCCGACGGCCTGGAACAGGCCCGGCGCGAGGGGCGTTTTACCGCCCGGTGCAGCCGCTTTGTGGGCGACGCCGCCGCCATTGTCTCGGCCATGATCGAGAGTTTGCCGCCGCGCGTCTGACGTCCGGGGACGTCCGCCTCCAGTTACGGCTCAAGCGGAGCATGAACAATGGACAAAGCCCCCGCGTTGCCTTGGCAGCGCGGGGGCTTTGTGATTGGGCGAAACGACCGGCCTAGAAGCGTTCGAAGTCGCTGTCGTCGGCGTCCTTGTGCAGATCCACCTTGACGGAAGCAGGGCGGGCCGGCCGGACGACCGGACGGGACGACTTGCGGCCGGAGGCCAGGGCCTTGGGGGCGCTTGGCCGGCGGTTCATGGCGTCGAGGCGGAAGTAGGACACGGTGTCCTGGAGCTGCAGGGCCTGGCTCGACAGTTCCTCGGCGGTGGAAGCCATTTCCTCGGAGGCCGAGGCGTTTTGCTGCACGACCTGATCGAGCTGCTGGATGGCCCGGTTGACCTGCTCGGCTCCGGAGTTCTGCTCGACGCTGGAGGCCGTGATTTCCTGGATGAGTTCGGTGGTGCGTTGGATGTCCGGCACGATGCGGGCCAGCAGTTCGCCGGCTTTTTCGGCTATCTGGACGCTGGAGGAGGACAGTTCGCTGATCTCGCCGGCCGCGTTGCCGCTGCGTTCGGCCAGCTTGCGCACTTCGGCCGCGACCACGGCGAAGCCCTTGCCGTGCTCGCCGGCCCGGGCCGCCTCGATGGCGGCATTAAGCGCCAGCAGGTTGGTCTGGCGGGCGATTTCCTCGATGATGCCGATTTTCTCGGCGATCTGCTTCATGGCGCTGACGGTCTTGGCCACGGCTTGGCCGCCGTTTTGGGCGTCGGAGGCGGTCTTAAGCGCCATCTGTTCGGTCTGCTTGGCGTTGTCGGCGTTCTGGCGGATGTTGGCGGCCATCTCTTCCATGGACGAGGAGATTTCCTCGACGCTGGCCGCCTGTTCGGTGGCGCCCTGGGACAGGCTCTGGGTGGTGGCCGAAAGCTCCTCGGAACCCGAGGCCACGTTCTCCGCGCCGGACTGCACCTGGCCGACCACTTCGCGCAGTTTTTCGATCATGTGGCGCAGGGCCTTGGCCAGATCGCCGATCTCGTCTCTCTGGTCGATCTCGATGCGCTGGTTGAGGTCGCCGGCGGCCAGGCCTTCGGCGGCGCGCACGCCCAGGAGAATGGGGCGCGTGATCATGCGGGAAATGACGATGCCAAGGAGCAGGGCCAGCACCACGCCAAAGCCGATGCCGATGAGGGAAATCAGCCTGGCCTTGGCGGCGGCGGCTTCGCCTTCGTCCTGGCTCTTTTCGGCGTCGGCCAGGGACAGGGTTATGAGCCGGTCAAGGAGCTCGAAACAACGGATCTGTTTGTCGCGCACCGTGACCATGGCGTCCTGGCGCATCCGGCCGTAGATTTCCTCGACCCGTCCCACTTCCTCGGCCATGAGGTTGAACTGGGCCACGGTCAGTTCCACGGGGTCGTGGATTTCCGTACGGACAAGCGCCAGCATCTCCTCCTTGGGAGCGTTCTTGGCGGCCATTTCCTTCAACCGGGCCACGCCGCGATGCAGCCTTTCATGCACCTGTCGAAGATCCTGGACGGATTTCTTGAAGACCGGATTATTGATGTTGCGTCCGGCCGAGGCCATCCATTGCCCGAAGTTGCACTGCTCGGGGTTGTCGCCGCCGGCCAGGGGCTTGCCGGACAGGACCAGGCCGTAGGCGTCGTCGAGGAGTTTGTAGTGGTCGCCGCGGAACAAATTGAGCTTCTGGCGTAATTCCGCCGGGTCGTCGAGGTCCGACTTGTCCCACTGCTTGGCCAGTTCGAAGGATTCGTTGTTGATCTTGACCCATTCCTGCCAGGCCGGGCCGAATTCCCGCCATACCCGTTCGGCTTCAGGGGATTTGGGCAATTTGTCGTACTCGTCCCAGGCTTTGCGGTAGGTGTCGCGCACCCGGGCGATGTTCTCGTACTGGCGTTCCCGATCCTTCTGGCTGAGTCCGGGGATGAGCAGGGAACGCTGCGCCACCCGGACCGTCTCGCCCGCGATCTTGATCAGCTGCAGATCGCGCACGGTAGGCAGGCTGACATCCGTGACGGTTTCCAGGTGGTGGGACACGTTGGACAAGCCCGACAGGCCCACCAAACCGACTATAAGCGTGATGGCCGCCGTGACGAGAAAGCCGCCGACCAGTTTGACCCCAAGCTTCAAGTTGCGCATGTAACAAACCCCCAAGGCTCCGTCTTGCTTGTTCCGTATCGACAAAACACAGCAATTCCCTAAGGGGGCGCGGGAAGATTTGTCAAACGGTTCGGTTTGGTGGGGGTGTTCCATTGTCCGCCGCGAGCCTGCCGTCGGCGATTTCCACCAGCCGTCCGGCCATGCGGGCGTAGAGCGGTTCGTGGGTGACCAGCACTACGGTGAGGCCTTCCTTGTTAAGGCCCGACAGGATGTCCATGATCTGGCGGCCGGTGCCGCCGTCCAGGCTGCCGGTGGGTTCGTCGGCGAAAAGCGCCCGGGGCCGGGTGACCAGGGCCCGGGCGATGGCCACGCGCTGCTGTTCGCCGCCGGAGAGCTTGCCCGGCAGGCGTTCGGCCTTGTCGGCAAGGCCGACCCGCTCCAGGCATTCCAGGGCAAAGGCCTTGCGCGCGGCGTCCACCGGCCGCCAGCCCGAAAGAAAGGGCGTCAGCACGTTCTCGAAGGCGGTGAGATAGGGGAGCAGGTGGTGCATCTGGAAGACCATGGAGAAGTCCGTGGCCCGCAGGTTGTCGCGCTCCCGGGCGGACAGGGCGGCCAGGTCGCGACCTTCGTAGAGCACCTGGCCGGCGTCCGGGGTGAGCAGGCTGGACAGGATGTTGAGCAGGGTGGATTTGCCCGAGCCCGACCGGCCGGTGACGGCCACGAATTCGCCGGCCGCGACGGTCAGCGACACGCCGCGCAGGGCCGGGGCATTGCCGGCCTCGCCAGCAAAAGTTTTGACGATGTCCTTGGCGACAAGCATTCTGTGTTCCTTGTTGGGGGGTCCGGGGGCCTCAGGCCCCCGGCCGCCCGAGGCGCTTTATCTTCGTACTGCTACAACATCACCAGCGC
>JAEZMB010000124.1 GCA_023435825.1 Pseudomonadota bacterium | reverse complement strand
GCCCCTGGCCGTCCTCCAGCCGGGCGAGGTTTAAAATGTCGTCCACCATCTTGGACATGTGATTGGCGTTTTTGAGGATCACTTCCAGGAAACGCCGCTTTTCGGCGGCCAGCTCGGGCGCGGCTCCGAGCAGGGTTTCGGCGTAGCCCTTGATGGACGTCAAGGGCGTTCGCAGCTCGTGGGTGACGTTGGCGGCGAAGTCCCGGCGCACCCGGGAGAGCTTGCGGGTCTCGGACACGTCGTGGAAGACCAGCACTACCCCGGCCTCGGCCCCGTCCCGGCCGGGCAGGCGCACCAGGGACACCTCGTAGAACCGGCCCGGGCCGAACCGGGCTTCCAGGGTCACGGCCTCGGCCGCGTTTTCGGCTTCGGGACCGGCCGGCTCGGCGGCCAGGAGCCGGTCGCAGGCCAGCTGCAGCTCGGGGCTGGGAATGACCTCGATGGGCCGGCGTCCCAGGGGATCGGCGGCGATGGGGGCCAGCCGGGCCAGGGCCGGGTTGGCCACGCGCACCCGGCCGGCGGCGTCCAGGACCATGACCGCCTCGCGCATCCCGTCCAGGATGGCTTGGAGCTGGGTCTTCTGGGCCACGATGGTGGCGATGTTGGCCTCGATGCCCCGGGCCATCTGGTTGACGGCTCCTGCCAGGACGGAAAACTCGCCCCCGGGCAGCAAATGCAGCCGGCGGCGGTAGTCGCCGTCGCCGATGGCCCGGGCCACGTCCACGACCTCGGCCAGGGAACGCGACAGCCGGCGGGTGAAAAACCAGAACACGGCCCCGGCCAGGACCAGGGCGCCGGCGTTGGCGGCCAGACGCTGGCCCGGCGCGGCCGAGGCCGGCACCAGGGACGACAGCCCAAGGGCCAGGGCGGCCACGGCCACGCACACGGCGGCGGCCCGCAGTCCCAGGGCGGCGGAGCCGGCCACGGCCTACTCCTTGAACCGGTAGCCCACGCCCCGGACGGTCTCGATCATGTCGGCGAAATGCCCCAGCTTCTGACGCAGGCGGCGGACATGGGTGTCCACGGTGCGGGCATAGCCCTCGAACTCGTAGCCCCAGACGGAATTGAGCAGCCGGTCGCGGGTGAGCACCCGGCCGGCGCTCTGGAACAGCTCGGCCAGAAGCTTGAACTCCGTGGCGGTGAGCGCCACCTCCACCCCGTCCAGGCTCACCCGGTGGGCGGCCATGTCCACGGACAGGCCGTCGCGGGCCAGCACCTGCCGCTTTTCCGGCTCCGGGGCGTGGCGCTTGAGCACCGAGCGCAGACGCAGGACCAGCTCGCGCGGGGAAAAGGGCTTGACCACGTAGTCGTCGGCCCCAAGCTCCAGCCCGACGATGCGATCCACTTCCTCGCCCCGGGCCGTCAGCATGATGATGGGGGCGCTGGCGGTCTTGGGATCGCGCTTGAGTTCCTTGCAGACCTCGAAGCCGTCCAGGCCTGGCAGCATGAGGTCGAGGATGACGGCGGCCGGCGGATTGCGCCGGGCCTTGGCCAGGCCCTCGTAACCGTCGCGGGCGGTTTCCGCGGCGAAGCCGGCGCTTTGCAGATTGAAGGCGAGCAGCTCGACGATGTCTTCGTCGTCTTCGACAATCAGGATGGAATCCTTGGACATGCGACCACCTCGAAGTTTGCGGAACCATCAAGAACACGTCGCCTTGACGCGGGGATGTATGTCGCGTGACGATTGTGTGACACCAGTCGCGCCAAAGCGCAACGCCGGGGCGCAGGCGACATTTGCGTGCCGCTGGCCCGAATTCCGGGCCGGCAATTTGACGCGTTTTCCAAATCGGCCTAGTGTGCCATACCTCGACAATCTCATGCGTCGGACGTTTGGACGCGAAGGGCATGGGAATGATGGCGGACTGGTTACGCAAGGCCGCGGGCGTGATGATCGCCCTGGTTGTGGCGCTTTTCGGCGTGGCCGAAGCCCAGGACCACGCGCCGATCATCCTGGGCATGACGGCCGGATTTTCCGGTCCGACCCGGGCCATGGCCGTGGAACTCTACCGTGGGGCCCTGGCCTGCCTGGAAAGCCGCAACACCCTGTCCGCGCCCGGGCTGCGCAAGGTCGCCCTCCACGCCGCCGACGACGGCTACGAACCCGGGCCGGCCATCGAAAACACCGTGCGCTTCCTCACCCGCGACAAGGCCCTGGCCCTTTTTTCCCAGCTCGGCACGCCCACGGTCAGCCGGGTGCTGCCGGTGCTTCGGGCCTACGCCGACCAGGGGGCGCGGCTGTTTTTCCCGGTCACCGGCCTGGAAGCCTCCCGCAACGCGCCCTACGTCCGCTACGTCTACAACCTGCGGGCCAGCTACCGCCAGGAGATCGACGCCCTGGTCGGGGCCTTCGTGGCCAAGGGGGCCACGCGGGTGGCCATCTGCCACCAAGCTGACGCCTTTGGCCGCAGCGGCTGGGACGGAGCCAGGCGGGCCCTGGCCCGGCGCAACCTGCCGCTGTGTGGCGAGGCCACCTTTGCCCGGGTCGCGACGGTGGGCGACGACATGGCCGCCCAGGCCAAGGTGCTCTCCGCCTGCACCCCCCAGGCGATCCTGCTGGTCGGGCCGGCCCCGGCCTGCGCCGCCGCCATCCGCGACTTCCGCCAGGCCGGCCTTAGGGCCACCATCGGCGTGGTGTCCTTTGCCGGCGGCGAACTGCTGCTGCGCCAGTTGGCCGCCGAAGGCGCACGCCTGGGCGTCGATCTGGAACACGACGTCATCTTTTCCCAGGTCGTGCCGGACTGGCGCGACGAGACCCTGCCGGCGGCCCATGATTATCGCCAGGCCCTGGCCGATCTGGGCGACCGGCTGCCGCCTCCCGGCGGCTGGGACACGCCGGCCTCCCAGGCCGGCAGTTCTGTTGGATTCGAAGGCTATCTCAACGCCCGCCTGTTCCTGACGGTGCTGGACGCCATGGCCGACCCCGACGACCGCCAAGGCCTGGATGCGGCGGCGGCCGCCGTGAGCCCGGCGGATATCGGCATCGGCCGGCCCCTTTCGTTGACCGGCCCCAACCATCAGGCCCTGGACATGGTCTACCTCAACACCGCCAAGGACGGCCGGCTCGTGCCCCTGACCTGCAGCCTGGCCGAGGCCGAGGACTGAGGGTGTCGCGCCTGTTCCGCAAGACGCTGCTGGCCATCGTGCTGGTGTTCGGGGTTTCGGCCAACGCCACGGCCCTGCTGTCGGCCTGGCTGCTCCACCGCCACCTGACCGACGAATACGTGACCAAGGGCCGGGCCATCGCCATGGCCATCGCCGCTGCCAGCCCCGATGCCCTGGTCGGCGGCGACGCGGCCTCGGTCCAGGCCATGATCGACGAGTTCTTGCGCATCGACGGCGTGGGCTACGTCTTTGTGGCCGACCGGATGGGGCGCATCGCGGCCCATACCTTTTTGCCGGCCATGCCGGCCACCGTGCCCCAGGTCACGGTGAGCCACCAGGAAGCCATTTCCATCGACGACGCGGTGATCCCGGACCGGGGGGATTTTATTCAGGTCACGGCCCCGATCCTGGCCGGCGAGGCCGGGCAAGTGAGCGTGGGCATGGACAAGGCCGGCATCTGGCGGGTCATGCGCGAGGCCGTCATCCGCCAGGAAGTGCTGATGCTGGCCATGTTCGCCGTGGCCGTGGTCATCTTCTACGCCCTGGTTTCGGGCATCGCCCGGCCCCTGGCCGCCCTGGCCGAGTATGCCGTCAAAATCCGCGACCACGATTTCTCGGCCACCCCACCCCCGACCAGCGACGACGAGGTGGGCGTGCTGGCCCGGGCCATGGGCTCCATGGCCGGCCAGCTGTCGGTGCTGGTGTCCAACCTCAAACAGGCCGTGGCCGACACCACCCGCGAACTCAACGACTCCCTGGCCCACATCCAGGCCATCATCGATAACCTGGCCGACGGCCTGCTCGTGGTCGACGACGCCGGCCGGGCCACCCTGCACAACCCGGCCCTGCTCGCCATGTTCGGCCTGACCGGAGCCGACCCGGCCGGGCGCTGGGTGCGCGACGCCTTTCCCCCGGCCATGGCCGCCCTGGCCGCCTCGTGCCTCACCGACAAGGCCTGTCCGGAAACCGAAGTGGCCCTGTCCGACGGCGGCACGGGCAAGGTCGTGGCCACGTCCTTCCGCCTGCCCGGCCAGGACCGCACGGCGGTCATTTTGCTCGTGCGCGACGTCACCGTGGAAAAGGAAGTGGACCGGATGAAGACCGAGTTCATTTCCACGGTCTCCCATGAACTGCGCACGCCGCTGACGTCGGTGCTGGGGTTCGCCAAGATCATCCGCCGCAAGTTCCTGGAGCTGGTCGCGCCGGCCCTGCCGCCAGGCGATGCCCGGGTGGCGCGCGGCGCCGGGCAGATCCGCGAAAACCTCGACATCATCGTGGCCGAGGGCGAACGGCTCACCGAACTGGTGGACGATGTGCTCGACATCGCCAAGATGGAGTCCGGGCGCTGCGAATGGGACATGGAGCCGGTGTCCCTGGCCGCCGTGGCCGACCATGCCGTCAAGGCGGCCGCGCCCCTGGCGGCGCGCAAGGGCCTGACCCTCGCCACCGACATCGCCTCGGATCTGCCGGCGGTCATGGCCGACCGCGACCGGCTGGTGCAGGTGCTGCTCAACCTCATCGGCAACGCCGTCAAATTCACTGCCACCGGCTGGGTGCGCCTGTCGGCCGCGGCGGTCGGCGACGAGGTGCGGGTGGCGGTGGCGGACAGCGGCTCGGGCATCGCGGCCAAGGACCTGGAAACCATTTTCGAGAAATTCAAGCAGGCCGGCGACACGCTGACCGAAAAGCCCAAGGGCACGGGCCTGGGGCTGCCCATCTGCCGCCAGATCGTGGAACGCCACGGCGGGCGCATCTGGGCCGAATCCGTGCCAGGCCAAGGCAGCGTCTTCCGCTTCACCCTGCCGGCCCTGGCCGGGCAGCCGGCGGAGACGGCCTGCCCGGTGGTCGCCGCGCCGACGACCAGAGGCGACGCCTCCCGCGTGCTGGTGGTGGACGACGACGACGCCGTGCGGCGCTACCTCGAAACCGTGCTGGCCGAGGGCGGCTACGACGTGGCCACGGCCCACAGCGGGGCCGAGGCGCTCAAGCTGGCCGCCTCCTGGAAACCCGGCTGCATCACCATGGACCTGCGCATGCCGGGCATGGACGGCCGCGAAGCCATCCGCCGGCTGCGGGCCGATCCGGCCACCCGGGACATCCCGGTGATGGTGCTGACCGTGGCCTCCCGCAGCGAACGGGCCGCCAGCGGGGCCGACGCGGTCCTGGCCAAGCCCGTGGACGAGGAGGCGCTCTTGGCCGCCGTGCGCAACCTGCTCGAAGGTCCGGCCGAGGACGACGCCCGGCCGTGTCTGGTCTACGCCGCCGACGGCGGCCGGCGGCTGTCGCGGCGGTTTCTGCTGTGTCCGGGCGAGGTGACCTCGGTCGGCGAGGAACCCGCATTATGGCTGGCGCTGGAAAAGGGCTTTTGCGGCACGGTGTTCGTGCCGGCCTCGCGGGGGCACGACCTCGACCTGGGGCGGCTCAGCGCCTATCCGGGCGTGTGCGTGATCATCATTCCCGATTAGGACAAGGCGGCGTTTTTTTGGCTGTCCGGCTCTTGACTGGCCGGCCGGGCCGCTTACTTTTTGTGGCGCTCGACCATGGCGAGTGCTGCCGGACAGGCCCCGGACACCGGCACGGCCCTTGACAAACCCGGGCCGAAGGTGGACTTGTTGCGGCCGGATTTCACGGCCCAAAGGCGTAAGCGGAGAGGATCATGCCCATCTACGAATACAAATGCACCAAATGCGGCAAGGAATTCGAAGTGCTTCAACGCAGCTTCGATGTGGACGAAGCGCCCTGTGAATACTGCGGCGCTCCCGGCAAGCGCTTCATGTCCAACACCTCGTTCGTGCTCAAGGGCACGGGCTGGTACGTGACCGACTACAAGGCCAACGGCGGTTGCAGCGCTTCGGGCAACGCGGCCAACGGCTCCAACGGTGCGTCCAAGCCCGCCGACGCCCCGGCCGCCGAGTCGGCGGCTCCGGCCTCGCCCTGCGCTTCCGGCGGCTGTTCGTCCTGCCCGAGCGCCTCCGCGTCCAGCTCCGACGCCTAAGCCGCTCCCGCTCCGATTTTCGCTTCGTCGCGCCGACCCGACAGGGCTGGCGCGACGGGCTTTTTTGCGTCCTGTGCCCGCCTATCCGGCCGGACGACGCTCCCCCCGGGCGAACCGGGTCGTTGAAATTTTTGGGCCGTCGA
>JAEZMB010000117.1 GCA_023435825.1 Pseudomonadota bacterium | reverse complement strand
ACTCGCCATGCTCACGTCCCCCCGGGGGGCGGGGGCCGTGCGGCCCCGGGACCCCCCAAAAGGGTTAGAGGGGAGGGGGCGAGAAGTGATGCGGCTTCGTTGGAAAGACGAAGCTTGAGAGAAGAAGGCTGATGCCGGGACCGTCCATGGGCGGTCCCGGTTTTTTTTATGGCGGGGGGAGGGACGAGCCCGGGGCTTTGGGGAGTGGAGTAGGCGGTGTTGCCCCGTTTAGCGTTGAATGTGTACACTCTAGGGTCATCGAGCGCTCTACTCTGCTGGCCCGTCGAGCGCCCAATGCCTGGGCATTAGGCCCGACGCGGCGTCAGGAAGCCGCCAAGCCTTGCCCCGGTCCGGGTTGCGGCATATGGAAACCCATGCCTGTTTTTGCCCTCATCGACGAACCGGTGTTCCCCAGCCCCCACTTGGCTGAGCCGGGCGGACTGTTGGCCGTCGGCGGCGACCTGAGCGTGGCGCGGCTGCTGGCCGCTTACCGGCGCGGCATCTTCCCCTGGTATGACGACGAAAGCCCCATCCTGTGGTGGTCGCCGGACCCGCGCCCCATCCTCGTGCCTGGCCATATTCGCGTGTCCAAGCGCCTGGAGCGCACCATCCGTTCGGGCAAGTTCACCGTCACCCTGGACACGGATTTCGCCGGCGTCATTCGCGGCTGCGCCGCCGTCCCCCGCGACGCCGACAACGGCACCTGGATCGTGCCGGACATGATCGAAGGCTACGAACGCCTCCACACCGCCGGCCACGCCCACAGCGTGGAAGCCTGGCAAAACGGCGAACTCGTGGGCGGGGCTTACGGCGTGGCCATCGGCAAGGCCTTTTTCGGCGAATCCATGTTCCACCGCGCGACCGACGCCTCGAAAGTGGCCTTCGTGACACTGTGCCGCTTCCTGGACCGCCACGAATTCCGCTTCATCGACTGCCAGCAGGCCACCGGCCATTTGCTGCGCTTCGGCGCGGTGCAAGTGCGGAGAAACGAGTTTTTGCGGCGGCTGGAAGCGGCGAGGGAAGAGGAGGGGATGGTGGGGAAGTGGGCGCTGCCAGGAGGCTGTTAATCGATGCCGTATTTGTCAATGTTATCCAACTCGCAACCCAGGTCTAAAATGATCTGACTGAAGACTCCGCCTCCGCCGCAGCAGAACTGGCGGATCTTGTGGACCCATATTTCTCCCGGCGTCGGTTGACGTTTTTCCCGTCTCTTCATGATGAGGCTGATGTAGTGCTCGGCGTCTTCCTGGCCCAGCGCGGCGGCTGCCTTCATATCCTCAAGCGCCAAATCAAATTTTTTCTGGCGGTGATAGCAGATTCCCCGAGCGATATAGGCTTCGCCGAGAAGAAAATTTTCGCGGATTGCCTGAGAAAAGAAGTCTACCGCCTCGCTGAGACGGTCATGCAGAAGGCTGTCCTGGCCGAGCATGTAGTAAAGCTCGGCGTCTTTGGAATGTGGTGTCTGCATGAATGACAGAATATAAGCTTCTTGGATAATTGCAAACGAATTTCGATATTTTTGATGGCCGTTGGGGAGGTGGCTTTACGACAAAGCCGGGGAGCGCTCAGGCGGAGATCAACTTCCGAATCTTCCCTTTCTGCAAGGCAATAATCGCCTTCAACCGCGCATACTCGGCCTTGTAGTAGGCCAAGGCCTCTTCGGTGCTGGCAAAGTCGCCCGGACCGTCGAAGTCCTGGCGCGTGGAGCGGACTTGTTTGACCGGCTGCGGTCTTGATGCGTCTGCCATGATAGTTCCATCCTGTGCGCGTTGCGGCCATTGATGGCGCGCCCGCACGGATGATCATAGCCGTTTCCCGCAGTATGAGGCAACGTTGTGTTATTATAAACCAGACGCAATCTGCGTCAGCAACGTACCCCCTACGCCCGCTCCTTCCGATCCACCCACTTGGGCACGATCACCGGCTCGAAGGCCCGCATGGCGGCCAGGGCTTCTTCAGGCGTGGGGGCCGACAGCACCAGCCCTTTTTGCTGCTCCTTGAGGAAGCCTTCGCCAGCCATGCGGTCGACGAAGCGCAGGAGTGGTTCGTAGTATTCCTGGACGTTGAGCAGACAGCACGGCTTGGTGTGCAGCCCGAGCTGGGCCCAGGTGATGATCTCGCAGAACTCTTCCAGGGTGCCCATGCCGCCGGGCAGGGCGATGAAGCCGTCGGCCAGCTCGGCCATGCGCGCCTTGCGCTCGTGCATGGACGACACCACGAACAGTTCGGTCAGACGCGGATGGGCCAGCTCCTTGCGGCGCAGGAAATCCGGCAGCACGCCGATGGCCTTGCCGCCGGCGGCCAGGGTCGCGTCGGCCACCGCGCCCATGAGCCCCACGCAGGCTCCGCCGTAGACCAGGGTGATGCCCTCGGCCGCCAGCAGTTTGCCCAGACGGTCGGCGACATCGACATAAATGGGATCGGCCCCGGACGACGAACCGCAAAAAACACACACGCTTTGCATCGAACAACTCCAGGAAAAGGGGCCGCCCGGGCGGCCCCTTGAAACGACTTGCGGAAGGTGAAACCGTCGGAAGAACTAGTCCAACCCTTCGATGATGGGCTTATGCTGGCTCAGGTCATAGAAGCCGCGCACCGGGAAGGGCAGCGAATAGTTGGGGATCTTGTCGAAATGGATGAACCCGATATCCTTGCCTTCGGCCAGCTCGGACAGGGCGACCAGGCCCAGGGGGATGGGGATGTTCAGCGCGCAGCCATGCACCTCCGACACCTTGTCCTGGTAGCGGGTCTTGATATACTCGATGAGCGCGTCGCGCTCCTCCTCGGTGAAGGCTTCAAGCAGCACCCGGCGGCTGCTCTCGAAGCTGACGGGCAGGTCGGGATCGACCGGATCGCCGAGCAGCACGTCCCAGTCGTAGATTTCGACCTCTTCCGCGTCCCACTCCGGGCGGAACAGATGGACGGTGACGTCCTTGCGGCCCTTGAAGGTTTTGATGACAATGGACACGGTCCAGGCCCGGTCCACGGGCAGATGGAAGTCCGCCGGAACGACATCGATTTCCATGAGGCGTCTCCTTGCAGGGATGGGCTGTCCCCGGACCGGCGGACGGCCGCCGACCCGGACGCCGCGAGGGTTTTCGCTTGGATTGGGTCGCCAGGGGATATAAAAGAAAACGCCATGCATTTCCAGCTTGAATCCGAATACCTCCCGCGCGGCGACCAGCCGCAGGCCATCGACGAACTGGCCCGCAACCTCGACCAGGGCGTGCCGAGCCAGACCCTGCTTGGGGCCACCGGCACGGGCAAGACCTTCACCATGGCCCAGGTGGTGGCCAAGCTCAACCGCCCGGCCCTGGTCATGGCCCCCAACAAGACCCTGGCCGCCCAGCTCTACAGCGAATTCAAGGGGCTATTTCCCCACAACGCCGTGGAATACTTCGTCAGCTATTACGACTACTACCAGCCCGAAGCCTATCTGCCGCGCACGGACACCTACATCGAGAAAGACTCGTCGATAAACGACGACATCGACAAGCTGCGCCACGCCGCCACCCATTCGCTGCTGACCCGCCGCGACGTGCTGATCGTGGCCTCCGTGTCCTGCATCTACGGCCTGGGTTCGCGCGACTACTACGAGCGCATGGTGTTGACCCTGACGGTCGGCGAAAAGATCGGCATGGAAAAGGTCTTGGCCCGACTGGTGGAGATCCAGTACGAGCGCAACGACTACGATTTCCACCGGGGTGTGTTTCGCGTTCGCGGCGACGTCATCGAGATCATTCCGGCTTATGCCCGGGAACGGGCGCTACGCCTGGAATTTTTCGACGACGAGCTGGAAGCCATCCAGGAAACCGATCCGCTGACCGGCGAAGTGCTCGGGACCATGGACAAGGCCATCATCTTCCCGGCCAGCCACTATGTTTCCGACCGCGACAACCTGAACCGCGCCGTGTCCGACATCCGCGAGGAACTGCGCCTGCGCCTGACCGAACTGCGGGAGCGAAACGACCTGCTCGCCGCCCAGCGTCTGGAAATGCGCACCATGCAGGACCTCGAAATGATCGAGGAACTGGGCTACTGCAACGGCATCGAAAACTATTCGCGCCACCTCGACGGCCGGCAGGCCGGCGACCCGCCGTATACGCTGCTGGACTACTTCCCCAAGGATTTCATCCTGTTCGTGGACGAATCCCACATCACCGTGCCGCAAATCGGCGGCATGTACGCCGGCGACCGTTCGCGCAAGCAGACGCTGGTGGATTACGGTTTCCGCCTGCCCTCGGCCCTGGACAACCGGCCGCTCAATTTCGAGGAGTTCCTAGGCCGCATCGGCCAGGCCGTCTATGTCTCGGCCACGCCCGGCGACTGGGAGCTGACCCGCTCCGAAGGCGTGGTCGTGGAACAGATCATCCGCCCCACGGGCCTGCTCGACCCGGAAGTGGAGGTGCGGCCCACCAAGGGCCAGATGGACGACCTCATGGCCGAGTGCCGCACCCGTATGGCGGCCGGCGAGCGGGTGCTGGTCACCACCCTGACCAAGCGCATGGCCGAAGAGCTCAACGAATACTTTAACTCCATGGGCGTCACCTCGCGCTATCTCCACTCCGACATCGACACCCTGGAGCGGGTGGCCATCATCAAGGCCCTGCGCCAGGGCGAGTTCTCGGTACTGGTCGGCATCAACCTGCTGCGCGAGGGCCTGGACATCCCGGAAGTGTCCTTGGTCGCCATTCTCGACGCCGACAAGGAAGGCTTCCTGCGTTCTACCCGTTCGCTCATCCAGACCTTTGGCCGGGCCGCCCGCAACGTCGGCGGCCGGGTCATCCTCTACGCCGACAACATGACCCGCTCCATGAGCGCGGCCATGGACGAGACCGCCCGCCGCCGCGAGAAGCAGGAAGCCTCCAACCGCGAGACCGGGCTGACGCCGCGCAGCGTGGTCAAGGCCATGGACAGCGTGCTGGACTCCCTGTACGCCAAGGGCGACCAGAAAACCGGGTCCTGGAGTGCTTCCGGCGGCGGCTACGCCACGGCCGGCGGCGGCCTTGGGGCCGGCGCTGCCGTGCACGAGGAAGCCGAGGCCTACGGCGGCATGTCGAAAAAAGCCATGGAACGAAAACTCAAGCAGGTGGAGCGCGAAATGCGCGAGGCGGCCAAGGCCCTGGAATTCGAAAAAGCGGCCCAGTTCCGCGACCAGGCCGCGACCCTGCGCCAGCGGCTGCTGGAAATGGGCTAGCCGTGACCGTCCGTAAGACCATGCGGCTGCGCAGCCATGTCGCCCGCCTGAACAACCGCCTGGGACACTGGGGCCCGCTCATCGGCGGTTTCGTGGCCCTGGCCATGGTCTTCGTCTTTGGCCTCGTCGGCTACATGCGGGTGGAGGACTGGAGCTTTTTCGACAGCCTCTATCAGGTGGTCATCACCCTTTCCACGGTGGGCTTCCAGGAAGTCTATCCCCTGTCGCGAAACGGCCGCATCCTGACCATGGTGCTCATCGTTTCCGGGGTGGGCACGTTCGCCTATCTGGTCGGCACCTTCACCCAGGTGCTGGTGGAAGGCCGCTTGCAACAGTATCTCGGGAGACGGCGCATGCAAAAGGTCATCGACGGCTACAAGGACCACGTCATCATCTGCGGCTACGGCCGCATCGGCTCCATCGTGGCCCGGGAGATCCTGGCCGAGGACGTGCCCGTCGTCATCGTGGAGAGCAATCCCGAGGTCATTCGGCTTCTCGACGAACACGGCGTGCCCTATGTGGCCGGCGACGCCACCGCCGACGAGGTGCTGCTGGCCGCCGGCCTGGAGCGGGCCAAGACGCTGGTCGCCGCCCTGACCCAGGAAGCGGCCAACGTGTACGTGACCCTGACCGCCCGCCAGCTCAACCCGAACATCCGCATCGTGGCCCGGGCCGATGCCCAGGGCCATACCCAGCGCCTGCAACGGGCCGGGGCCGATCAGGTGCTGGTGCCCCACCTCTACGGCGGCGTGCGCATGGCCCAGTCCGTGCTGCGTCCGACCGTGGTCAACTTTCTGGAGCTGACCGGCCGCAGCGGCCCGGCCGGCCTGCAGATGGAAGAGCTGCAAGTCACCGATCATTCGGAGTTTGTGGGCAAGAACCTCATCGACTCCCAGATCCGCCAGCGCTTCAACCTCATCATCGTGGCCATCAAGAAAGCCAGCGGCGAGATGATCTTCAATCCCCAGCCCCAGGCCGTGCTGGAGAATGGGGACACCATGATCCTGGTCGGCCGCAGCGACGGCCTGGACGGGTTGCGGGCCATCCTTTGAGCGCGCCCGACATCGAGGTCGTGGTGGCCCGCTACCGGGAAGACGTGTCCTGGACGGCCGGCCTGGGCTTGGCCGTGACGGTCTACGACAAATCCGGCGCGCCGGGCGGGCTGTCCCTGCCCAACATCGGCCGGGAGAGCCACACGTACTTGAGCCACATCGTGGGGCGTTACGACAGCCTGGCCGGGCATACGGCCTTTGTCCAGGCCGCGCCCTTCGAGCACATGCCGCCCGGCGCGACGCCCGAGAGCTTTGCCGACCGGGTGCGCCAGAACGCCCGACTGGGCCTGCACTTTTCGGGATTTGCCGCCTTCAAGCTCAAGTGCGACCGGTTGGGCCGGCCCCACGATCTGGCCGATCCGGCCCGCCACGGCCATCGGCCGGGTTTTGGCCAGGACATTCCGGTGGGCGAGGTCTACGCCAGTCTGTTTTCCGGCCCGGTCCCGGAGCAATTTCTGGTTCCGGCTCCGGCCGGCATGTTTTTCGTGTCCCGGCAGCGCATCCTGGCCCGGCCGTTGGCCTTTTACCGCCGCGCCCTGGATATTGTCGCCGCCGACCCCGACGACGCCGGAAACACCGGCCATGCCTTTGAACGGCTGTGGCAGGTCATTTTCAACGGCGACGCCGGGCTTAACCGCCAAGAAGACCTCGACCGACAAGGGTGATTGCCGTGAGCACCATTGATCCCGCCGTGCGTCTGCGCGAACTGCGCGACCTGATCCACGAATACGACTACCGCTATTACGTCCTGGACGACCCCTCGGTGGAGGACGCGGCCTACGACGCCCTGTACCGCGAACTGAAGGCCTTGGAAGAAGCCCATCCCGAGCTGGCTGATCCCAATTCGCCCACGCGCCGGGTGGGCGGGGCGGTGCTGGACGGCTTCGCCTCCCGGCCCCACCGGCTGCGCATGTACAGCCTGGACAACGCCATGGCCGAGGAGGAGTGGCGGGACTTCGTGACTCGGGCGGCCAACAAGCTGGAGCGCGACGGCGTGGCCTTCGACGCGCCGATGTTTTGGGTCGATCCGAAATTCGATGGACTGGCTCTGGAAATCATTTACGAGAACGGCGTCTATGCCGGGGCGCTCACGCGTGGCGACGGCGAGGTGGGCGAGGATGTGACGGAAAACGTGCGCACGGTGCGCAACGTCCCCCTGGACCTGCGTCCCCATGCCGCCCGGGCCGGGCTGCCCGTGCCGCGCCTGCTCGAAGTGCGCGGCGAGGTGGTCATGACCCGGCAGGATTTCTACGAACTCAACGAACGCCAGCGGGAGCAGGGCGGCAAGGTCTTCGCCAATCCCCGCAACGCCGCCGCCGGCTCGGTGCGCCAGCTCGATTCGCGCATCTCGGCCACCCGGCCCCTGACGTTTTTCACCTACGCCGTGGGCAGCCAGGACTGGGGCGACGACCTGGCTGGGCCGGGCTGGGCCAGCCACGGCGCGGTCATGGCCGGACTTAAGGCCCTGGGCCTGCCCGTGGCCGGCCAGGGAAAAGTGGTCACGGCCGACGAGGTCTATCCCTATTTCGAGGCCATGGGCCGACAGCGCCAGGAACTGCCCTTCGAGATTGACGGGGTGGTGGTCAAGGTGGACAGCCTGGCCTTGCAGGAGGCCTTGGGCTTCACCGACCGCGCCCCGCGCTTCGCCGTGGCGCTGAAGTTTCCGGCTCACGAGGCCGAGACGGTGCTGTCGCGCATCGAGGTGCAAGTGGGCCGCACTGGCGTGCTGACGCCGGTGGCCATCCTGGAGCCGGTGAGTCTGGCCGGGGTGACGGTTTCCCGGGCCACACTGCACAACGAGGACGAGATCAAGGCCAAGGACCTGCGGCCGGGCGACACGGTGGTGGTGCGCCGGGCCGGCGACGTCATCCCGGAAGTGGTGCGGGTGGTGGAGGACAAGCGTGCGGCCGGGGCCGAACCGTACGACTTCCCCCATGTCTGCCCGTCGTGCGGATCGGACGCCGTTCGCGGCGAGGGCGAGGCGGCCTGGCGCTGCGTGAACCTGGCCTGCCCGGCCATGTTGCGCCGGGGCATCAGCTATTTCGTGTCCAAGTCCGGCCTGGACATCGAAGGTCTGGGGGCCAAGTGGGTGGCGGCGCTTATCGACAAAGAGATGGTCAAAAGCCCGGCCGACCTATTTGTTATAACCGAGGCCGACCTGCTTCCTCTTAAGCGCATGGCCAAGCAATCCGCTGCCAACTTCGTGTCCGCCGTGGCCGCGGCCAAGCAGTCGGCCAGTCTAGTCAAGCTCATCGCGGCCCTGGGCATCCGGCAGGTGGGCACGCGCACGGCCCGGACCCTGGCCGGGCATTTCCGCGACCTGGACGCCCTGGGCGCGGCCACGGCCGAGGAACTCACGGCCCTGCCCGACATCGGCCCGGAAGTGGCCGGTTCCATACGGGAGTTTTTTGCCAACGAAGCCAACCGGGAACTGCTGGCCCGGTTCAAACAGATCGGCTTGTGGCCGGTGGGCGAGGCCAAGCCGGAGGCTGCGGCCGTCCAGACGGCGCTGACCGGCAAGCGGTTTCTGTTCACCGGCGCGCTGCCGGATCTGACCCGCGAGGCGGCCCAGAAACTGGTGGAAGCGGCCGGCGGCGTGGTGGTCGGCTCGGTGTCCAAGAAGCTCGACTATCTGGTGGCCGGGGCCGATCCGGGTTCCAAGCTGGCCAAAGCCCAGGCCCTGGGCATCACGATCCTGTCGCCGGAAGCCTTCGCCGCCTTGCTCGGCGGCCTGACCCGGGAGACGGCCACCCGCAAATCTCTCCTCGACCTCTAACCGCCGGCCCTCTTTCGTTCCCCAGGTGGGGTTTCCAAAGGGGCTCAGCCCCTTTGGCCGCCGGAGGCACTCTTCTCCATGTCCATGTCCACGATCACCTTCATGGCCCCGGGCCGACTCGCGTGGTCCAGGGCGGTTTGGAACGCGGCCAGGGGGTAGCTGGCTTCGGCCAGGGGCACGACATCCACCAACCCGTCGCGCAGGTAGGCCAGGGCCAGGGCCGTGTCGCCGCAGCGCGAGCCGATCAGGCTGATCTCGTCCACCACCACCCGGGCCATGTTGAGGCTGGTTGGGGCGAAGGTCGTGGTCTTGAGCACGACGGTCCCTTCGGGCCGGGTGAGGTCCAGGGCGGCTTCTAGGCTTTGGGGCCGGCCGGTGGCCTCGATGACCACGTCGAAGCGGCCGTATTCCTGGAGCAAATTCTGGACCAGCGCCTCGGCCGTGTCGCCCTGGCGCGTGGTGACGCCCTGGGCGGCGGCGATGGCGAGCTTGGCGGCGTGTTTGCCGCCCAGGACGAGGCCGGGCACGACATGGCGCAAGGAACAAGCGGTGAGGATGCCGAGCTTGCCGTCGCCAAGGACCAGCGCCCTGGTCCGGGCCGTCAGGTGCAGTTGCTGGCCGGGCTCCAGGGCGGCGGCCAGGGGTTCGGCGAAAACGGCCTGAAGATCGCTGACGCCATCGGGCACGACATGGACGGCCCGGGTCGGCACGGTCACGTATTCGGCGAAAGCGCCGTCCTTGCCGGCGATGCCAAGGGTCACGCGGTCCGGGCAGTGGCGGGGATCGCCGCTCAGGCACCGGGGGCAGACGCCGCAGCCGAGATTGATGTCGGCCACGGCCCGCCGGCCGACCAGTTCCGGCCGGCCTGGCGCGGCCGCCACCTCGCCGACGAACTCGTGGCCGGGCACGCCGGCAAAGCCCATGTAGCCGCGCAAGAGTTCCAGGTCGGTGTTGCACACGCCGGCCAGCCGTACCCGGATGAGCGCCTCGTCCGGACCGGGTTCGGGCCGGGGACGGTCGGTCAGCCGCGCCGCGCCGTTTGCGAAAACCACTGCTTGCATGAGCGCTCCTTGCCGAAGTCGTTGCCAGTTAGGCTACCCCAGGCCGGTTCCGGCTGCAAACCCCTGGCGCGTCGGGCCTCTGGTCCTGTTCGACTTTTCGCCGGACCGCCTGTATCAGGGAACCATGACCGAAAACGACGCCATACTGACCGAGGAAGGGGCCTTTAAGGCCGTTGTGGATGCCGCCGGAACCCGTTTGGACGCTTTCTGGAGCGCCCGGCTGGCGGAGAAGGATATTTCCCGGGCCAGGGTCCGGGCCGCCATCGAGGCCGGGCTGGCCGGGGTCGACGGCGAGATCTGCCGCAAACCGGGGCTGAAGCTTCGCGGCGGCGAGGCACTGACCCTGCGCCTGCCCGAGACCCCAAGCGAAGCCAAGGCCGAGGACGGTGAACTCAAACTGCTCTATCTGGACGGCGACGTGCTGGTGCTCAACAAACCGGCCGGCCTGACCATCCATCCGGCCCCGAGCCAGCCCGAAGGCACCCTGGTCAACCGGCTGCTGCACCATTTCCCGGACATGCGGGCCATGGCCGGCGACCGGCCGGGCATTGTCCACCGCCTGGACAAGGACACCTCCGGCCTGCTGCTCGTCGCCCTGACCGAATCGGCCCGATTGGCCCTGGCCGCCGATTTCGCTGAGCGGCGCGTGTCCAAGACCTACTTGGCCCTGGTCCATGGCCGGCCCGAGCGGCCCGACGGGGTCATCGAGCTGCCCATCGGCCGCGATCCCAAGCATCCCACCAAAATGGCCGTGGTGGCCAAGGGCGGGCGCGAGGCCAGGAGTTCCTGGAAGCTGGTCTGGACCGCGCCCGACGGCTCGGCCAGCCTGCTCGAAGTGGCCATCGCCACCGGCCGCACCCACCAAATCCGTGTCCATATGGCCTCCATGGGCCATCCCATCGTCGGCGACGCGGTCTACGGCGCGCGCCAGCACTCGGACTGGACCCGGCGCGGCGGAGCCTTGGCCCGACTGGCCAAGCGGCAGATGCTCCACGCCTGGAAACTCTCCTTTGACCATCCGTCCACGGGCGAGGAAATGTCCTTTTGCCAGCCGCCGCCGGCCGATTTCTGGCGGCTGCTGCTCATGCTCGGCCGACGCTGCCAGCGGGTGGGGCTGGTCGGGATGCCGGGCTGCGGCAAGTCGTCGCTGCTGGCCCATTTCACTGCCGCCGGCCATCCGACCTTTTCCGCCGACGCGGCCGTGGCCGCCCTGTACGCTCCTGGCGGTCACGGCGCGGACATGCTGGCCCGGCGCTTCGGCCCCGAGGCCCAGGCGGCCGACGGGGCCGTGGACAAAGCCTGGCTGCTGTCGCGCATGGAAGCCAGCGACCGGTTCCGGCGCGAGGTGTGCGATCTGGTCCATCCGCTGGTCAAGGGCGAGCTGATGGGCTTTTTGGCCGACCATGCCGCCTCCCGGTCAGTCTTTGCCGAAGTGCCGCTGCTCTTTGAAGCCGGCTGGCTGCCGGGCGAGGTCGTGGATCTGGTCGTGGGCGTGCGCTGCGACCCGGCCGTGCGCCTGGCCCGGTTGGCCGAAAAACGGGGCTGGTCCGAGGAACTGGTGGCCCGCATGGACGGCTGGCAGTGGCCCCAAGACCGCAAACTGGCCAAGTGCCGGTTCGTGGTGGACAACGCCGGCACGCCCGAGGACCTGGCCGGGGCCGCCCGGCGGCTTCTGGCCGGGCTTGCCGCCCTGCGTCGCCAGGACGCCCGGAACCGGCTGGCCGTCCTTGTCGCCGCCGGCTATGCTCCGTCCCGGCCGGAGGGCGAGGACGCGCCGTGATTCCCCTTCGAGACAACGTGCCGAGCACCAAGCCGCCCCTGGTCACCTGGACGCTCATTGGCCTGTGCACGGCGGTGTTTCTCTACCAGCAGCTCCTTGGCGAGCGCGTGCTGTTTGAATTCATGCACATCCACGGCGTGGTCCCGGCCCGCTTCACCCACCCGAGCTACGCGGCCCGGGTGGGCTATCCCGAGGGCGGCTGGCTGTCGTTTCTCACCTACATGTTCCTGCACGGGGGATGGCTCCATTATCTGCTCAACATGTGGGTGCTGTGGATATTTGCCGATAACGTGGAGGAAGCGCTGGGATCGCTGCGGTTTCTGCTCTTCTACATCCTGTGCGGCGTGGCGGCGGCGGCGGTGCACGTGGTCTTCAACTGGAACGCGCCCGTGCCGGTCATCGGCGCGTCCGGGGCCATCGCCGGGGTCATGGGCGGGTATTTCCGGCTGTTTCCCAAGGCCCGGGTGACGACGCTCATTCCCATCATCATCATACCCTGGATCGTGGACCTGCCGGCGGTGGTGTTTCTGGGCGTGTGGTTTATCGTGCAGCTCCTTTCGGGGCTGGTGGGCACGGCCGTGGAAGGGCAGGCGGCGGCGGTGGCCTTCTGGGCCCATGTGGGCGGATTCGCGGCCGGACTGGCCCTGGTGCGGTGGTTGCTGCCGCCGGGCTGCCAGTTCTGCTTCGATCCCTCGGCCCGGCGCTATGATCGGGAGTAGCCGGGCGGCCGCTAAAGGTCCTGGATGACCCAGGCGACTCGTCCGATGACCATGTAGTCGGGGCCGCCCTGGGCCAGGGACCGCTCGGCATGGCGTGGCGACGCGGAAACAAGCCGCAGCCGTTTCCCGGCGACATCTGGTTCAAGCTGTTTTATGGTCAAGCCTTCTCCAGGAATATCGAGGGCGTAGATCTCGCCGCTTCGCACCGTGACGTCGTCGCGGTCCAGGCCGACATAGGCCTGCCGCCGGATGACGGGTTCCATGCCGGCGTCTTCCATCCGCACGACGAGCAGGTGCGGATGAAAGAGACTCTCAGCAATTTCTATGGATTCCATGACGGTTGGCATCCAGACCCCGGTTTTGGGGTCCAGGCTGTTCATGGCGTGGACCGCGACGTGGCGGGAGCGGTTGGTCTGGAGCGATAGACGATGATCTTGGGGCAACGGCTTAGGCATTGGGCTTTTTCCTGCGTGACTCCTTGCCGGTACGAACCCGGCACGGACCACTCAAGGATACGATGTCTATACCTGTTTGTAAATTAATATATTGATAAATGATTGAACTTAGTCACCCCAAAGTGCGCACGGCATGGGCGCGCACAATGGGTCTCCGGGGGAAGGCTAGAGTTCCTGAATGACCCAGGCGGCCTTGCCGATGGAGGTCAGGCCGGGATTGTCCAGGGGAAGGCTCAAGGACTTGTGGAGCGGGTTATCCGCGCCGAGCTCCAGGCGCTGGTTTTCCAGATCGCGGTTGACGCGTTTGATGACCAGCCCTTCGCCCGGGATGTCCAGGGCGTAGATTTCGCCGCTGCGCAGGCGGACATCGTCGCAGTCGATGCCGACATAGGCGCCGCGTCGCACGGTCGGCTCCATGCTGGCGTTGTCCATGCGCACCACGAGCAGGTTAGGCCGGCGCAAGGCTTCGAACAAGGGAAGTGTTTCCAGCGGTTCGCGGATCCAGGCCTGGGTCTGGGAGTCCGTGGGGCTCATGGCATAGACCGTGACGCGGCTCGGGGGCGCGCCGTAGGCCACGGCGGTTTCCCGGACGCAATCGGCGGCGGGGGGGGGGGGGGCGGCG
>JAEZMB010000005.1 GCA_023435825.1 Pseudomonadota bacterium | reverse complement strand
CCCCCCCCCCCCCCCCCCCCCCCCCCCCCCCCCCCCCCCCCCCCCCCCCCCCCCCCCCCCCCCCCCCCCCCCCCCCCCCCCCCCCCCCCCCCCCCCCCCCCCCCCCCCGCCGGAGGCATCTTCCTCTGCTGCTTCTGCTTCGCATCATGCTGCCGTCTTCGGCGCGGGGAGCACCCTGCCGCGAGCCGCGCCGAAGTTTTGCCCGGTTACCCTCCCGGGCTCCCTTGGGACCCCCCGCTTAACCCGGCCGGGGGGTTCCTCTTTTTGCGGCTCGGGGCTTGCGTTGGGGCGTGGCCGGGGCCATGGTGGGGCCATGAACTTCGAATTCGCCGCACCAGCCAAGATGGTCTTTGGTCCCGGCCAGGCCGCGCGCCTGCCGTCCCTTGTCGCGCCCCTGGGCAAACGCGTTTTGCTGGTCGTCGGGGCCAGTCCCGGCCGCCATGCCGGGCTGGTCGAGGCGTTTGCGGCCGCCGGCCTTGAGACGACGGTCTTTTCCGTGGCCGGCGAGCCGTCGGTGGACGTGGCCAAGGCCGGCGTCGCCTTGTGCCGGGAGGCCGGCTGCGAGGTGGTCGTCAGTGTCGGCGGCGGCGGGGCTATTGACGCCGGCAAGGCCGTGGCCGCTCTGGCGACCAATCCCGGCGATCCTTACGACTATCTGGAAGTTGTGGGGGCCGGTCGGCTCCTCACCGAACGGCCCTTGCCCCATGTAGCCGTGCCGACCACGGCCGGCACCGGAGCCGAGGCCACGGCCAACGCCGTGCTGACGGCTCCGGCCGAGCGGGTGAAGGTGAGTCTGCGTTCGGTCATGATGCTGCCGACCGTGGCCTTGGTCGATCCTGAGCTGACCGTGACCATGCCGCCGGCCGTCACCGCCGCCACGGGTCTGGATGCACTGACGCAACTGTTGGAGTCCTTTGTTTCCATCAAGGCCAACCCCATGACCGACGCCCTGTGCCGCGACGGTTTGCGTCTGGCTGCGGGTTGTCTGGCCGCCGCCTACGACGACGGGACCAATATGGCCGCCCGGGAGGGCATGGCCCTGGCCAGCCTGTACGGCGGCCTGGCCTTGGCCAACGCCAAGCTCGGGGCGGTGCACGGGTTTGCCGCGCCCATCGGCGGGCTTTTTGCCGCGCCCCATGGGCAGGTCTGCGCCAGCTTGTTGCCGGCGGTGGCGGCGGTCAACATCGCCGCCCTGCGGCAGCGCGAACCGGGTTCGGGGCGGCTGGCCGCCTACGCCGAGGCGGCAGCCATCCTGACCGGCCGGCCGGATGTTTCGCCCGAGGACGGGGCGGCCTGGCTGGAAGCCTTGTGTCGTCGCCTGGGCGCGCCGACGTTGACCGCCCTGGGTTTGACCCACGGCGACATTCCCATGGTGGTGGAAAATGCGGCCCGGGCCAGCAGCATGCAGGGCAATCCCATCAAACTGACCACGGCCGAGCTGACGACGATTGTGGAGCGCGCCCTGGGCTGATCCCACGGGGGAGAAAGCGGCCGGCAGCCGTCTCCGGCTCCGGTCGTTTCGGACGGAAATTGTCTGTGACGCGTCCAAGTGCGCGTTCTTTGGGCTTTGGGGCTGACGAGGGTTCGACGGGGGGGTGATGGGCGGCAGGCCAAGCGATGGGCCTGCCGCTTGCTGTCAGGAGGGGAGCTGATCGCCGCTTTGCGCTCCGAGTCGGAAACGGTCGCAGGGTGGGGCAGCACCCGTGCCCAAGGCGTCTTCCTGGAATTCGCCATGAAGAGCTTCCTGCCCCATGCACTGCAAAAGCCCCATGCTCCAGAGACAGTCGCCGCAAGGGACGGTCTCGCCGTAGCAATCGTTTTCGAAATCGAGGCTGTTGATGTCCTCGCAGGGATAGACGTTGCAGCTCGGGCAATGGGGGTAGCGCCGACGCATCACGTCGTCGCGAAAGGCCGTGTAGGCCGGATCGTTCCAGACGGCGGCGAGCGACTGCCTGGTCAGATCCCCGAAAATCTTGCGGCCGACCTGCTTTTCGCGGCCGTAGAAATAACAGGAAAAGCTGCGCCACAGGAAATGGCAAGGGGAGACCTTGCCGTCCCAGGCCACGAACATCCCGCCGTTTTTGACGGCCAGGCAGGCTTGCCCGCTGACCGGCCGCACCGGCGGCAGGACAAGCCTGAGGCCAAGACGTTCGGCCACGGCTTGGGCCTGCTCGAAGACTTCTTCCGTCCGTCCGAGATCCTCGCCGGTGATGCTGTTGGTCACCTGAAAGGGGATGTCGTGTTTCACGGCTGTAAACACCATCTCTTGGACGAAATCGACGAGCCGCTGTTCTTGCGGGGTCTTGTGATACTTCCAGGCAATCTTGAAATACTGGTCCAGGGACAGCCCGTTGTCCTGGGCCTTGTCCGACCATGTTTCGTAGTATTGCCTGGCCTGACGCGTATTGACGCCAAAGACCGGCTGCGTGGCCAGGGCCGGGCTAAACGGCAGCAGATGGGATACGACCAGGGTGGTTGCGCCCCGGGCGGCCAGCCAGGAGACGATGCCCGGCAGTTCGGCCAGATTGTCCCGCATGACCACGAACTCCGCGCCGACTTCCAGTGTGTGTCCGGGATGGGCCTTCCTGGCTTCGGCCAGAGCGGCCAGGGCGCGTTCCACATGGCCCAGGCTCCCGCCGGCCCGCACGGCTTGAAAAAGCTCCTGGGAGGCGGCGTCCACGGAGAGAAAGATCCTGTCCAAGCCGGCGGCGAAAAGCGACGCGGCCCGGGCCCGGGTCAGGAGATGGCCGTTGGTTTGAAACCCGACCCAGCCGTGGGCGGGCATGGCCCGTTTGGCGGTCTGGATGAAGGTCTCCAGGCGGGGGTGGAGCAGGGGTTCACCGATGCCGTTGAGGACCAGGGCGTTGAGGTGGGGGAACGCCGGTTCCAGGGCGCGAAAGGTCTCAGGCGACATGTCGCCCTCGGCTTGGACGCCGTGGCCGGAATGCTTGACGCACATGGCGCAGCGCAGGTTGCAGCGCGAGGTTGTCTCGACGAAAAGCCGGGAGGGGTGGTCGAGCCGGGACAAATCTTGGGTGTCGTCGTGGCTGGTCATGGTGGGTTGCCTCAGGCTGTGGCGGGGCGGAAAAATGGGGGCGCGTCGAGCCGCAGGGGAGCAAAATCCGAGGCGTTTCGCAAGCCCTAAAAAAGGGGCGCGACCGCGTGGGTCGCGCCCCTTGGCGTCGGAGGGGGGACGTCCGGGACTAGGCTTCGATCCAGGCCTTGCTGCGGGCCACGGCACGCTGCCAGTCGTGGAGGAGCTTGTCGCGGTCGGACTGGGCCATGTTGGGTTCGAAGCGGCGGTCGAGCTGCCACATGGCGGCGATCTCTTCCTCGCTCTTCCAGAACCCCACGGCCAGGCCGGCCAGGTAGGCCGCGCCCAGGGCCGTGGTCTCGGTGACCATGGGGCGTTCGACGGGAACGCCCAGCACGTCGGCCTGGAACTGCATGAGCAGGTTGTTGCGGGTGGCTCCGCCATCGGCGCGCAGGGTGTCGAGCTTGATGCCGGCGTCTTTTTGCATGCAGTCCATGATGTCCAGGGTCTGCAGGGCGATGGACTCCAGGGCGGCGCGGGCGATGTGGGCCTTGGTCGCGCCTCGGGTGATGCCGACCATGGCCCCGCGGGCGTACTGGTCCCAGTGGGGCGCGCCCAGGCCGGCGAAGGCCGGCACGAGGAAGACGCCGCCGTTGTCGGGCACGGACAGGGCGAGCTGTTCGACTTCCGGGGCGCTCTGGATGATGCCCAGGCCGTCGCGCAGCCACTGGACCACGGCTCCGGCGATGAACACGCTGCCTTCCAGGGCGAAGTAGCGGCCGGACGGGGTGGCCCAGGCCATGGTGGTCAGCAGGTTGTTGTTGCTGGGGCGCGGGGCCTTGCCGGTGTTCATGAGCATGAAGCAGCCGGTGCCATAGGTGTTCTTGGCCATGCCTTCCTTGAGGCAGGCGTTGCCGTAGGTGGCGGCCTGCTGGTCGCCGGCGTTGCCGGCGATGGGCAGGGCCTTGCCCAGGAATTCGGGGTGGATTTCGCCCACGACTTCCGAGGACTTGGACACCCGGGGCAGCATGGCGGCGGGCACGCCGATGATGGCCAGCAGCTCGTCGTCCCAGGCTCCGGTGTTGATGTTGAAAAGCAAGGTGCGGCTGGCGTTGGACTCGTCGGTGACGTGGACCGCGCCCTTGGTCAGGTTCCAGATGAGCCAGGAGTCGATGGTGCCAAACAGCAGTTCGCCCTTGTCGGCCTTTTCCCGGGCTCCGGGCACGTTGTCGAGAATCCAGCGGACCTTGGTGCCGGAGAAGTAGGCGTCGATGACCAGGCCCGTTTTCTGGCGGATGACGTCGGCCAGGCCCTTGGCCTTGAGTTCGTCGCAGAAACCGGCGGTGCGGCGGTCCTGCCAGACGATGGCGTTGTGGATGGGCGCGCCGGTTTTCTTGTCCCAGACCACGGTGGTTTCACGCTGGTTGGTGATGCCGATGGCGGCCACGTCCGAGGCGTCCACGCCGGCGAACTGCAGGCATTCGCGCATGACGTAGGACTGGGTGTCGAAGATCTCGTTGGCGTTGTGCTCGACCCAACCCGGCTGGGGGTAGATCTGGGTGAATTCTTTCTGGGCGATCTGCTTGATGTCGCCTTCGCGGGTAAAAAGGATGGCGCGGGAGCTGGTGGTGCCTTGGTCGAGGGAGAGAATGTAATTGGCCATGGGTAGACGCCTCCTAGGCTTCCAGGTCCTTGTTGAGCGAACCGGTGGTCTTGTCGTAGATGAGCGCGCCAAGCGGACCGCCGACAAGCGGGCCGAGGATGGGTATGAGCACGATGCTCACGTCCATGAGGTTGGGCTGGGTGAAGCCGGCCACCAGGGCGAAGAAGCGGGGACCGAAGTCGCGGGCCGGGTTGATGGCGTATCCGTTCATGGCCCCAAGGCTCATGCCGATGGCCATGACGAGCATGGCCACGGCGATGGGGCCGAGCCAGCCGTTCTTGTTCTTGGCGGCGAAGTCGCCGATGGCCAGGATGCCGAACATGAGGGTGGCGGTGCCGATGATCTGGTCGATAAATCCCGGCATGAAGCCCGGCACGGCCGGGAAGGTGCAGAAGATGCCGGCGGTCTTGACCAGTTGGGGATCGAACAGGACCCATTTGGCGTGGAAGTCAATGAAGACCAGGGCCGCGCCGGCAAAGCCGCCGGCCGTCTGGGCCAGGGCGTAGGGCAGAACCTTTTTCATGGGGAAACGGCCGGTGATGGCCAGGGCCAGGCTCACGGCCGGGTTGATGTGGGCCCCGGAACGCAGGCTGGCCAGGACGCCGAACAGCACGCCCAGACCCCAGCCAAAGGTGATGGTGTCCCAGGTGACTGTCAGGGCGTCTCCGAAGAACACTTTCATGGCCACGCAGCCTGCGCCGAACAGGATGAGCACCATGGTCCCAATGAATTCGGACAGCATTTCCCTGCCCAGTGACGACTCGTTGCTCATGTAACCCCTCCTCCATTTGCACCGTTTGCCGCATCCCTCCTGGCGGGTGGGGAAGCGGCGGTTGACCCAGACCTTCCCTAGCCGTTTTGGACCTGCGTGGCGGCCTGGTCCTCCCGCCCGGCGTACCAGGCGGCAAGCAGCCGGCAGGCGTTTTCCACTTCGCTGTCGCGCCGCGCCTCGTCCCAGCCGAGTTCGCGGGCCATGATGGCGGCCACGGCCGGAGCGGCCTCCTGCGCGTGGCGCATATTGAGCAGCCCCAAAGGCAGGCGGCGCAGGAGCACGTCGCCCACGTGTTGGGCCATTTCGCGGCGCACGGCAAAGGCCACTTCCGCGCCGACGTAGGGGTGTTCGGGATGCAGCGGGGTGAGCAGATCCTCGTCGCGGCCCAGTTTGACGATAGCGGCGGCTTCGTCGCCGTAAAGCGTCCACAGGGAGCGGGCCAGATCGTCGGCCACGCCTTCGCGGCGGGCCAGATCGCGCCAGCCCTCGGGCAGGTAGGCCCGGGAGCCGAGCAGGCGCAGTTCCTGGGTGGCGCAGGTCCGGGACTGGCCCAGGCAGAAGGTCTGGCAGGCGGCGTCCACGGCTTCCTCGGCCATACTGCGGTAGCTTGTCCATTTGCCGCCGGTCATGGTGACCAGGCCCGAGGCGCTGATGTCGATGACATGGGAGCGGGCCAGTTCCTGAGTGTTTTTCTTCTTGGGGTTGAAGACCAGGGGGCGCAGGCCGCTCCACACGGCCAGCACGTCGTCGCGGGTGACGGGACGGCGCAGGTAGGCGCTGGCGTAGCGCAGCAGATAATCGACGTCGCGGCGTTCGGGAGCCGGATCGAATTCGATGGGCGCGGGCTCGTCGGTGGTGCCGAAAAGGACGAATCCCTGCCAGGGGATCATGAAGAGCACGCGGCCGTCTTCGGTCTTGGGGATCATGAGCGACAGGTCGCGGGGGGCGACGTCGGCGGGCAGCAGGATGTGGATGCCGGAGCTGGTCTTGAGCATGGGAGCGACTTCGGGATCGTCCATGCGGCGGATGGCGTCGGCGAAGGGTCCGGCGGCGTTGACCACGCCCTTGGCGGCGATGGTGAATTCCTGGCCGTCCAGGCGGTCGCGCACGGTGACGCCCGAGATGCGGCCACCCTGCTTGACCAGGCCCGTGACCTCGACATGGTTGGCGCAGACCGCGCCGTGGGAGGCGGCGGTGCGGGCGAGCGTCACGGCCATGCGGGCGTCGTTGAACTGGCCGTCGCTGTAGATGACGGCGGCCACGTAGCCGTCGAGGTTGAGCTGGGGGAAGAGCTTGGCGGCTTTGCTCTTGCTGACGATGGCGCTGCGGCCAAGGGACAGACAGCCGGAGAGCATGTCGTAGAGGACCAGCCCCGCGTAGATGTAGGCGGCCTCGATCCAGGTTTTAACCGGGGTCATGAGCCGGATGGAGTGGGCCAGATGAGGCGCGTTGCGAAGCAACCGGCCGCGTTCGCGAAGCCCCTCGCGCACCAGGTCGAACTGGGCCTTGTCGGCCTTCATGATGGCTTTTTCGAGGTAGCGCACGCCGCCGTGGACGAGTTTGGTGCTTTTGCTGCTGGTGCCCTGGGCGAAGTCGTCGCGCTCCAGCAGGGCTACGCTTAAGCCCCGCGTGGCGGCGTCCAGGGCGATGCCGCAGCCGGTGGCCCCGCCGCCGATGACGACCAGATCGAAGGGGCCGCCTTGGCGCAGCCGATGGATGTGCTCTTGTCTGTTCATGATACCGCCTTGTTACGCGTCGAGAAGGCTTTGCGCCGTCTGGGCGTCGGTGACGCAGACGTGGACGTAGCCCCGGCGCAGGATGGTTTGGATGATGGGGACCTTGGCCATGCCTCCGGACACGAGGACGATGTGCGGGACTTTCAGCAGGCCGCCGAAATCCGGCGACATGCTGCAGTGGTTGACCTCGTGGTCGAGGACGTTGCCCTCGGCGTCGAGGAAGCGGCCGAAAAATTCGCCCACGGCCCCGGCCCGGGCCAGGTCGCGGCGCTGGTCGAGGCTGATGGCCCCCAAGGCGATGTTGGTGGCCTGGGCGGTCATGTCGCCGACGGCGGTCAGGATCATGTCCACGGCCAGGGCTTCCTTATAAAAGGTGCGGAAGAAGGGCTGGGCGGCGATGGTGTCGCGCACTTCCGGGGTGGAGACGAACATGGGGGCGGGCAGATGGTTGCACACGGCGGCCGAGAGCTTTCGGGCGAACATGGCCGTGGAGTCAAACGGATTGACCGGGCTTCGGGGCACGCCGCCGTAGAGGGAAGTGACGGAGATGTCGCGAAAGTTGCGCACGGCCGTGCCGTTTATGGCCGAGCGGATGGTGTGTCCCCAGCCCACGCCGATGGCCTGGCCGTCCTGGAGCTGGAGCGAGGCGTATTCGCCGGCCGGGCGGCCGATGGCGTCGTAGTAGTAGCGTCCGCCGCGTTCGGGGGTGGGCAGGACGATGGCCCGGGCCAGTCCGAATTCCTTGGCCAGCCCGGCTTCGAGGGCCACGCAGTCCTTGAAGGCGGTGTTGATGACGACGCGGATGAGTCCGGCTTCGCGTCCGGCCTGGAGCAGGCGGTTGACCTTGATGCGGGTGATGCCGAGGCGGTCGCCGATTTCGGCCTGGGTGAGCTCTTCCTTGAAGTAGAGCCAGGCGACCCGGGAGATGAGCTGGTGTTCGCTGTCGTCGGGGGTGGTCATGGCAGGCTCCGAGGGTCCTGGGCCGGGTTTGGCGTGTGAACTTTTGGTGACAAAGAAGTACAATTGTTATGACGGTGCGTCAATAGGGCTTCGAAAAAACGGCAGGATGTCCACACAAAAGCGTTGGTAAAGACGGCTGTCGACATCGCCCTTCAGGGCGCGCGATTTTTCCTGGGAGTCTGGATTGTTGCTACTGGCGGGCGATTGTCGCTGTCTCTGGTAATTTTCACAAATTTGGAAACAGCTGGATCATCTGTTCCGTTTTGCGGCATCTGTTCGGAAAAAATAATCTGGATGGCAGCGCAAACGGCCGGGGACTGGACATAGGATCGGTTCGCCCGGGCATCGCCCGGCGGCGACTCCAAAGGCGGGAAGAGCATTTCTCGGACGAAACGGGACGCGTGTCATGCCCGAAATGGTGCCGGCGTTATTCAAGGATGCGCCAGGGGGGCGCGCCGGGATGAAGCGAGCGGCAGCACAACAGCTTTGTTCGCCGAAACGCGGGCTTGGGGTGCGCCGCACCAGGGACAGCCCGTTTCACTTCCCGAAAACGATCCAGTAGCCGGCGTCGTCGGGGTCGATGGTGAAGTCGTGGATGCCGGCGGCCCGCAAGGCCGCAACATGGGTTTCAGGCTCGGTGCCCGGCCGGGGCGGCGGTGGAGCGTCCTGCCGCCAGCGTGCGTCGCGCGCGGCCATTTTTCGGCAAATGTCCCGCCGCATGGCCGGCGGCCCAAGCCCGCCGCCGATATAGGCCCGTCCGCCCGGGGCCAGCACACGTCGGATTTCGCCAAAGGATCGAGGCAGGTCGTCCCAGAACATGACCGAACCCCGGCTGACCACCAGATCGACGCAGCCTTCGGCCAGGGGCAGAGCCGAGACGTCGGCCCCAAGGACCGTCGCCCGGCCCGACAGACCCCGGGCAACGGCTGCGTCCGCTGCCGCCCGGAGCATGGCCGGAGAGCGGTCGGCCAGGACCACCCGGCAGCGGCTCGCCTCGGCCACGGCCAAGCCAAGCAGGCCGCCTCCGGCCCCGGCGTCCAGGCACAGGCCCCGGGTTATGCCCGAATCCGCCAGGAACCGCTTGGCATAATACGGATAGAGCGGGGCGAAGACCTCCCGGCTGATGGCCAAAAACCGTTCGGCATCGCCGACCTTCCCCATGGACATGGCCGTTACTTCCCGGCGTGCTTGTCCTGGCGGTGGATCACGGCCATGACGCCCTGGTTGTAGAGGTTGCGGGCAAAGCACTCGCAGGTAACGTCGCAGCCGGTGAGCATGTGCATGAACATGCTGCGGTTGCCCGCGGCAATGCTGCGCGCGGCAATGGCCTCGCCGATGGTCCCGGTCGGCATTTCGCTGAAAAAACCGGAGTAGGGATAGGCTTTGTCGTCGGTGTCGTCCTGGTAGTAGCGGTAGCCGCCGTTGTGCTCGAAGATGCTGTGCTTCCCTTGGCTTATGGCCAGGAACTGGCCGTCGCCGGGTTCGTAGGCGAACCAGTCCCGGCCGTTGGCGCACGTTTGGTAGGGCTGGGGAAACTGGCGGCAACCCACGCCCTCGATAAGGGCCAGGGCCACCTTGTCGGTACGCAGCAGCTTGAGCAAGGCCGGGCGGATGTCGGTCAGGCAGGCCACCGGCCCGAGGTTGTTGCTGACGGGGATGACCGGGCTGGGCTGGGGAATCTTGTAGAGGCGGCGCAGGGACGTGCCCTTCAAGTAGTGGCCCTCCTTGACCGCGACCATGTGTTCCGGCAGACGCTCGCCGTCGGCAGCCGCGCCGTCGAACAGAGACAGGATGTCGGCCTTGGAGGCCACATGGGCGATGGCCGGATGGTTGGCCAGCTTGTCGAGATCGGCGGCCGAGGCGTCGTAGAGGCCGGCGTAGTGGGCGCACCAGTTGCTGGAGACAGCCAGGCCGTCCAGGCCTTCCAGGTCCACGGGCACGGCGGCGGGTACGAGTTCGCCCGTGCCGACCAGGACCACGGTAAAGCCCGACTCCCGGGCGAAGCGTTCGGCGGCGGCAAAGGCCCCGTCGATGCGGGCCTGCTCCTCGGCCTCGGTCAAGGGCGAATGGCGCAGGGAATAGTACTGTTCGGAGAAACTGAGGAACGCGAACCGGGGATCATAGCGCGCAACGAATTCCAGGGCGACGTCGGCCACCCAGTCGTTGCAGGCCGCGTCGCGGTCGCCGGGATAGGGCCGGCGGCCGACGACGTCGGCGACCATGTCGGCCAAGGGGCCGCTTGCTTCCATGGGGCGTCCGGTGCGCAGATCAACGGTTTGCTGCCACTCGCGGGCGTCGAGGATGGCCAGGCTCATGAGCACGCCTCCTTGGCGGTTGCCGGATCGGGGTCGCCGCGCAGGGCGACGGATGCACCGCAGCGCGGGCAGGCCCCGCCGTCCAGATGCACGGCCTGGAGCCGGTCGCCGCCGCAGCCCAGGCTGTGGCGCTCGATGACGGCCTCGCCACAGCCCGGGCACAGGGTGTTGACCCAGCGCGAGCCGATGAAATTGTGGAAATAGACGTAACGCAGCTTGCCCCGGGCGGCGGCCTCGACCTGGGCGCCCACGGCCGCCACGCTCGGGTAGTCTTCCTGGCGCATCTTGTATTCCGGCAACAGCCTGAAGGCGTGCCAGGGCAGGTCTGGCCCGACCCCGGCCAGGAAGTCGGCCATCTCGCCGAGTTCGTGGCTGTTTATGCCCTCGATGACCGGGGTGGTCACCTCCACATGGGTGGTCCGGGCCAGGGCCTTGATGTTGCGCAGGATCGGCCCCACGTCGGGCACGCCGAGATAGTCCCGGCAGAACTCGGGCGAAAGACCCTTCAAGCTCACGTTGACGCAGTCGAAAATCGCGCCCAGGCGGTCGGTTCCCTCAGGCGTGGCGTAGCCGTTGGTCAGGCAGCCCATGACCAGGCCGGCCGTTTTGGCGACGGCGGCCACGCGCTCCAGGGTGGGCAGGGAGACGGTGGGCTCGTTGACGGAAAAGACGATGGCCCGGCAGCCGCGTTTTTGCGCCGTCGCCACGAGATCTTCCGGCGAAATATCGAGCATGACGTCCTGCTGCCCGGCCGGATCGACCTTGACCACCTCGGCGTTGGCGCAATAGCGGCAGTCGAAATTGCAGCCGGCCGTGCCGACCACCAGACAGCGCGCTCCGGGCCAGGCATGGTAGAAGGGGATGGTCTCCATGCGGGCCGTGGCGTAGGCGCACCAGCGGTCGGGAAAGCGTTCCTCCACCTGGCCGTTCGGGGCGTGGTACATGCGGCAATAACCGGAGGTGTCCGGTCCCAGCGGACAACGCCGCTCACAGACGTCGCAACGGATCATGAGAGCTCCTTGGCGAGGCGATCATTGCTGTTTCCGCTTCGGTTTCGTTGGCGTCAAGCGCCATAGTGTGGCGTTCGCAAAAAACAAATTATGTTTTTTTGTGAATAATAATACTGGTTACGGTTTGTTGTTGCGTCTAGTAGGGGCACGGCATGTCCCGAACGTGACACCAGTGTCGCGTCCACAAAAACACATCGGCTATTTTGCAGAGAACAAACTAAAACCATGAGTTTTTTTAAAAAATACCATCGTATTTTTAAGGGACGCGCCCCTAGGGCAGCAACCAGACGGCCACGCCCGCCGCCAGCAGCACGGCGTCGCCCATCCCGAGGGCCAGGCGCGAGGCCCTGGCCGGCGGCGCGCCGGAAATGCCGCGCAGCTCCAGGGACAAGGCCAGGTCCGTGGAACGGCGCAACTGGGCCAGGAAAACCGGGATGAAAAGCGGTAGAAAGTTCTTGGGATTGCGCAGCCGCTTGGGGTCAAATCCCCGACAGCGCTGGACCTCGACCACATGGGCGGCCAGGGAGAACACGCTGGGCAACAGCGAGACCAGGGCCGAGCAGAACAGCACCAGCTTTCCCGGGAGCCGCAGCGCCCGCAAGGACAGGAGCAGGTCGGAAAAGGTCGTCCACTTGACGACCAGGATGTCGGCCAGGAGCATGACGAGCAGGCGCAGCTCGAAAACAGCCAGCCAGGAAAGCCCCAGCATGAGGCCTTCGCGCCAGGTGGCGGCCTTTTCCACTCCGCCAAGCAGGAACAGCACGGACAGGGTCGGCAGGGAGGCGACGCATACGCCAAGAGCCAGCCAGACGATGCGGTCGAACTGCCGCGAGGCGGCCAGCAGGCCGGCCAGAAGCAGGTTGACCCCGACCAGGATGCGCCAGTCCGGGCAGGCAAAGGCGTAGACGGAAAGCGACACGGCAAAGGCGCATTTGGACAGGGCGCTTGCCCGGCGAAGGACGGCCGTCATGGGACCAGCCAGGGGTTTGGCCGGTCCGAGGCGATCCGGCCGTTGGCCACGGTGACCCAGCGCGTGGCGGCCATGCCCGCGAAGGCTTCCTCGTGGGTGGCCAGGAGCACGGCCCGGCCGTTTACCGCCTGGCGACGGACCTCGGCGGCCATGGCCGCCATGTTGGCCGCGTCCAGGCCCGTGGTCGGTTCATCCAGGCACAAGACGGCCGGCTCGGCCACGAGGATGGCGGCCAGGCACAGGCGGCGTTTTTCGCCAAAGCTCAAGGAAAAAGGCGCACGATCAAGCAGGTCGCCAAGACCGAAGCCGGCCAGGGCGGCGCGGCAGCGCGCCAGCCGTTCTTCGGGCGCGACACCGCGATTTTCCAACCAGTAGCCGCACTCGGCGGCCACGGTGTGGGCGAAAATTTGTTCTTCGGGATTCTGGAACATCAGCCCCACGGCGTGGGCGGCCGTCAGTCCCGACCCCAGGGCGACGCGGCCGGCGGACGGCTTGCCCAGGCCCTTTATGAGCCGCAGGATCGTGGACTTGCCGGCCCCGTTGGCCCCGAGCAGGGCCACGACCTCGCCCGGGCGCACGGTCAGGTCCAGGCCATCCAGGACCGGCGTGTCCGGGGCGTAGCCGAAGCGCACGCCCTCGAATTCGACCAGGGGCGCGGCGTCCGGCGAGGGCAGCGAAAAAGGCGGCAGGACGGCCAGGACGTCATCCCGTTCGCCGGCCTCGGCGGCCCAGGCTTCCCAGGCCGTTGCCGGGCCGTCATGAACGATGCGGCCGCCGTCCAGGGCGATGAGCCGGTCGGCGAACCCGGCCAGACGTTTCCGGTCGTGTTCGATGACCAGGATGATCCAGCCGTGTTCCCGGCTCAGTTCCGAAAGATGGGCAAAAAGCCGGTCGGCGGCGGCGGCGTCGAGGTAGCTGGTGGGTTCGTCCAGGAGTAGCACGCGCGGTTCCATGGCCAGCATGGACAGGACCGCCGTCAATTGTTTCTGCCCCAGCGACAGGCTGCCCAGGGCGGCCTGGGCGCGGTCGGCGAAGCCGTAACGGCCAAGGAGGGCCTGGGCGGTTTGCAGGCAGCGGGCCTCGTCCTCGCCCCGGGCGAGCAGGGCCAGGGCCAGCTCGTCGTAGACGGTGCGGCAAAAGAGCTGGGCCTCGGGATTCTGGCCCACCAGTCCGGCGAAGCCCACCGGCGCGCCGTCGGCTCCGTCGCGTCCGGCATAGGCCAGCCGGCCGTCGGTACGCCCGGCCAGGGCCAGCCTGTGCGCCCCGCACAAGTGGTAGCCCAGGGTCGATTTACCCGAACCAGACGGCCCGACAATGCCCACCCGCTCCCCCTGGCCGATGCGGAGGGTTGCATCGGCCAGGGTGGGGCAGGCCGCGCCGGACGGCACGAAGGAGACGTTTTGCAGTTCGATCATGGCTGGCGCAGCATGGCCACGACGTGAAGGTCCTTGATGCGTCGCCAGACGACCAGGGCCAGATAGACGCCAAAGCCGTTGATGAACACGGAGGTGACAAGCGAGATGCCAAACAGGGCCTTGGTGGCCGTGGCCCAGGGCATGCCCAGGGCCACGCGCACGCCCATGGCCGCCGTGGGGCCAAGCAAACCGCCGCAGATCATGGAGACGTAGGCCCGAGCCCGGGGCAGGTTGTGGCGCAGCAGCGTGAACAGCGCGTCAAACACCACGCCCTGGACCAGGGCCGGCACGAGTTTCATGACGCCGGGCTGGCCGCCGGCCGCCGGCATGAACGCGGCGGCCAGCAACCCCCAGGCCAGCTCGAAGGCAATCAGCGTGCCGAAACGGTCGATCATGAGCCGGGTGAGCGTCATGAGCATGACCGAGACGAGCATTTCCAGCCGGGCCACCTCGTGGATGGCGGTGAGCTGCAGCGCGGTCTTGAAGACCATGCCCCAGCCGAAGTCCAAGGCCACCATGGAGGCGAAGAACACCACCTGGGCGGTGGACAGGCCCGGCCGGCGGTCGGCTAGAACTTGCATGACATTTCCAGGTAGAGCGCGCGCCCGGTGTTGACGGAATTGGGGTTGTGGGCGGTGTAGTACTGGTGGTTGAGCAGATTCTCGCCGGTCAGCGAGACGCTGATCCGGTCGCCATAGGCTCCCAGGAAGTCCAGGTTGCGCCAGAGCTTGGCGTTGACCAGGGCGTGGGGCGGGATGATGTTGGCGTCGGTGTTGACGTCGTCGCCGTACATGAGGCCGACGTACTGCACGCCGAGCTTGCTGTTGAGGTACTTGTTGAGCCACGTGAAGCCGACGTTAAACGAATTCTGCGGCACGTAGGGCAAGAGTTTGCCCACGAGATCGGGCCGGCCCGGGAAGTCGGCCACCCGGGAGTCGTTGAAGGTGTAGTTGGCAAAAAGCGTGAACTTCTTCATGAGGTCGAAGCCCGAGAACTTGAACGGATCATACTCGCCGTTGAGTTCCGCGCCCCAGATCTGCACCTGGCCGATATTCTGCTTTTGCATGATGCCGGAAGCCACGGTGACGTAGGATTGGAAGTCGCGGCCCACGGAGAAGTAGCCGGAACCGGAGAAACGCAGGTTTTCCAGGGGCGCGTAGTCCGAGCCGACTTCGAAGGAGTCGAGTTTTTCCGGCCCGAGCGACGGGTTGGAGATCTTGGAGCCGCCCTTCATCTTGCCGGTGCGGTACATGTCGTCCAGAAGCGGCGCGCGGAAGGCATGGCCGTAGGACAGATAGGCGCTCAGGTTGTCCATGAAGAAGTACTTGGCCGAGGCCCGGGGGCTCCAGTCGTCCCAGTTATGGTCCGGGTAGTACTCGGTGTACTTGCTCAGGTTCGAAATGTTGGTGTCGTAGTGGCCGTCGAAGGTGGTGGCGTTGTCGTAGCGCAGGCCGGCCAGGAAAATGAGCTTGTCGTCAAGGAACTTGAGCTGGTCCTGGAAAAAGACGCCGTAGCTGCGGATCTTGCCGTAGTCGGTGGCGAAGTTGGTGTTGGTGCGGTAGTAGTCCGTGCCGTCCATAATGCCCAGGCTGTAGTCGAAACCGGCCGTGAAGGTGTTGAAGGCCCATTCCTTGGAGACGTTGGAGAGCAGGCCGTACTGCTTGCGGTTCACCTTGGCGTCGTAGCGGGTGTATTTGGAAATGTCGGTGACGTCGGACCAGGATTCGTTGACGCGGGTGTAATTGATGTCGGTGAAGTAGGCGTTGACCACGGCCGACCAGCCTTCCCAGGAGCCGGTGAATTTCCCCTGCCAGGCGTCGGTGTCGTATTCGCGGTGCACACCGTCGGAGGCGAAGTACTTCGTGCCTTCGCCGGCCCGCTGGCTGTCGTTGGTGTACTGGAATTCCAGGTTGTTGTTGGCGTTGATGTCCCAGCCGAGCTTGGCGTTGACGGTGCCTTCCCGGATGAACTCCTTGACGGACCAGGGCGTCTGTTCGTCGCTGGGGGTGGCCATGTAGCCGGGCGAGGTGTGGTAGAGGCCCGAGGCGCGGGCATAAAGCGCCGTGGGCTCCTCGGAGGTGCGCCCGGCCAGCACGCCTCGCAGCTTCCAGTCGTCATAGGTGCCGTAGCTGGTGGAGGCCATGCCCGAGACGACCTTGGTCGGCTTTTCGGTGATGATGTTGATGACGCCGCCCATGGCGTTGTTGCCGTAGATGGAGGCGGCCGGGCCTTTTAATACCTCGATGCGTTTGACGTCTTCAAGATTGATGCGGTTCCAGTTGACGTCGCCCATGTCCGAGGTGTTTTGGGGCACGCCGTCGATGAGGACCAGGGTGCGCCCCTGCTCGCTGCCAAGACCGCGCAGGGAAACCACCGATTTGAAGCTGTAGATGCCGCTTGGCCGCTCCACGTGGACGCCGGAAATGTAGGACAGGGCCTCGTCCACGGTCTGGACGGGCAGATCCTTGAGTTCCTGGCGGGTGATGATGGCCACCCGGCCGGGCACATCCTTCATGGGCTGTTCGGTGCGGGTCGCCGTGACCACCATTTCATCCATGTTGGCGGCCATTTCCCCGGGATCGGTCTGGGCCGGGGCCAGGGACGGGGTCAGGGCGCAACACAGCGCCAACGACGCGAAAACCAGACGTTTCATACAACTCCTCCGCAAGACCCATCGGTGTCGGATGCCGTTCCCACTCCTTGCCGCGACAGTCGTCGTGGCGCGCCCGGCATTGGGCACGGCCTTATCGCGCAAACCCCGGCCTGTTCAGCAGCTGTCCGGCGCGGTCGCCTCGCTGCCAGGCAAGGCGTGTTCCCTTTGTCCGGTCGGCGGCTGTCCCCGTTTGCCTGTCCGTTTGCGCTCCGGCCTCCTGGCCGGATGATCGACGACGCCAGAACCTGCCGCCGAGGCGGCCCCTCTCGTTGCCGGCATCCGCTAAGTAACTTTGACTGTCACGAATAATTGTATTCACATGACAGTTTAAATTTCAAACGTAATCAGCGTGACAGCTTCATTATATTGCCGTTGTGCGAAGCTGTCGGCGATGATTGGCTTTGGCCGGATTTATGGAAAAAAATTAATAATAGCAATGCTTCACGATAATTTCGTTAAGCGTGATTGTTATGGGTTATTTTGTCTTTTCCCTGTTAATCATCCGAGTGAAGCATTGATTGTGCTTGTATGAATCCTTATCTTGCCTGAAATTGCATGTTTCTGTGTCGGAAGAATTTTGTTTGGAGATTGTTTGTGGCTGACGGAGCGCCATGGGCGAAGAAAACTGGCTGAGGATGCAGCCCGAAATAGTTCATGAAACAGGATGATTTCCGAGATTCGGGCCAGCCTGGCGGCGTTGACGTTGCTGTCGCGTTCCGGTTGTCCCGACTGGGGGCGATCCGTGAGCCGGATCCATGAAAGGGAGCGTGGCCTGACATGACGACCATGGCCGACAACGAAGCGCGGCACGACGCCAGCCTGGCCGCGTTGGCCTGTTGCCTGGAGCCGGCTGTCCCGGCCGGGGCCGGCAAGGCGCGGCCGTGGCTGTGCGCGGCGGTTTCCTGCGCGCTGCACGGCCTGGCCGTCATTGGCGTGGTCTGGGCCGGGCTGCTGGACTTGTCCCATGACCTGCCCGTGGCCGAACCGGTGGTGGAGATCGATCTGGCCGGCCTGTCCGGCCCGGCCGGCGCGGGCGGCGACGGCCGTCTGCACGGCGGCGGCGACGGGTTGGCTGTCGCGGGGCAGGAAGCGGCTCCTGTCCCGCCGATGGTCGCCCCGGCGGCGGAAGTTGCATCGGCAGCAGAGACTGCGCCGCCGACGTACGCCGCGCCATCCCTTGCGGAGAAGCCCGCCGCGCCCCCCGAAACCGTGCTGCTGCCGGACCCCGAAGCGCCCAAGCCGCCCGTGCCTCGGTCCGAGCCGGAGCCCCAGCCGCCTAGACCCCAGCCCCAAGCCAAGCCGCCGGCCAAACTGCCAGCCAAGGCCTTGCGTCCCCAGGACAAGGCGACGGCGGCCAAGGCCGTTGCCGCCGCGCCCGAAGTGCCACATAAACCGGCCGAGGCCGCGCCGGGACCGTCCGGCACGGGGCCGGCCGGTCCCGGCGACGGCCATGGGCCGGGGCACGGTCCGGGGCATGGCGGTTTTGGCGGCGAAGGGCCGGGCGGGGGCGGCGGCGGCGACTACGTCGGCCAGTTCGGCCAGGGCGACGGGCCGTGCTTCCGCCGCCGGTCCTTGCCCGCCTATCCCAGCGAAGCCAAGCGGGCCAACCTGGAGGGCAAGGTGTCGCTGCGCCTTTTCATCGACGCCGCCGGCGGGCTGCGAAACGTCGAGGTGCTGGAGCACAGCGGCCTGGAATTCGCGGAAGAGGCGGTCAAGGCCGTCCGGGCGTCGTCCTTTTCTCCGGCCAAACGCGGCGGGCAGGCCGTGGCCAGCCGGGCGACGCTCACCATCCGTTTCCGCATCAACTGATCCGGCCAGGACACGGGCGGCCCGCCGCGCCGCGCTCCTTGCGGCGAAGCTTGCTTTCGCCGGGCAGGGTTGGTAGTTGGCAGGCATCTTCATCGTCCCGACCACGACCGTGGGGGTGCGCCATGCAGCGGTACTTTCCGGCTTATGCGGCGTTGATGCTGGTATTCGGACTGCTCCTCGGCCCTGGCCCGGCCACGGCCCAGAGTCCCCAGGCCGCGAAACTGCGCCAATCCCTGGGACTCATCCCCTATGCGCCGCCCAAGGCCTTTCTCGACGGCTTTTTCATTGCCGACGAAGGCCGGCCGGCCTTTCTCTTCGGACCGGTCGGGGAGTTCGCGGCCAGCCGCTCCTGCAAAACCTCCTGGCTCATCGAGGACAGCGAGAAGGAACGGCTCGACAAGCGCGATCCGGCCAACCCGGTCTTCGAGTACACGCTCTACCTGGAGCAGGACTGCCCGGACGGCCTGACCGATTTCGTCTTCCTCGACCAAAGCGCCATGAATCCCAAGCAGTGGATCGAATGGCGACGCCAATTCCACAAGAACAAGGCCGAGCCGGAATACGCCGACGCGGTCAAGCGTCTGGAAAAGGCCATTGCCGACGGTTTCCCCGTGGCTGGCGAGATGCGGTTCGTGCTGCGAAACGGCGAGCTTGACGCCACGCCGCCCCAGGAACTGCTGGCAACGGCAACGGCCTGCCCCCCGCGTTACGACTGCTCCAAGGGGGAGCCGGTGGCCCGGTAGCCTCGGCCTCATGATGCAAACGGCGGCAGCGTGACGCGCGGTGTCGCCTCAGACCTGTTGTACCCAGGGCGTCCCAGGAAGGGGCCGCCAGCGGACCTCGGACGGAGCAGCCATGGCGGCAAGACGCAAACGTGTTTCGCGGCGGGAGTGGTGGACGGCCTGGGGCGTGTTGACGGTCCTTACCGCCATCGTCGTCTGGCTGGGGCTGGCTCAATCGCGCCTGAACCCCGCCGTGCTGGTGGCGCTTAGTCCGCTGCCGCCGCCCGGCGCGGCCGCTTCCCCGGCCTCGGGCCGGACCTTTGCCGACGCCGCCTGGCTGGAGAGCCTGCCCGGAGCCCAACCGGCCGGGCCGGTGGAAAGCTACGACCCCGAGACCCTCTCAGATCGCATCGACGGCAAGGCTGAGCTCTATCTGGCCGCCAATTTTCAGGAAATGTCGATTCGCGCCTTCACGCTGCCCGATGGGACGCGCCTGGAGGTCGCCGTCTATACCCAGGCCACGCCCACCGACGCTTTTGCCGTCCTCAGTTCCCAGCGCCGCCCCGGGGCCAAGTCCAGCCCGATCTCCCCGGACGCCTACGCCACGGAAAACGCCCTCTATTTCACCAAGGGCAACCGCTATGTGGAAATGACGGCCGACCGGGCCGAGGCAGCGACAGGTCCGGCCCTGGCCGCCCTGGCCCTGAAACTGGCCGAGGCCCTGCCGGCGGGCGATGCCGCCGCAGCAGGGCAGGGGGCCGCCCGAGACGTCAAGGCGCTCTTTCCGGCCGAGGGCCAGACTCCCGGCAGCCTGCGTCTGGCCGCCTCGGACGCCATGGGCATGGAAGGCTTTTCCAACGTCTATACGGCCGAGTACGACTTGCCGGCCGGCCCGGCCACGGTCTTTCTGGCCGAACGCGACACGGCCGAGGCCGCTGCCGCCGAGGCCCGGGCTTTTGCCGGGTTCCTGAGCCAAAACGGCTACGCCGCCACACAGCCGCCGGCCGGGGCCAAGCTGCCGGCCGGAGCCGTGGTGCTGGGGGCCGACGGGTCCTTTGAAATCCTCTGGACTGCCGGCCGACTCCTGGCCGGCGTCCACGACGCCGTCAACCTGGAGGCCGCCGTGGAACTGACGGCCAGACTGGCGGCCAGCCTCAAGGACGTGACGCCATGACTTTGCCGCAAAAGCCCGCCGTAACCGGTGGCGGTACCGCTCCAGGCGCGCCCGACCTGCGCCAGGGTCTTGACCGCCGCCAATTCCTACGCCGGCTGGCCGGGGCGTCGGTCCTGGCCGTGGCCGCCGGGGGCCTTGGCGCGGCCCTGTACGACCCCAAGGGGCCGGCGGGCGTGGCCGGGGGCAAGGTGCTGGCCGGTCTGGGCGATTTCCGCACCGCGCTTCCGCCGGCCGGCCAGCCCCGGCTGGCCACGGTCCACGGCGCGGACCGCAAGGCCATGTTCGATCTTGGGGTCAAGGCCCTGGGCGGCATGGAGGCCTTCGTCTCCCGGGGCGACGTCGTGCTGCTCAAGGTCAACGCCGCCTTTGCCTCGCCGGCCATCCTCGGGGCCACCACCCACCCCGACCTGCTGGCCGCCGCCGTGGAGGCCTGCAGGGGGGCTGGGGCAACCCGGGTGCTGGTCACCGACAATCCCATCAACAGCCCGGAAAGCTGTTTCGAGGTCTCGGGACTGGCCGGCGCGGCGCGAAGCTCGGGCGCGACCATCCTCCTGCCTCGGCCGGCCCTGTTTTCGCCCCTGACCCTGCCCGGTGGCCGGCTCCTCACGGACTGGCCGGTCCTGGCCGGGGCCTTTGCCGGCGTCACCAAGGTCATCGCGCTCTCGCCGGTCAAGGACCACCAGCGGGCCGGGGCCTCCATGAGCCTCAAAAACTTCTACGGGCTCCTTGGCGGGCGGCGAAACATCTTCCACCAGGACATAAACGGCGTCATCGCCGAGCTGGGGCAGCTCCTGCGCCCGACCCTGGTCGTGCTTGACGGCGTGAGCGCCATGATGGCCAACGGCCCCACCGGCGGCTCCCTGGCCGATCTCAAGGCCACCAACACCATGATTTTTTCCGTCGACCCTGTGGCCGCCGACACGCTCGGCGTGGCGCTGCTCGGGCGAACGCCGGCCGATCTGCCCTATCTGGCCCTGGCCCAGGCGGCCGGGGTGGGCACCATGGACGTGGCCTCCCTGGCCCCGGTGACCCTTTCCCTCGACAAGGCGGCGGGGTAGGGCCATGCGCATCGTCGTCGCCCGCCGGGTCAGCCAAGGCTTTTTCCTGCTGCTGTTTGTCTGGTTTTGTCTCGTGGCCACGGTGGGGGGCGGCTTCCTGCAACTGCGCGGCTGGCCCATTAACTGGCTGTTGTCCCTGGACCCGCTGACCGCCCTGGGGACCATGCTGGCCACGCATACGCTCTACGCCCCCTTGCTGTGGGGCGTCGGCGTGCTGGTTCTGACGTTGTTTGTCGGCCGCTTTTTCTGCGGTTTCATCTGTCCGCTGGGGACGCTCAACCAGATGACAGGCTGGCTGGCCCGGCTGACCCTTGGCCCCAAGGACCGGGCCGAGGACAACCATCCCGGCCGCGCCCAGGCCGTCAAATACGCCTTGCTGGCCTTTTTCCTGGGCTGCGCCGCCTTGGGCGGCCTGCAAACCGGACTCCTCGATCCGCTGCCGCTGGTGTTTCGCAGCGTCAATCTGGCCTTGCTGCCCCTGGCTGACCCTGGTCTGGGCGTTGTCCATGACGCGCCCCGGCACTACGAAGGCGTGTGGTGGATCGGGCTGGTGTTCCTGGCTATCCTGACGCTAAACGCCGTGCGGCCCCGATTTTTCTGCCGGTTCATCTGTCCCCTGGGGGCGCTTTTCGGCCTGGCTGCCCGGGTCGCTCCCTGGCGCATCGGCAAGGCTACGGACAAGACCTGCGGCGACTGCCGCTTGTGCGAGTCCCACTGCGAGGGCGGCTGCCGGCCGTCCGGGACCCTTGTCGTCAGCGAATGCCTGCTGTGCTGCAACTGCCTCGACCGCTGTCCCTCGGGGCGCATCGGCTTTGCCGGCCGGGCCTCGGCCGCCGGGGAAACGGCCGTGCCCGATTTCTCCCGGCGCGGCGCGGTGGCGCTTATGGCTGCCGGCGCGGCCGGAGCCATGAGCGCGCCGCTGTGGCGGGTGGAGGACGCCGCCGGCCTGGGGCGCTCGCCCTCGCTCATTCGTCCGCCCGGCTCCCTGGACGAGGAGCGCTTCCTGGCCCGCTGCATCCGCTGCGGCCAGTGCATGCGGGCCTGTCCGTCCAACATCATCCAGCCATCCGTCACAACGGCCGGGCTGATCGGGTTGTGGACGCCGGTCCTCAACTACCGCCTGGGCCGCTCGGGCTGCCAACCCAACTGCATCGCCTGCGGCCAGGTCTGCCCCACGGCAGCCATCCGGCCGCTGAGTCTTCAGGAAAAGCTTGGCCAGGGCGACTATGCCGCCGCCGGCCCCATCCGCCTGGGCACGGCCCTTGTCGACCGCACCCGCTGCCTGCCCTGGGCCATGGGCCGGCCGTGCATCGTCTGCCAGGAGGTCTGTCCGGTCAGTCCCAAGGCCATTTTCGTGCGCGAGGCCTACGAGCCGGTGCGCGGCGGCCGGTTGCCCCTGGCCGGCGTGCGCGGAGCGACCCTGGCCCTGGCCCGGCCCTTGGCCGTGCCCGGCAATGCGGCCAGCGGCGACTATTACGTTCGGCTGCTTGGCGCGCCCGAGGCCAACCCGGTGCGGCTGGTCGGCGGCGGCGGGAACGAGCTGGCCCTGGCCGCTGCCCTGCCCGGAGCCGCCCCGGGGCGCGAGGTCGAGGTGCTTGTCCATCTTCTGCAGCCCCAGGTGGACCCGGCCCGGTGCGTGGGCTGCGGCATGTGCGAACACGAGTGTCCGGTTTCCGGCCTTCGGGCCATACGCGTCACCAGCGAAAACGAGTCGCGGTCCGGTCCCGGCCGCATGTTGGCCTGAAAAGGAGGTTTCCCATGGCAAAAGACCGTCAAGCCGGACTGACCCGGCGCGAGCTCATGAAGACCCTGGGCGTGGGTGGACTGGCCGTGGCCGGTCTTGGCGCGCTGCCGACGGCGGCTGCGGCGGCCGAGGAAAAACCCGAGGCCGGCGGCGCGGCCATGCCCCGGCGGACCCTGGGCAAGACCGGGCTTGAGGTCTCGATTTTGAACCTGGGCGGCATGTTCGACACGGTCAACAACCAACTGCTCCTCAAGCAGGCGCTGGGCTGGGGCATCAATTTCTGGGACACGGCCGAGGCCTACGGCAACGGCCTGTCCGAGGAAGGCTTCGGCCGGTTTTTCGCCCGCAATCCCGAGGCGCGGGGGCAAATCGTCCTGACCACCAAGCTGGTCCCCAAGGGCGGCAATTTCGACGAGCGCCTGGACGCCGCCTTGGCCCGGCTCAAGACCGATCATGTGGAGCTTTTCTACATCCACGCCATCTCGTCGCCGGCCGAGCTCGACGGCCAGCTCAAGGACTGGGCGGCCAAGGCCAAGAAGGCCGGCAAGATCAAAAACTTCGGATTCAGCACCCATAACAACATGGAGGACTGCCTGCTTGGCGCGGCCGGTTTAGACTGGATCGACGCCTGCATGATCTCCTACAACTTCCGCCTCATGCATGAGGGCAAGATGCGCCAGGCGCTTGCCGCCTGCAAAAAGGCCGGCATCGGGGTCGTGGCCATGAAGACCCAGGGCGGCGGGCCGGTCAAATCCGACAGCCCGGCCGAACTCGACATGGCCGGCCGGTTTCTGGAGAAGGGCTTCACCGACAAGCAGGCCAAGCTGCGGGCGGTCTGGAACAATCCCGACATCGCCTCCATCTGCTCGCAAATGCCCAATCTCACCATCCTCGGGGCCAACGTGGCCGCCGCCCGGGACCGCACGGCTCTGGCCAGCGAGGATTTCGAGTCCCTGCGCCGCTACGCCGAGGCCACCTGCGGCGACTACTGCGCCGGGTGTTCGTCCATCTGCGGCGCGGCCATGGGCGGCGCCGTGCCCGTGGCCGACGTCATGCGGGCCATGATGTACTACCGCGACTACGGCGAGCGGGAGATCGCCCGGGAACTGTTCGCCAGCCTGCCCGAGAGCGTGCGCGCCGGGTTGGGGTCCATGGATTTCTCCCCGGCCGAATCGGCCTGTCCGCGCGGCGTGTCCATCGCCGAGATTGTTCGGGACGCGGCGTCGCTTTTGGCCTAGGGGCTGTGGTCCCGGACAGCCCGGGGCCATGGGGATGGAATCAAATGATGTTGGCGGCCGTCGGCCGCGCTTGCGGCCTTGAAACAAGGAGAGCGCATGAAGGCACGCTTTGGCGCGGCACGGCTCATGGCCGCGCTGCTGGTCGCCCTGGCTTGGCTGGTGTTGGCCTGTCCCGTGGCTGGTCGGGCCGATGCGGTCATCGACAGCGTGGTGGCCGTGGAGCCGACATGCCGAGCCGTGGCGGATCGGATCTTTGCCCTCAAGGAGCAGGGCGGTGCGGAACACCAAAGCAGCGCCCTGTTGCGCGAGACCCTGGCCGGGATTGGGTTCACGGTCACCGGCGATCTGCCGGTTCCGGCCGACCTTGTGCCGGGAGGCGTTTCCAAGACGGCGTTTCGGGCCGAGATGGCGGGCAACGCCCCAGGCCCCACCGTCGTTCTCATGCTCGAATACGACGCCCTGGCCAACGGCCATTCCTGCGGCCACAACCTCATCTCCGGCAGCGGGCTTGTGGCCGCCGCCGCCCTGGCCAGGCTCATGCCCGGGCTGCCGGGGCGGCTGGTGGTCATGGGCACGCCCGACGAGGAGCGGGGATCGGCCGGCGGCGGCAAGGTGGCGCTCCTGGAAGGCGGCCATTTCAACGGTGCGGACGTGGTCCTCATCACCCACCCGGCCGACCGCTGGAGCCTGGACCAGCGCCTTCTGGCCATGAAACGGGCCACGTTTACCTTCCACGGCAAGGCCTCTCATGCCGCTGCCGCGCCGGAAAAGGGCGTCAATGCCTTAAATGCCGTCCAGCTGACCTTCCACTGCGCCGACATGTTGCGCCAACACGTGCGCCAGGACGTGCGGCTGCACGGCATCGTGACCAAGGGCGGGGACAAGGTGAACGTGGTGCCGGAGCTGGCCCAGGCGGAATTCGCCGTGCGCGCCCTGGACACCGCCACCATGGACGACGCCTACGCCCGCCTTGGCGACTGCGCCAAAGCCGGGGCGCTCGGCACAGGGGCTTCATTGGAATTTGTCGTCCCGCGCGTGGCCCTGACCTCGCCGGTGGTCGTTGCGCCGCTTATCGAGGCAACCCGGCGCGGGCTGTTGGCGGCCGGCGTCGAGGCCGGGCAGCTCCAGGACTGGACGGAATTCGTCTCCTCCGACCTGGGCCGGGTCGGGAACGCCTATCCCACGGTCAATGTGTGGTTCAAGATCGCGCCCGAGGGTACGGCCCTGCACTCCGACGCCATGCGGGAGGCGGCCGGCTCGCCCGAAGGCTGGCAGGCGGCGGTCAGGGCCGGCACGGCCGTGGCCCTGACCGCCTACGAGATGTTCACCCATCCCCAGGAAGTCGAGGCCGTCAAACAGGCTTTCGCGGCGGCCCGGGCCAAGACGGCGGTCGGTTCGCCCGCACCGTGACCAACCAGAAGCCAAGCCGCCTGGAAATTCCGATGGAGCCCATCGCCCGGGAGTCGGACTACAGGATGTTCCGGCCGGGCTGGACGTCGCCGGGCATCGGCGGCCGCAGGCATTGCGGCGAAGCGCAGCCTCGATCACCATTTTGATGGATGGCGTCGGCCTTGTCGTTGCGGACGGATGGCAGGGGAGTGGGGGCGTAGCGCGGGGGGGGGGGCGGGTCAACCTTCCAGCACCACCACAGCGGCGGCGGTGTCGCGGCTGTGGCTGATGCTCACATGCCAGGACGTCGCGCCGAGAATCTCGGCCCTGGCCAGGGCCGGGCCGTGCAGCGTCAGGGCCGGCCGGCCGGCGGCGTCGGAGAGGATCTCCAGGGTATGGAAGGCCACGCCCTGGGCAAAACCCGTGCCCAGGGCCTTGGCGGCGGCTTCCTTGGCGGCGAACAGCCCGGCCGCGCGGGTGAGCGGTATCGGGGGCAGGGCGGCCCGTTCGGCCGGCGTCAGGATACGGGCCAGAAACCGCGCGCCGAAGCGGGCCAGGGCGGCCTCGATGCGATCGAGTTCCACCACGTCGATGCCAAGCCCCCGGATCATGGGCGGCTAGGGTCGCGTCCGCGAAAAACGCATATGGTGTTTTGTAGCTAACATGCTAAAACCATTTGTTTTTCTTAAAAAATACTCTCGTATTTTGTAAGGGGCGCGACACTAGTCGGGAAATCCGTCGATGATGGCGCACATGGTGGAGACGGCCCCCACCATGCCGGTCAGCACGGCACGGGCCACGATGCTGTGGCCGATGGAATATTCGCTGACGCCCGGCGTGTCCTTGAAGGCATAGATATTGTCGTAGTCCAGGCCGTGGCCGAGGTTGACGCCCAGGCCCTGGCTTTTGGCCAGGGGGATGGCGGCCAGCAGCCGGTCGAGTTCCTTTTGTCGCACACCCGGCGTGGCCGCGTCGGCAAAGGCCCCGGTGTGCAGCTCCACGAAGGCCGCGCCAACGGCTTTGGCAGCCTCGATCTGGCGCGGGTCGGGATCAATAAAAAGGCTCGTGGGAATGCCGGCCTCGGCCAACCGGGCCACGTAGACGGCCAGATCGGCTTCGCGGCCGGACACGCCAAGGCCGCCTTCGGTGGTCAGCTCCTGGCGCTTTTCAGGCACCAGGCAGACCATGTCGGGTTTGCGTTTCAGCGCGATGCCGAGCATTTCTTCGGTGGCGGCCATTTCCAGGTGCAGCCGGGTCTTTATGGTCTCGCGCAGCACATGGACGTCGCGGTCGCCGATGTGGCGGCGGTCTTCGCGCAGGTGCACGATGATGGCGCGCGCGCCGCCAAGTTCGGCCAGGGCGGCGGCGGCCACGGGGTCCGGGCTCTTGGCCAGCCGGGCCTGGCGGATGGTGGCCACATGATCGACGTTGACCGCAAGCAAGGGCATGATGCGCTCCTTCAAAACAGTGTCATTGAAGGGTAAGCGTTTTACAAATGGGTGGCAACTGAGCGGAACGGGCCGAAGCGGGCCGCGAATTGTTGACAAAGGTCCGACGAATCCGTAAGTGCGTTCAACTTTCTTCGATGACGGGGCCCTGCCGCCATGCGCAGATATTCTTCAGCCCCGTTCCCCGCCCGCCCTTCGAGCCGGCGGGGGAAACCCTAACAACGAGATATAGTTTATGAATCTTTGTATCGTAGGCACCGGGTACGTTGGTCTGGTGAGCGCCGCCTGTTTTGCCGAGATGGGCAACGACGTCTGCTGCGTGGACGTCAATCCCACCATCGTCGAGAACCTTCGCCAGGGCAAAGTCCACATCTACGAACCGGGACTTGACGAGCTGGTCAAGCGCAACGTGGCCGAAGGCCGCCTGCGTTTCACCACCAAGGTCGCCGAGGGCATGGAGAACGCGCTGTTCGTGTTCATCACCGTCGGCACCCCGCCCCGCGAAGATGGCTCCTGCGACCTGTCCTTCGTCTATCAGGTGGCCCGGGACATCGGCGCCAACATGAAGGACTACAAGATCGTCGTCGACAAATCCACTGTCCCGGTCGGCACCGCCGACGAGGTGCGCAAGCTCATCGGCGAGGAGCTCAAAAAGCGCGGCGAGATCATCGAATTCGACGTGGTGTCCAATCCCGAGTTCCTTAAGGAAGGCGACGCCATCAACGATTTCTTCAAGCCCGACCGCGTGGTCGTCGGCACGGACAACGTCCGCACCGGCGAACTCCTGAAGGCCCTGTACGCTCCCTATGCCCGCAGCCGCGAGAAGGTCATCGTCATGGGCGTGCGCTCGGCCGAAATGACCAAGTACGCCGCCAACTGCATGCTGGCCACCAAGATTTCGTTTATCAACGAAGTGGCCAACATCTGCGAGAAAGTGGGCGCCGACGTGCGCGACGTGCGCATGGGCATCGGTTCCGACCACCGCATCGGCTACCAGTTCATCTACCCGGGCCTGGGCTACGGCGGCTCGTGCTTCCCCAAGGACGTCAAGGCGCTCATCGACACCGCCCGCAAGATCGGCTTCGAGCCGGAACTGCTGGCCGCCGTTGACGAAGTCAACAAGCGCCAGAAGCATGTGCTGAGCAAGCGGATCATGGAATACTTCGCCCCCCAGGGCGGCGTGAAGGGCAAGACCCTGGCCCTGTGGGGTCTGGCGTTTAAGGCCAACACCGACGACGTGCGCGACGCGTCTTCCTTTGAGCTGATCCGCGACCTGACCGACGCCGGCATGCGCGTGGTGGCCTTCGACCCCGTCGCCGGCCCCAACACCCGCGACCACTTCAAGGGCAACGATCTGCTGACCGTGGTCGACGAGCAGTACGCGGTGCTGGACAAGGCCGACTGCCTGGCCGTGGTCACCGAGTGGAACCAGTTCCGCAACCCGGATTTCAGCCGCATCAAGAAGACGCTCAAGGCCCCGATCATCTTCGACGGCCGCAACCTCTACTCCCCGCAGCTGTTGGCCGACCTCGGCCTGGCCTACTTCTGCATCGGCCGCCCGGCTCCCAAAATGTAGCTGGCGATCGGTTTTCTGACGGTTTAAAGAGGGCGGGTGACCGCCCTCTTTTTTTTCACAGAAGCGCAGGTGTGTACTAAGTGGTTATGCCTGACTGATAGACCACGGAAAAATTCGCAAGACCCTGGTTTATTTCGTGGCCGGATAAGCCGTTTCTTCGCGCCTAGTTAAGTAACCAGATGCGGCCTGCCTCCTGTCAGGCATAAACAAATAGTCGTCTCATCAGTGGAAGAGTGGCTAAAACGCTCTTGACAAGTACTCGTTTAAAAACGAATTTAGTTTCATGTTCGAGATACGCCACTACCTCGCCCCTGACGGCAAAGACCTGATAGACGAGTGGTTGCGAAAGCTGCGCGACATGACCGCCAAGGTTGCGATTATTCGGCGTTTAAACCGCTTGGAGCAAGGTCAGTTCGGTGATTGCAAGCCGGTGCGCGACGGGGTGTTCGAGTTGCGGATCGACGTAGGGCCTGGCTATCGCGTGTATTACGCCCAGTCGGGCAAGACGATGATGTTGCTGCTTTGCGGCGGTACTAAGCGGACGCAGAACGCCGATATTGATCGAGCGTGCGCCTGCTGGTGGGACTGGCGGAACCGTAAGGATTGAAGGAGTGCACGAGATGAAAGACCGTAGCCATGACGACGCTATGGTGGAACTGTTCCGCGACGATCCGGCGGCGGCGGCGGCCACCCTCAACGCGATCTTGGCCGATGGCGATCAGGGGGAATTGCTGGTGACGCTGCGGCAGATGGCCAAGGCGGTTGGCGGTGTCTCTGCCGTGGCCAAGGCCTCAGAACTCAACGCCACGCAGCTTTATCGGACCTTATCTAAGCGGGGTAATCCCGAATTGCGTAGCCTGACGGCTTTGTTGCGGAGCATGGGTTTTCGGCTGGCCGTGGAGCCGCTTGAGCGGTCCAGTCCCTGCGCCTAGATTTTGCCCTGGACAGAATCGTTGTCGGCAAGAAATCCCCATGGGGATACTGGCGCCGCGCCGCCGCGAGGGCGTGACGAAGTGCGAGCGAACCCTTTCGGGCCAACCCATTGCCGTCAACATGCGCGTGACAAAAGAAAGGAAGTGCAGAGATGGAGCGGGACAGGAAAACGGGCGAAGCACCGGCGCGGCTTTCGCGCCAGAGCGGCGACGCCCCGGGCTAGCGTTCGCTAACCAGGGCGCGGCGGCGGCAGGTGCGCAGCATCAGCTCTTGGAGGATCACCCGTTCGTACTCTTGGGAATGGTCGGCTTCGGGATTTTCCTCTTCCACGAGCATACGCTCAATGTACTGGGTCTCTTCCCAGAAATCGAGCAACTCGTCGTCGCCAAGGTGCTTGATCTGGTCTTCAAGGGGAAACTGGTCGGCATCGGGGAAAAATTGGCCCATGGGGACGGGACTCCTTAAACGGGGGCGGGTGACGGCGTTTTGCCATTAATCGGACGAGGCCCTTTTGGCAACCCCTTCATGACGTCGTTTCCGTGACGTCGTCGGCCGGCTGCCCGGGCAGGGCGCAGGGAGCGACGCCCTCGGCCAGAATCACGGCCTCGGCCTCGGTCATGCGCAGTTGGCCGTTGAGCATGGCCCCGTCCTCGATGACCACCGACGGGGTCTGGATGTTGCCGGTCAGTCTGGCCGTCTTGTTGAGGATGACGCGCCGGCTGGCCGTGACGTCGCCGCGCACGCTGCCGCTGGCGATGAGTTCGCCCACGCTGATGCTGCCCTCGACCTGCCCTTCCTCGCCGAGCACCAGCACGCCGTCGGAGATGATGTCGCCGATGACGCCGCCGTCGATACGCACGACGCCCTGGAAATTGAACTGGCCATGATACTGGGTTCCGGCCCCGAGAAAGGCGGTGATGGCGTCCAGGCGGGGCTTTTTCTTCGACGAGAATCCGAACATGGGTCTGGGTCCTTGGCTGGCGCGGGCGGCATCAGTAATGCGGATTGGTCTGGCGCTGCAGTTCGATGTTGATCTGGATGAGGCGGGCGTTGATGCGCTGGATGCGGTCGAGGTTGTCGCTCAAATTCTCGGACAGGGTCCGCTTCTCCTGTTCCAGGCGGTAGCGCTCGATCTCCAGGGGATTGGCGCCAGGGCCGGGTTCGAGGGCGTCGTATTGCGGCATGGCCGGCGGCGCGCTCTTGGTCTTCTTGCAGCCGGGCGCGACGGCCAGGGCCAGGACCAGGCAGGCCAGGGGCAGGACTCTTCGGTTCATGCGGCGTCCTTTTTTTGAGCCGTATCAGAAAACTGTCCGCCTGTCCCGTGCAAATGCCCGTCGCCAAGGCGGCGGGCCGGGCCAGGGAAGGTCGTAGCGGCCCGGGGCGAGGCACGCCCAGGGCCGCCCGACGGGGCATGCAGCGGTCTAGTCCGCGCCCGCGCTGGCCGCGGCCTGGACCGGGTCGCCCGTACCGGCCACGATGCGCACCTCCCGCTGGGGGAAGGGGATGTCGATGCCGACCTCGCGGAAACGCCGGTCGATGGCGAAGCGGATGTCGGAGGTGGTGCCCACGGCGGCATTGACGTTGTCCACCCAAAACAGCAGCTTGAAGTCCAGGGAACTCTCGCCAAAGTTGGTGAACTGCACCGACGGGGCGGGAGTTTTTAACACATGTTCGTGGCCGGTCACGGCATCCAGAAGGATTTGACGCACCTTCTCGGTGTTGGAGCCGTAGGCCACGCCGATGGTGATCTCCCGGCGCACCGTCGGGTCGCGGTGGGTCCAGTTGACGAGCTTGCCGCTGATGAGATCGGAGTTGGGCACGAACAGCGTGGCGTTGTCAAAGGTCTGGACAACGGTGTTGCGGATGTTGACCTTGCGCACTTGCCCCCAGATGGCGTCGATCTGGATGGTGTCCCCGGCCTGGATGGAGCGGCCGAAAAGCAGGATCAGGCCGGCCACGAAGTTGTTGACGATGTTTTGCAGGCCAAAGCCGATGCCGACGGACAAGCCGCCGGCGACCACCGCCAGGCTGGTGAAGGAGAAGCCGAGCAGGAACAGCGAGATGAGGATGTAGACGCCCCACAGCACGTACAGCGAGGTGGTTTCCAGCACGTCGCGCACGCCCGGATCAATGCCCGGGCGCAGGCGCGGCAGATCCTTGATGAAGGAGCGCACGGCGAAAAGGGTGGAGCGGGTGACGAAAAAGCCGGTGAGAATAAGCGCCAGCCGGCCCAGCGTCACCGACACCGTGCCGATGGTCACGGTGAAGCCCACGGCTTCCATGAACAGTTCCTGGCCGCCCAGTTCGGTGGAGAACCAGTAGAGGACCAGCAGGAACAGCGACAGGAAAATCAGCGGAAACCCCAGGCCCGAAACCATGGCCCGGGTCAGCGCTGAAGCGCCTTCCTGGCCGGCCCGGGCCTGCCAGGCGGTGACGATGCGCGACAGTCCGGCCCCGATCTGCACGGCGGCCAACAGCAGGAACCAGCCGGCCAGGGCCAGCACCGACAGATGCTGCCAACCCAGGGCCGCCATGACGGCCAGCCCCATGGTCAGGGCCGGCGTGGCCCGGCAAAACAGTTTGAGCGGCCCGGCGTAACGGCGCATGAAACCGCCGTAAAGGAGCAGAAAGGCGGCCAGCAGCACGATCCACACCGTGGTCAGGGCCGGCTCGGGGATGTCGGCGATCTGCAGCAAAAGCCCCAGGGAGAACATGGCCCAAAGGCCCCGCAGGGGATTGCCCGCGCCGGGCGTGGCCGCGCCCGAGGCCTCGGCCAGATAGCGCGAGAAGGTGGCCAGTCCGGCGGCGAGCAGGATTTCGGCCAGAATGTTGCCGATCTCCTGGAGCAGCAGCGGCGCGCCGGCAGCCACCCAGTGCAGGATGAGGCCGCCGCCGGCCAGCAGGCAGACCAGCCGCAGACGGCCCGGGGCGTAGAGGTCGGGAAAACGGCGGCGCAGCCGGCTGATAGCGATGCCGGCGACCACGAGCAGCACTGCCAAGGCCATGCCGGCTCGGATGCCGGAGGCCTGGGCCCGGGCCGCGTCCGATCCCTGGGTCAGGGAACGCCACATGGACGTGTTGGACTTCAGCCAGTGCTGGAACCGGTTTTCCAGATCGTTCCAGGCTTTCTGGGAAAAGAGTTCGTTTGAGGCCGTGAAGTAGTAGGCCTTCCAGGCCTTGGGGATTTTTTGGCGCAGCGCTTCCTCGGCCTTGTCCAGGGCGGCGAGCAGCTCCCGGGCCGGGCCGAGTTCTTTTTCCTGGGCGTTGCGCACGTTGCTCAATGAGGCGCGCACGCCCTTGATGTAGCGCAGGTAGTAGCCGATGGCGTCGGCGATGTGCGGCTCGGGGTTGTCCTCCAGGCGCTTGGCGAATTCCTCCTTGAGGGAATCCAGGCGGGAAGCGATCTTGTCGAGCTCGTCACGGCTTTCCTGGGACGGCGCGATAAGCGTCTCCACGGCCCGGCGCAGGCGGGCGAAATCCCCCAGCACGGCCCGCAGTTCCCAGGGGTTGCCGCCGGACAGGCTGATGATGAGTCCCAGTTCGTCGAGCTTGCCTTCCAGGGCCGAGAGCTCGGCGCGGAACTTGCGCACGTTTTTGGGCAAAAGCTCTTCCATGGACTTGAACCGGGCCGCCTGCTGCATCACCGATTCCTGGTGGATGGAGAGCAGCACCTGCCAGTCCTTGGGGGCGTCGGCCTCGGCCTCGGTCTTGTCGCCGTTTTTGTCGGCGGCTTTGTCGCCAGCCTTGGCCGCGCCTTGTTTGTCGGCGGGCTTGTCGGCGGCTTTGTCGCCCGTCTTGGCCGGGGCCGGCTTGTCCGCCGGTTTGTCGGTTTCCTTGGGCGCGGGCTTGTCCGCAGCTTTGTCCGCCGGCTTGTCGTCGGGTTTGGGCGTGTCTTTGACGCCCTCGGCCGTGGGCTTGTCCGCCGCCTTGGGGGCATCGGCCTGGGCGGCGGCGTCGGCCGGTTTGTCGGCCGGCTTGTCCGGCGTTTTGACGGTCTCGGCGGGTTTGTCCGGGGCGGCGGCCGGGGCGTCCTGGGCGGCCCGGACTGTCGGGACAGCCAGGAGCAGGGTCAGGAGCAGACAGCACAGCAACGGGAGACGGTGAGGGCGCATGAACGATCTCCGGGCCGCCAGCACGGGCTTGGCGGCGGTTTGGCAGGGCCGGGGAATGGGCGATCCGGCCGAGACAGCGCCGGGGCATGGTCCGAAAAGGAAGGTCGGCAACGGCCGGGGCGGGCGTGCCGTTTTGGGGCGTCGGCCGACGCCTTTGCCGGGGCGCGTCGGCCGAACGGGTATCCTGCGAGGGCATGGAAATCAGGACTTGCGCTTCTCCATGGGCGTGTAGGCGTGGCGCTTGCGGCCCATGTAGACCTGGCGCGGCCGGTGGATGCGCTGGTCCGGGGAGTGGGTTTCCTCGTTCCAGTGAGCGATCCAGCCGGGCATGTTGCCGATGGCGGTGATGACCGGGAACATGCGCGGCGGGATGTTGATGGCCCGCAGCAGGAGGCTGGCGTAGAAGTTGGTGTTGGGGAAGAGCTGGCGCGAGGCGAAATACTCGTCGGCCAGGGCGCGCTCCTCGATTTCCAGGGCGATGTCGTGGAAAGCGTCACGTTTGGCGTAGCCGTTTTTCACGAGATTCTGGTAGGTGCGCTTGATGATGCGGGCGCGCGGGTCTTCCACGTGGAAAAGCCGCTGGCCAAAGCCCATGAGGCGGCCGGCGCTGGTCTTGGAGGCCTCGAAGATGCGTTCCACGGTGGTGCGCCCGGCCACCACGTCCTCGAACATGGTCAGCGCCGCCGAGCTGGCCCCGCCGTGCTGGCGGCCCCACAGGGCGCAGATGCCCGACGACACGCTGGCGAACAGGTTGGCCTGGCTTGAGCCGACCATGCGCACCGTGGCGCAGGAGGTGTCGAGCGCCTGGTCGGCGTGGCACAGCATGTAGATGCTCAGCGCCCGCACCACCGGGTCCGGGGCCTGGTAGGTCCAAAACGGCACCGAGAACATCATGTGCAGGAAGTTGCGGCAGTAATCCAGGTTGGGGTTGGGGTAGTTAAGCGGCAACCCCTGGGATTTGCGGTAGGAGAAGGCGGCGATGGTGCGCACCTTGCTGAGGATCTTGGCGGCGGCAAGCCGGAAGTCCTCGGGCGAGCCGATGTCGTAGAGCTCGGGATAGTAGCTGCCCATGGCGTTGATCATGGCCGAGAGGATGGACATGGGGTGGCCGTTGGGCGGAAAGCCGTCGAGGTGGCTCAGCAGATCCTCGTGCAGCAGCTCCTGGTCGCGCAGCATGATGCGGAATTCCTCGCGCTCGGCCCGGGTCGGCAGCTCGCCGAACATGATGAGCATGGCCGTTTCCACGAAGGTGGCCTTTTCGGCCAGCTCTTCGAGGTCGTAGCCGCGATAGAGCACCACGCCATTTTCGCCGTCGATATGGGTGATGGCCGACTTGCAGGCCGCCGTGTTGGCGTAGCCGGGATCAAAAGTGATCCAGCCGGTCTGGGCGCGCAGCTTGCGCACATCCAGGGCTTTTTCGACGTGATCACCAATGATGACAGGAATTTCGACCGTCTTGCCGTCATAGGTCAAGGTGGCGGTGGGTGCTTCGTTCATGGCGCTTCCTTATCTGTTGCAACGGGTGTCCATAGCAACGGACGCCCCTTCCTGTAAAGCGGGCGGGCCGGGAAGCCGCCCACGGCCTTGACCCGACGGGTCTAAAGCGTAAGGTGTCGCCCCGTTGCAAGGAGGGCTTTTCGTGGAAGCGTTTCTTTTCATCCCCTGTCTGGTCGAACACGTGTTGCCGCACGTTGGCGAGGCGACAACGGCCGTTTTGGTCCGGGCCGGCGTGACGCCGATGCTGCCCAAGGGCCAGACCTGTTGCGGCCAGTTCGCCTACAAGCGCGGCCGGGCCGACCTCGTGCGGCCCCTGGCCCGACGGTTTGTGGAAATTTTTCAGGACGCGCCGGTTGTGGTGTGTCCCTCGGGTTCCTGCACGGCCATGGTGCGCCGCTATCCCTCGCTTTTCGCCGAGGACGACCCGTTTCGGGAACAGGCCGCCCAAGTCGCCGCCAAGACCTTCGAACTGGGGCAGTTCCTGGTCGAACGCCTGGGGCTGACCGACCTCGGGGCGCGCTGCGACCTGACCGCCGCCCTGCACGCCTCCTGCCAGACCACCCGGGTGCTCGGGGCCGGATCGGCCACCGAGGCGCTGTTGGCCAAGGTCGCCGGCCTGACGCTGACTCCCCTGGCCCGGCCCGAGCGCTGCTGCGGCTTTGGCGGGGCATTTAGCATCGACTATCCCGAAGCCAGTGAAGCCATTGTCGCGGAAAAAATCGACGACATCGTGGCCAGCGGCGCCGAGGCGGTCATCACCGCCGAGCCGAGCTGCCTGCTCAACATCGCTTCGGCCATGGCCAAACGCGACCTGCCGATAAGGGCCCTGCATCTGGCCGAGGTCCTGGCCGGGGAGGGCATATGACCAAGACCGCCCACGATTTCGCCAAGGCTTCGGCCAAGGCCCTTGGCGACCGCCAAAGCCGGGCCATCCTCCACAAGGCCATCGGCCACATCCGCGTGCTGCGCCAGCGTTCGGTCAATGCCATGCCCGATTTCCCCGAGCGCCAGGCCCGGGCCGTGGCCGTGCGCGACAAGACCCTGGCCAAGCTGCCGGAGCTGCTGGAAAAGCTGGAAGCCAGCGTCGTCGCCGCCGGGGGCCGGGTGCACTACGCCGAAACGGCCGAGACGGCCGCCACCCTTGTGGCCGGCATCCTGTCCGAGCGCGGAGTGAAGCTCGTGGTCAAGGGCAAGTCCATGGTGAGCGAGGAGATGGGGCTCAACGAGGTGCTCCAAGCCGCTGGCATCGAGGCCGTGGAGACCGACCTTGGCGAGTACATCATCCAGCTGGCCGGCCAGCGCCCCTCGCATATCCTGGCTCCGGCCCTGCACGTGTCCAAGGAGCAGGTCTCCGACCTGTTCGCCCGCAAGTTCGGCCGCACCAGCACCGACATCCCGGAGATGACCCGCATCGCCCGGGACAGCCTGCGCCAGAAGTTTCTGGCCGCCGACGCCGGCATCACCGGCTGCAACATCGCCATCGCCGAAACCGGCACGGTGACGGTGCTGGAAAACGAGGGCAACATCCGGCTTTCCGGCTCCTGCCCGCCCATCCACATTGCGCTCATGACCCTGGAAAAAGTGGTGGAGACCCTGGCCGACGCCGCCGTGGTCCTGGACATCCTGCCGCCGGCCGCCACCGGCCAGACGCTGCCGGTGCATCTGTCCTTTTTCACCGGCGCGCGGCGCGAGGGCGAACGCGACGGCCCCAGGGAAATGCATCTGGTCATCCTGGACAACGGCCGCTCGGACATCCTGGCCGATCCCAAGCTGCGCTCCATCCTGCGCTGCATCCGCTGCGGGGCCTGCCTCAACGTCTGCCCGGTCTACCAGAGCGTTGGCGGCCACGCCTACGGCACGGTCTACCCCGGCCCCATGGGTTCGGTCATCTCGCCGCTTTTGAAGGACAACCCCGGCGATCCGCGCCAGCCGTTTGCCTGCACCCACTGCGCCGCTTGTTCCGAAGCCTGCCCGGCCGGCATCGACCATCCGGCCCTGCTCCAGAAGCTGCGCCGCCGTGTTTCGGAGACTGAAACCGATCTGCCGGTGGCGGCCTTTAGCCTGCTGGCCCGGCATCCGCTCCTGTTTGGCGGCGCGGCCGCCGTCGGCCGCCTGTTTGACCCCAAGCTGCGCGAGGTCGCGGCCGTGGCCCCGGACGCGCCGGTGGGCCGTTTCCTGCGCTGCCGGGAGTTCCCGGGGCTGGCCCGGCCTTTCTCCCGGCGGTTCAAGGCCCTTGCCCGCCGGCTTAAGCGCCTTCAGGGAGGACGTGCATGAAAACGCGCGCCAAAAACGCCATCCTCGGCCGCCTGCGCGCGGCCACGGCCGCCGGCTTCCCCCGCGTCTCGGCCCCGACCATTCCCCGCAAACCGGGCGGGGGCGTGGCCGATTTCGAGCGCTTCGCCGCCGTGCTGACCACCCTTGGCCCCACCTTCGAGCTGGCCCGCACCCCCGAGGAAGCCCGGCAGGCGCTGACCGCCTATCTGGCCGCCAACGACGTGAAAACCGCCGTGCGCTGGGACCATCCCGATCTCGACGCCGTCTCGGCCGCCGGCGTCCTGGCCGACGCCAAGGTCGCGGTCCTTGCCCCGGAAGAACTGCCCGAGCGCGTCTGTCCGGGTCTGGCCGCCGTGGACCTCGGCGTCACGGCCGTGGCTTACGCCCTGTGCGCCACCGGCAGCCTGGTCCTGGCCGCCGCCCCGGGCAGGGAGCGCGGCACGCCGCTGGTGCCGCGCCTGCATCTGGCCTTTGTGGCCAAGTCGCGGCTTGTGCCCGATCTGCCGACCATGCTGGAACGGGTGGGGCAGGGACCCATGCCCAGCGCGCTGAACTGCGTCTCGGGCGTGTCCAGCACCGGCGACATCGAATTCGTTTATGTGCGCGGCGTGCACGGGCCGCTGGCCGTTCACGTCATCGGCCTCGACTGGCTCTAAGCCCGTCCGCCAAAAGCCCACGAAAAGGGGGGACGCGCGTCATAGCGACGCGCGTTCCCCCTTTTAGCGTGGGCCAGTTAAGGGCCTTAGGGCCGGGCTTAACGGGCGGCCAAGGCGCGGGGCGCGCGGCCGCCGCCTTCCTGCTGCATGGCCGTGATGAGTTCCGTGAGCACCTCGACTTGCCGGGCCAGGGCCTCCACGGAGCCGGCCGCCTGGTCCATGGCCTGGGTCGTTTCGGCGGAGATGCGGCTGACATCCTCAATGGAACGGTTGATCTCCTCGCTGGCCGAGGATTGTTCCTCGGCGGCGGCGGCAATGGCCCGGACCTGGTCGGTGGTCACGGCCACGAGTTCCACGATGGCGCGCAGGGCCTTGCCGGACAGGTCGGCCTGGTCGGTTGCCGCGTCGATTTTCCGCACGGCCAGGTCCACGTTGCGGATGTTCTGGTCCGCGCCGTTCTGGATGCCGGTGATGGCCTCGCCGACTTCCTTGGTGGCGGTCATGGTCTTCTCGGCCAGTTTGCGGACCTCGTCGGCGACCACGGCGAAGCCGCGCCCGGCCTCGCCGGCCCGGGCCGCCTCGATGGCGGCGTTTAAGGCCAGCAAGTTGGTCTGGTCGGCGATGTCGGAGATGACGTTTAAGATCTGACCGATGCCCTGGGCCTGCTGGCCAAGGGACCCCATGTCGGTCTTGAGTTGCAGGGCCTGGGCCTGTACCTCCCCGATGCCGCGCACGACCTCGGCCACGACCTTGGCCCCTTCCACGGCTTTTTCCCGGGCGTTGTCGGCCGATCCGGCCGCCTGGGAGGCGTTTCGGGCCACTTCCAGCACGGTGGCGTTCATCTGTTCCATGGCGGTGGCGGTTTCGCCGACCCGGGCCGACTGGTCCTGGGCGCCGTGGCTGGAGGCGTCGATCTGGGCGGCCATGTCGCGGGCGGCGTGCTGCAGGGCGGCCACGACCTGCTCCAGTTTGCCGGCGGCCTGGAGCATGGTTTCGGCCCGGGCGGTATCGGCCTGGGCCTTGGCCTGCTCGGCCAGGGCCGTGGCCTCGGCGGCCCGCGCGGATTCCTCCTGGGCCAGACGCTTCTGGTCGTCGGCTTCGCCAATCTTGTTTTTGAGCGTCCCGACCATGGCCTTCAGGCTGTCGGCCAGCTTGCCGATTTCGTTGCGGCTTGTCAGGGCCAGGGATTTGTCCAGATCGCCCCGGGCGACCTCGGAGGCGTATTCCTCGATGTGGCGCAAGGGGCGTACGACGATGCGGTCCATGGCCAGCAGCGCCGCCGCGATCAGGGCCAGGATGGCTCCCGCGCCGAGCAGGATCATGAAATCACGTTGCCTGGCCGCTGTGGCCTCAATCTCGGCCGTGCTCATGGAAAATCCCAACACCCAGTTCCACAGGGGCACCCGGGTCCAGACGACCTGCTTAGGCTCCGAGCCGAACAGGATGATTTCTTCGCCCTTGGGCGAGGCCAGCATGGCGGCCGTGCCGTCTTTTTGCCGGAAATCCTGCAGCAGCAGGCTCTTGTCGGGGTGGCCGATCATGATGCCCTTGGGCGAAAGCAGGAAAGGGTAGCCGGTTGCGCCGATCCGGGTTCCGGCGATGTAGGTTTCAATGACATCTTCCAAAAGATAGGACATGCCGACGCCGCCCAGGACAACGCCTTTGTCGTCTTTGATCGGGGCGGTGACGCTGACGATGAGCTTGCCGGTGGCGATGCTCTTGGTCGGTACGTCGCTGTAGCCGTCCTTGCCGGCCAGGGCGTCCTGGATATAGCCCCGATCCGCCAGGGCGTTGGGTTTCATGGGCTTGCCCTGGGCCATGAGCACCACCTGGTTGCCTTGCTTGTCGAAGACGTAGCAGGTGTTCACATTATCCGAGGCCTGGGACATGGCGCTGATGATTTGCTGCACTTGCTCGGCGTTGGCTCCGGTGACCAAAAACTCACGCACCGCCGGTATCTTTGACGCACCACGCATGGGTTCCATGAGTTGCTCGCCGAATTCCTTGGTGGACTTGGCCAAGGTGTCGGCCAATATGGTCATCTCATGCTTTGAGTTGCTGATGCTGGTGGTGTAGATAGATTTGGCAACGAAAACGATGAGCAAAGATTGTATCAGAAGAACAACAGTTCCTAGGAATACGGCGATAGTCGTCCGGATGCTCTTCATGGCGGTCTTTGCTCCTCGGGAATGGTGATGAGAATTTTGGTATAATAGTCGAAGGGTGAAGTCCAGTATCCGTTTGCAAAAGGCGGCTTGTGCTGGTCGTCACAAGAACAAGCCGCCTTTCGCGCCGCAAAGGATCGACGCAAAAGGCGGCTGAAAGCCAGGGACATAACAATGATGGGCGGTTAACCGAACATTTTCAGCGCGCGCAGCGTATATTCCAGCAATTCGTCGATGGGGTGTTCGGGTAGGCAGGCATGGGCCAGGGAGAAATAGAGGGGTTCGCGTTCGGCCAAGGTGGCCACGATTTCCTCTTTGAGGCCAAGCTGCGTCAGGTTGGGGCGCTGGTCCGGGTTGAGATCGGCCATGAGGCGTTCGGCCAGGCGGTCGGGGTGGGCCTGGAGATACAGCACCAGCCCCTTGGCCAGGATGGCCCGGTTTTCCGGCAGCAGCACCACGCCGCCGCCGGTGGCCGCGACCAGCCCTTTTTTTGCGGCGGTTTCAGCCAGAATTTCGGCCTCGGCCTGTCGGAAGGCATCCCAGCCTTCCCGGGCCACCAGGTCAGCGATGGTTTCGCCGCGCGCCTCGACGAACCGGGCGTCGAGATCGACAAAGGCGCGGCCAAGGCTTTCGGCCAGTTTGCGGCCCAGTGTGGTCTTGCCCGAGGCGCGGGGGCCGATGAGGTAGATGTTCGTGTCAGCGGCAAGGGGCATGGCTCGCTCCGGGAGGCGGCGTGCGGCCGGGTGCGGCCGCCGGCAGAGCAGATAGCCTGCCGGGCGCGGCTTGTCGAGGCGGGCGTGTAACCGATGGGCCGCGCTCGACGCCTGACCAGGCAAACGCGCCTGGGGAGGGGCGTTGGCGGAGGCTTGCTGCATGACGACCCGTGTTGGTGAAAAAGGCGTTCGGTTGGGCGGCGTGTCCGGCCGTCCCCGGCCGCGTCTGGAAGGCATTGACGACGCCGCCTTGGCCCGGGCGGCCTTCGAGGGCGACCAGCGGGCTTTTGCCGCGTTGGTCGCCCGGCACTGGCCGGGCGTGGCCCATCTGGCCGCCCGGTTTTGCCATGATGCGGCCGGGGTCGAGGATCTGGCCCAGGAAGTGTTCGTCAAGGCCTACCTGAATCTGGGCGGCCTGCGGGACTGGGGCATGTTTCGCGGCTGGCTGCACCGTATCGCCGCCAACACCTGCATCGACTGGCTGCGCCGGCGCAAGATCGAGGACGGGCTGGTGAGCGGCCTGGAGGACACCTTGCCCGACGAAGGCGAAGCGGCCCGGCGCGAGGCCCGTGAGGCCAGGCGGCGTCTGGAGGCGGCCATGGCCGTGCTTGGCCCCAAGGACCGCCTCTTGGTCGCGCTGCTCGGCCTGGAGGGCAAAACCGTCGAGGAAGTGGCGGAACTGACGGGACTGACCCGGGTCAACGTCAAGGTCCGGGCCTTTCGGGCTCGGCGAAAGCTCAAAGCGTTTTTGGAGAAAGACCATGGTTGAAGGTTCACGGCAATTTGGAGCGGGAAGCCTTCTCGCCGTTCTGATCGTCGGCATCGGCCTTGGGTGGCTGCTTTCCAGCCGTCAGGCGTTGCTGGACAGGCGGGCCAGCGACGGGGCCGGCTTTGAGGACGTGCGCAAGCGGTTTGCCGACGAATCCATGCGTCGACTGGACCTGAGTCCCGAGCAGCGCCGCGTGTATCTGGAGGCCTGGGAGAATGGCCGGCGCGAATTCGATCTGGCCCTGGGCCGTATGCGTCCGGAGATCGACGCCGTGCTCAGCCGCATCGACGATCGCGTGCGGCCGACATTGTCCCCGCGCCAGTTGGCCGTCTACGATCGCATCGAAGCCGAGCGGCGCGCCCATATGCCCGAGCGGCCGGCCGGCGGCGACTGATCGCGCCTATTCGTTTCGCAGATACGGCAAGGCCCGCCTGGAGAGCATGGCAAAGGCCCCGGCCGAGCCGAAAACCAGGGTCAGGGCGGCGGCGGCGGCCACCACCAGCGCGGCCGGGCCGGCAAAGACCGAAAACGGCAGTTCCATGAAATACGTCGTAAACCCGAACGACACGGCCGTGCCCACGGCCAGGGCCACGAGACCGGCCAACAGCCCGAGCAGGGCGTTTTCCAGACACAGCACCGTCATGATGTCCCGCCGGGTCGCGCCGCAGACCTTGTAGATCACGGTTTCGTAGGCCCGTCGTCGCAGCCCGGCGGCCAGGGACTGGACGAGGACGAGCAGTCCCGCCCCGAGGGTGGCTGCGGCGGCGGCTCGTACGGCCGAGGACACCTTGTCGGCCACGGCCAGAACCTCGGTCAGGGCGTCGCCGATGCCGACCACCGTGACATTGGGGAAGCGTTCCGTGACGGCGGCGAAGACCGCCTCGCCCGGGGCTTTGCCGGCGGCCTTGTCGGTGTAGGCCGTGGCCAGCCAGGTGGCGGGCAGCCCGTCCAGGGCGTTTGGCGAAAAGACAAAAACATAGTTGATGCCAAGGGTCAGCCAGTTGACCCGGCGAAGACTGGCGATCCGGGCCGTGATCTCCCGGCCGAGCACATTGACCGTCACCGTGTCGCCGACCCCGACGCCGATACCCTTGGCCACGGCCTCCTCCACCGAGACCAGCGGTTCGCCGGCATAGTCCGGCGGCCACCATGCCCCCTCGATCAGGCGCGTGCCTTCGGGCATGGCCGCGGCGAACGACAGTCCCCTGTCGCCCGAAACGGCCCAGCGCACGTCTTCGCTGACCCGCGACTCCTCCGGGGCCTCGCCGTTGAGCGCCACCACGCGCCCTCGGATCATGGGCGAGGCGTCCACCCGGGTGACGCCGGCCACGCCTCGGGCCGTCTCCAGGAACGCCGGCAGCTGGTTGGGTTGGACATCCACGAAAAAGTAGTCCGGCGCGGTCTTGGGGATGTCTTCCACAAAGGCCTGGCGGAAATTGGCTTCCACCTGGGTCATGGCGGCCAGGGTGGAAAGCCCGAGGCCCAGGGCGGCCAGGACCCGGGCCACCTGGTTGCCGGGCCGGGCCACGGCCCGGAGGGCCAGGGAGAAAAGCCCGGGGCGATGCAGCGGGGCCAGCCGCATAAGCCGCACCGTGGCCGCCGCCAGCAGCCGGAAGATGACCGCCGCGCCCAGGGCGGCCACGACAAAGCCCAGGCCCAGCCGGCGGTTGGGTGTGGCCAACACGGCCAGGGCGAAAAGCCCGGCCAGGGCGATCATCCCCGGCAGGGCGTCGCGCCAGGGCAGGCGGCCGTTGCCGGCCGGGGCGTAGCCCCGAAACAGGAGCAGGGGCGAGACTCGGCCGGCCTGCATGAGATGGGGCAGGGAAAAGGCCAAAACGGCCAACGCCCCAAAGGCGGCGGCCAGGGCCAGGGCTTCGGGGTAGGGGCCTGGCGGCAGGCGCACCGGCAGCGCTCCGGCCGCCAGGGGGGCAAGCAGCGGCGGCAACGCCGCGCCAACGGCCAGGCCGATGCCAATGCCCAGGCAGCCCTGGGCGGCCACGGCCAGCAGATAGGTCCAAACCACCACCCTTCGGGGCGCGCCCAGGCACTTGAGCGCCGCGATGGAGCCTTCGCGGCCTCCCAGATAACCGGCCACGGCCTGGGACACGCCGATGCCGCCAAGAAGCAGCGAAGCCAGCCCGACCAGGCCGGTGACGGCCCCGAGCCGGTCCATGAAACGGGTCAGCCCGGGCTGGGCCGAGGCCAGATCGCGCACGCGCCAGCCGGTCTTGGGAAAGGCGTCCTGCAAATGGGCGGCGACGGCCTTGGCGTCGGCCCCTGGCGGGAGCTTTACCCGATAGGCGTGGCGGGTGAACATGCCCGGGCCGATAAGGCCCGTGCCGTCCAGGGCTTTCTGGGCCACGAGCAGGCGCGGCCCCAGCGACACCAGGCCCGTTGACGCATCCGGTTCGCGTACGATGGTCGCCCGAATTTCAAGGGGCACATCGGCGACCAGTATGACGTCGCCCACCCGCGCGCCCAGGCGGCCAAGCAGTTCCGGGGCGGCCACCGCGCCAGGCAGGCCGTTTCGCGGGCCCAGGGCTTGGTCGATGGGCATGGGCGGCGACAGATCAAGGGTCCCGTATAACGGATAGGTTTCGTCCACGGCCTTGAGCGCGGCCAGGGCGCGGCCGGCGTTGTCGTTTCGTGCCCTGGCCATGGTCTGCATGGTGACCACGTGAGAGACCGTGCCGAGGGCAGCCAGGGCGTCGCGCTCTTCGGGCACGGCCGGGCGCAGGGACAAGGCGACTTCGAGGTCGCCGCCAAGCAGGGCGGCGGCATCCTCGGCCACGCCGGCCAGATAGGCGGCGGACAGGCTTTTGGAGCCGGCCACGGCGGCCACGCCCAGGGCCAGGCAGGCCACGAAAACGCCGAATCCCCGCAGCCCGGCCCGCAGCTCGCGGCGGGCCAGACGTCCAGCCAACAACAGATCGTATAAAAAGCCTTTCATGGCGTAACTCCCGTACGGCATTTCCTACTGGAAACGCAGGCAATGGTCCATGTCCGTAAAAGTGTGAGGTTTGCGTTGCAAGAGGCATCAAAATAGGCCAGAAACAAACAATCCGAGGACGACCGCGCCCAGGTCCCGAATCCGTATCAGAAACTGAAAAGCGCGGGATACCACCACGTCAAGGGGAGGCCGGCAGTGAAGAACTTGAAGCTTGGCGTCAAAATCAGCATCGGTTTTGGACTCCTGATCGCCATCGCCTGTGCCCTGGGCGGCATGGCCGTGCTCAACATGCGCAGCGTGGAAGGGCAATCCACCCGGCTGGTGCAAGAGTACATCCCGGAACTGGCCGTCGCCAACAGCGTCGAGCGGGCCGCCTTGCAGACCATGCTGGAAATGCGCAGTTACGGCTACACCGAGGACAAGAAACAGTTTGACGCCGGCATGCGCAATTTCGCTGACCTCAAACGCTCCCTGGCCGAGGCCAAGGCCCATGCCGACAAGTACTCCCAACTGGTGCACTTGCGCGACAACGTGACCAAAGCCCAGGCCAAGGCCACCGAATACGAGAAGCTCATCGCCGACACCCATGCCCGCATCGAGGCCATCGCCGGGGTGCGCAAGATTCTGGACAGTGCAGCGGCGGAGATCGTCAAGAACAGCCAATCGTATCTCGATAACCAACAGAAAAAGATCCGTGAGGAGATCGGCTCAGGCGTCGCCGCCGCCGGGCTTTTGGAGCGCGCCGAGAAGATTGACGGCGCGAGTGATGCCGTCAGCGCCATCAACGCCATTCGGATAGAAAACTACCGTGGTCAGCTCTACCGCGATCCTCGCCACATCGAAGATGCCGTCAAGGCGTTTGGCCCGCTGGATCAGGCCATAGACGCCATCCGAGCCAAGACCCGCGACGAGGGCAACATTCGCCAGCTCGCCGCCATCCGCGACGCTTCCCAGAAATACCGCCAAGCCCTCATGGATTATCTGGACAATTTCAAGGCCCTCCAGGATATCGCGGCCAAGCGGCTGGAGGCCGCCAACGCTGTCCAGGACGCGGCCGAGGAAACCGCCAAGGCCGCCATGGACGCCACCAGAAAGATCGCCACCGACGCCGTGGAGAGCCTCGGGACCGCCTCCTCGGTGATGCTCGGCGGGCTGGCCGTGGCGTTGCTCCTGGGCGTGGTCATCGCCGTCTTCCTGACCAAGGCCATCACCGGCCCGGTCATCAAGGGCGTGGGATTCGCCAAGGCCATGGCCGAGGGCGATTTCACCCGCCTGCTCGACATCGACCAGAAGGACGAGATGGGCGTTTTGGCCGCGTCCCTCAACGAGATGGTGGGCAAGCTGCGCGAGGTCGTGGCCGAGGTGCAGTCGGCCTCGGAAAACGTGGCCTCGGGTTCCGAGGAACTTTCGGCCTCGGCCCAGAGCATGTCCCAGGGGGCCACCGAACAGGCGGCCAGCGTCGAGGAAATCTCCTCGTCCATGGAAGAGATGAGCTCCAACATCAAGCAGAACGCCGAAAACGCCCAGCAGACCCAGTCCATCGCCGTCAAGGCCGCCCAGGACGCCCGTGAGGGCGGCGAAGCCGTGGTCTCGGCCGTGGCGGCCATGAAGAACATCGCCGAGAAGATTTCCATCATCGAGGAAATCGCCCGCCAGACCAACTTGCTCGCCCTTAACGCCGCCATCGAGGCGGCCCGGGCCGGCGAGCACGGCAAGGGCTTCGCCGTGGTCGCGGCCGAAGTGCGCAAGCTGGCCGAGCGCAGCGGTTCCGCCGCCGCCGAGATCTCCGAACTCTCGTCCTCCAGCGTCCAGGTGGCCGAACGGGCCGGTTCCATGCTCACCAAGATGGTGCCCGACATCCAGCGCACGGCCGATCTCGTGCAGGAAATCGCCGCCGCCAGCCAGGAGCAGAATTCCGGAGCCGACCAGATCAACCGGGCCATCCAGCAGCTTGACCAGGTGGTGCAGCAAAACGCCTCGGCCTCCGAGGAAATGGCCTCCACCTCGGAAGAGCTTTCGAGCCAGGCCGAACAGCTCCAGTCCACCATGGCCTTTTTCCGGGTGGACGGGGCCACGGCCCGACGCACGGCCTATCGCCCGGTCAAGGCCCTGCCGGCGGCGGGCCGGCGACCGGCTGCGGGAGCGCGTTCGTCCACCGCGACGAACAAGTCCGCCGCAGGCGTGGGTATCGACCTCGACGCCCGGGACGACGACTTCGAGCGGTTCTAGGCTTCCACCAAACGATTGTCATGGGCCGGACGCGGGAACGCGTCCGGCCTTTGTTCTTGCTGGCGCGGGCAAGCTGGGACGGCTGGAGTCGTCGCCGGCCCGGGCCTGTTGGGCTGCGGCCTGTGCCGCGCTGACGGGCGCAGGCGTCCTTGGGCGCGGATGGCGGTTGGGCGTCCTGGCCGGACAGGCGGGTCAGCCCGGTGAGGGCTGGGGAGGGCTACTGGGCTGGGTGATTCACTGCAACAACAGCTGGTTGATGGCGATAACAAGGCCGGTGTTTGGCTGTTGCGGCGAAGGCGAGGTTCCCGCGGCGCGCAGGGAGGCCGGATTGGCGGTCTGGCCGTCGGCCAGCAAGGGCCAGGAAGTGGAAGCGAAAAAGGAAGGCTTGGCGGCAAGATAGAGGCTGTCCGGCACGGCCGTGACGTCGCAGCTGCCGTCGGGGCTGGTTGCCGGCAGGATGGTGTTGGCGGCGAGCACGACGCCGGTGATGCCCGACTCCACCCGCAGCGGTCCGCCGGACAGCAGCAGGTTTCCAAGCACCGCCTGATCGTGGGAAGCGTCCATGATTTCGACGCCTTCCTGGCTGACCACATTGCGCAGGAACACGTTGCCCGGTCCGGCCGGCCCCCAGTAGTCGGTGACGTCGATTTCCTCGACGAGATTGCCTTCGAAAAGATTGCGGAACGGATAGTGCCCATGGATCGAGATGTCGCAGGGCGTCCAGGCATCGGTCTCGCAGCGGCGAACGCTGGAGGCGTTGTAGCCGAACACGTTGCCGTTGGCGCCCTGGCTGACCACCATGGCGTGGCGCAAGGTGTTGAAGACGTTGTTTTCGACCAGGCAGTCGGACACGTGGCGGCCCAGGTTCACGCCGTAGCCGCGCCCGCCGTCGCCGTAGTCGTGGGAGCGCTTGAAGGTGGAATCCCGCACCTCGATGGCGGCCGAGGACTCGGCGTAGACATGGGCGCTGACGGTGTCGAGGCTTTCCACCCGGCGCACCCAGCAGTTAAAGGCGTACTTGAAGTGGATGGTGTCGCCGCTGCCGCTGCTCGGGTCTTCCCGGCGAATGGCCAAGTCCTCGATGCCGACGTTTTTCCCCATGCGGTAGACCCTGGCCCGGGCGGACAGGCTCGGGGCGTAGGCGGCGCGAAGGGGCCTGTCCAGGGACACGGTCTTGCCCGATATGGCCGTGACGACCGCGAATTGGCCGACCACGCTCTGGGCCCAGTCCTGGTTCCACTCCGGGTTGGTGTACATCTTGGCCGGATCGTTTTGCTGCTCGATCTCCATGACGTCGCCCACGACGATGCCCGAGGCGCTGGCCAGGGTCATGGCCGTCGCGCCAAGCGGCGCGTCCTGGGTCAGGCTGGACCAGCTACGGGAGTTGTAGGTGGTGAAGTCGATAAGCGGATCGGCGCTGCCCCCCATGTTGAAGACCAGGAAGGAGGCCTTGGCCCCTTCGCCGCGAAGGACCACGCCGCTTGCCGGCGTCAGCGTACGGGTGAGACGGTAGGTTCCGGCCGGGATGGCGACCACGCCGGGCTTGGCCACGGCGGCCATGGCGCTGTCGAAGGCGGCGCTGTCGTCGTGCTGGCCGTCGCCCACGGCGCCGTAGTCGCGCACGGAAACGGTCTGCACCGGCGTCGGCGGCGGGGTGCGCAGACCGGCCTTGTTCCAGGCGGCGTAGGGATCGGCATAGGCTATGGCGTTGTCGACGGCGGCGAGGGTGGCGCTCGGCCAAGCTCCCAGGGCAAGCAGGCACAGGGCAAGAACGCGGCACGAATGGGGCAGGATCGGATACGGCATGGGACATCCTGTTGGGTTTGGCCGGAACTGTGCAGATGTCGTGCCTCTGTGGAAAAAGTCAACGGACTTTCCCTATGCAGCTGATATCAAGTCTTTTTGTCTGATGTTTGGTGTGGAAAAGACAAGTATTTTTCCACGAAAAGTGGATATTGCTGTGAAGGATTCCAGGGAATGGGGAGCAACGGGCGTTGCCGGGATGGCCTGCTCACGGGGACCGGAAGGGAAGGGCGGCAGGAGGGCGGCGCGGCGCGTCCCTTAAAAACGACGAGCGTATTGTTGAAGAAGATCGAGGATGCTCGCCTGTTGCCAACGAAACGCCATAGGCGCTTTTCGTGGACGCGGCATGAGGGCGGCAGGTCGTGAAAACGTCCTTGGCCGGGGCCGGGCTGGCGGCTATTCGCCGCCGCCGCGCAGGGCCTCGATGGGGTCGAGGCCGGCCGCCTTGCGGGCCGGGCGCAGACCAAAGGCCAGGGCGATGGCCAGGGCCGCGGCCAGGGACAGGACAAAGATCTTGGGCGACAGGCGCAGTTCCAGCATTCCCAGGCGTGACAGGGATTCGCCCAAGCCCACTCCCAGGCCCATGCCAAGGATGGCCCCGGCCAGGGTCAGGTAGACGGCCTCGGACAGAAACTGGACGAGGATGGTCCCGGATGTGGCCCCCACAGCCTTGCGCAGCCCGATCTCCACGCGCCGTTCGCTGACGCCCAGGAACATGAGGTTGGCCAGCACGAAACCGCCGACCAGGATGGCCACCCCGGCCGTGACCCCGAGAAAGGCCACCAGCCCGCCGGTGAAGGCGGTGAGAAACTTGAGAATCTCGCTGGCCGACATGATGGTGAAGTCGTCGGGGATGGTGGGGCCGAGCTTGTGCTCATGGCGCAGCAGGGCGCGCAGGTTCTCCATGTGGGCTTCGATGAGGTCCGGGTCGTGGAAGCGCACCCGCAGGCCCCGGAAGTAGTTGCGGTCCAGGTTGAAACGCTGGGTCAGGGTGGAGATGGGCATGATGAGGCGGTCGTCCACGGACACGTCCGAGCCGCCGCCGGTAAAGCCCCGGTAGGACAGCCGCCCGACGATCTGCACGGGCAGGTTCTTCACCATGACCGTGCGGCCGATGGGCGAGGCGTCGCCGAAAAGGGCCTTGGCCGGGGCGTCGCCAATGAGCGCCACCTTGGCCCCATGGGCGATGTCGTCGGCCGACAGGTCGCGGCCTTCGGACAGGGGCCAGTTCCAGGTGGCGGCGTAGTTCTCCGTGGCCCCGACCACGGTCGGTGCTTCGTGGTTCTTGTTGCCGTAGCGCAGCGTCACGGCCCGCACCGAGCGCATGGGCAGCACGGCGTAGGCCCCGGGGAGCGAGCGGGCGATGGCCCGGGCGTCGGACCAGGTCAACGTGTTGAGGCGCTGGCCCACGGGCCGGTTCTCGATGTCGCCGCCAAGGACCAGCACCGCGTCCGGGCCGAAGAAATCAACGATCTCCAGGGCCTTGCGCCGCGCGCCGTCCACCGAGGCGACGATGACGGTGAGCGCCGCGATGCCCATGGCCACGGCGGCCACGACAAAGCAGCTGCGCGCCTTGTGGGCCAGGATGGCTTGGCCGGCCAGGCCTTGCAGACGCCACAGCAGGCGCGGATAGCGGCTAAGAACGCGCCACACGGCCGTCGGTCACGAGAATCTGGCGGCGGGCGTAGGCGGCGGTGTCCGGGTCGTGGGTGACGACAATGACCGTCTTGCCGGCGTCGCGGTTGATGGCGGCGAGGAGTTCCATGATTTCGCGGCTGGTGCCGGAATCGAGCTGGCCGGTGGGTTCGTCGGCCAAAATGAGATCCGGGTCGTTTATAAGCGACCTCGCCAGGGCCACGCGTTGCTGCTGGCCGCCGGAGAGCTGGGAGGGCTTGTGGCGGGCCTGGGCCGTCAGCCCGACCTTGTCCAGGAGTTCACCCGCCCGCCGCACAAGGGCCGCGCGCGGGGCATCGCTGTAGAGTCCCGGGAGCAGCACATTGTCCAGGGCGGTGGCGTAGGGGATGAGGTAGAAGCTCTGGAACACGAAGCCGATGGCCTGGTTTCGCAGATGGGACAGGGCGTCGTCGGAAAGCGCGCCGGTCTCTTGGCCGCGCAGCCGGTAGCTGCCTGCGGTCGGGCGGTCGAGCAGGCCCAGGATGTGGAGCAGGGTGGACTTGCCCGAGCCCGACGGCCCCATGATGGCTGCGAATTCCCCGGCCGCGATATCAAGCGTCACCCCGGAGAGCACGGTGTTGGTCACGCCGCCCATGACATAGGCCCGGGTGACGTCGGTCAGGCGGATAAGCGGCTCGCCCTGGCCGGAAGCGGTCTGCCCGGTCATCGACCGCCGCCCGGACGGTTGGCCTTGGGCGCGTTGATCGTGGGCGCGGCCAGGCCCGGCAGCACGATCTGGGTGGCCACCTTCTCACCGGGGGCAAGGCCTTCGAGGATCTCGGTTTCGTTAAGCCCTTCCAGGCCGAGCTTGGGCTGGACCTCGCGCACGCCGCCGCCCTCGGTCACGGCGAAGACCACCTGCTTGTCGCCGATCCATTTGAGGGCCGCGTTGGGAATGACCAGCACGCCTTTTTTCTCCTGCACCACGATCTGGCACTGGGTGGTCATCTCCGGGCGCAGCTTGGTCGATTCGGCCGGGTCCAGGCGCACCAGGGCCTGATAATAGACGATGTTGTCGCGGATTTCGGGCTGGGGATAGATCTGGTCGACGCTGCCCTTGAAGGTCGTGCCCGGGTAGGCGTCCACCCTAAATTCCACGGCCATGCCGGCCTTGACCTGGCCGACGTCGGTCTCGTCCACGTAGATCCACATTTCCAGGCGGCTGGGGTCGAGCACGGTGATGAGATTGGCCACCTGCAGGCCGGCCACCACGGTCTCGCCGGCCTGAGAGGTGACCATGGACACCACGCCGTCGATGGGGCTGACGATGCGGGTGTAGGAAATCTTGGTGTTGGCCGAATCGATGACGGCCTGGGCCTCGTCGCGGACCTTTTGCGCCTTGAGCAGTTCCTTTTCGAATTCCGTCTGCACCCGCACCAGCGAAGCCTGGCGGGCCAGCACCTCGTTTTGGCTGACGAGGCTGTCGCGGCGGGCGGCGTCCAGGACGTCGCGGGCCACGAGTTCCTTGCGGAAAAGCTCGTCCTGGCGCTTGAGGGTGGAGGCGGCGTAGTCGTACTTGGCCTGGGACAGGCGCAATTCGGCCTCGGCCTCGGCGATGCGGCGGGGGTAGACGGTCTCGACCTGGGACAGCTCGGCATTGGCCCTGGCCAGCTTGGCCTCGGCCTCGTCGAGTTGGGCACGCAGCTCCCGGGAGTCGATGACGGCGATGAGCTGGTCGCGCTTGACCTCGTCGCCGACCTTGACGTTCATTTCCTTGATGGTGCCCGTGGCCCGGGCGCCGATCTTGACGATGGCCCCGACCTGGGCCTTGATGATGCCCGTGGCTTCCAGCACCTTGCGCACATTGCCCAGGCTGGCCTCGGCCGTGGCGATGACCCGGGGCGGTTCGGGCTTTTTGGTGTAGTGTTTGTAACCGTAGTAGCCCCCGGCGGCGAGGAGGGCGAGCAGGAAGAGCCATTTGAATATGCGCATGCGGTGGTGTCCGGTGGTCTGGTTTCACCGTTGTATAGCCGCAATCGCGCCCGGGGGCAAATGGCCAGGCGTCAAGGCGGGGTCTCCCGGTTTTTCACGGCTGCGCGCCCTTGTGTCGCGTTCACGAAAAGCACAAGGGTGATTTCACAGGCAACAGGTTAGAAAGATGAAGTTTTTTGGCAATACTATCGATTCCTTCAAGGAGCGCTCCCCTAGTAGGGCAGTATCTTTTTCCAGAAGGCCCGGTCGTCCTTGGGCGGTCCGGGCTTGACCCGGTTTTTTTCCTCCTTGCACTCGGACACGGCGAAAACCTCGGTCTTCGTGCCGCCGCAGGCCACGTAGATCTTGACGAAGTAGCTGTTGCCGCCATGCAGCAGGCGGTACTCCAGCACCTTCTTGCCGCCGGGGGCCTCGGACACCAGATCGGGCGGCCCGTTCTTGGCCGTGAATTCCGCCACGGCTCCGGCCACGTCGCAGCGATCCAGCACGATCTTGGACGGGCTGATGGAGAAGCTGTCCTTGTAGATGCAGCTGTTTTCCAGGACGTTGCCGCCGCCGGGATTGGTTCCGCTTTTGACGTAGGGCGTGTGGGCCAGCAGTTCGCCCAGGGCGGCGTTTGGCCGGTAGTCCTGGGCCAGGGTCAGGGTTGGAGCCGCCCACGGCAGCAGGGCGATGGCAACGGCCAGCAGGCGGGACGGGAAGGCGTGTCGCATGTCTCCTCCGGGGCGTTGACGGGGAGTCGCCGGACGGCCGGGCCGGGTTGCGGCCGACCGTCCGGCGGACACGGGCATGGTCGGGTCGGGACGAACAGGCGCGTCCTTGGAAAAGCCTGACGTTTTTCCCGACAGCACACCCAGACCATGGTTTTCGGCAAAACGACGGGCGTATGTTGACCAGGACGCGGTTGTCGTGTCGCGTCCCTTGATAAATACGATAGTTTTTTAATAAAAACTATCGTTTCAATGTGTTGTCTGCAAATGCCCTATGGGCTTTTCGTGGCCGCGACCCTAGGAAAGTTCCTTGATCCAGGCCGCCACCGGCTCCTCGATGAGCCAGCGGATTTCCTCCAGGCGCGTCTCGTTTTCGGCCTCGAAACGCACCACCAGGGCCGGCTGGGTGTTGGAGGCGCGAAGCAGGCCCCAGCCGTCCGGGAAGGTCAGGCGCACGCCGTCCACGTCGATGACGTCGTAACCATTGGCGAAGTGCTGTTTGGCCTTGTCCACCACGGCGAACTTGACGGCGTCGGGACAATCGACGCGGATTTCCGGCGTGTTGACCGTGGCCGGCCAGTCGGCCAGCATCTCGGACAGCGGCGTGGACGAGGCGGCCACGATTTCGGCCAGCCGGGCGGCGGCGTAGATGGCGTCGTCGAAACCGTAGTAGCGGTCGGCGAAAAACATGTGGCCGCTCATCTCGCCGGCCAGGATGGCCCCGGTCTCGCGCATCTTGGATTTGATGAGCGAATGGCCGGTGGCGGCCATGAGCGGATCGCCGTCGTGGGCGGCGATGTCTTTATAAAGCAGATGGCTGCACTTGACCTCGCCGATGACCGTGGCCCCGGGGTGGTTTTGGAGCACGGCCCGGGCGTAGATGGCCAGGAGCTGGTCGCCGTAGAGGAGCCGGCCGGTGTTGTCCACCACGCCGATGCGGTCGGCGTCGCCGTCGAGGCCCACGCCGAAGTCCGCGCCCTCGGCCACGACCCGGGCGGCCAGATCGGCGATGTTCTTGTGGATGACGGGGTCGGGATGGTGGTTGGGGAAGCGGCCGTCGGGCTCACAGTAGAGCGGGGTGACCCGCGCGCCGGCCTGGCGCAGCACGTCGCAGCAGACAAGCCCGCCGGCGCCGTTGCCGCCGTCCACCACCACCGAGACGGTCCGGGGTAGCACCATCTGCTCGGCCACGTGTTCGATGTACGACGGCTTGATGTCGTGCTCGCACACGATGCCCGCGCCCGAGGGAAATTCCCCGGCGGCCATGATGTCGTAGATTTCCCGGATGTCGTCGGTGTGGATGGTGGTTTCCCCGGACCAGATCTTGAATCCGTTGAATTCCGAAGGATTGTGGCTGGCCGTCACCACCGCGCCGGCCCGGCGGCCCAGGGCCTTGACGGCGTAGTAGAAGACGGGGCTGGGGACCATGCCCAGGCAGACCACGTCCACGCCGCAGGAAGCCAGCCCGGCGGCCAGCTGGGCCTGGTAGCCCGGCGAGGTCAGGCGGCAGTCGTGGCCAACCACGGCCTGGCTGTGGCCCCGGCGCAGGAAAAACGTCCCAAGCGCCCGGCCCAGGCGTTCCACCCATTCCTCATCAAAATCGACGTCGACGATTCCCCTGATGTCATAGGCCCGAAACGGCGCGGGCGTGATCGGTTTCATGCGGTCTCCTGTATATGGCGAGGCGGGTTTCGCGTCCGGCCGTCCCTTGACCTGCCCCGGCGTTGTCCCCTATTCGTTCAGGATGAACTGGGATTGGGACAAGCTCTCGGAGCAAAAACGCCGCCAGGGATCTCCGATTCCGGACCCTGGACGGCTTGGCGAGGACCTGGCCGACAGATTGTCGGATATGAAAAAACGGCTGCCCGGCGGCCCCAAAATCATCATCGGCGTCCTGGTGCTCTTGTGGGCGGCCAGCGGCATCTACATCGTGGAACCCGACGAGGCCGGCGTGGTGCAGCGCTTCGGCGCGTACGCCTATTCCACCGGACCGGGGCCGCACTACCATTTACCGTTTCCCATCGAGACCGTAAAGACCCCGAAAGTTTCCCAGGTGCGCCGGGTGGAAGTGGGCTTCCGCTCCTCCTCCCGCGACGGCATGACCACCCAGGCCCGGGCGGTTCCCGAGGAATCGCTCATGCTCACCGGGGATGAAAACATCGTCGACGTGCAGTTCATCGTCCAGTATCAGATCAGCAACCCCGTGGACTACCTCTTCAAGGTGGACCGGCCGGACGAAACCGTCAAAAGCGCGGCCGAGGCGGCCATGCGCGAGGTCATCGGCGACGCCAAGATCGACACCGTGCTCACCTCGGGCAAGGTCACGGTCCAAGACGACACCAAACGCGTGCTTCAGGCCATGCTCCAGCGTTACGGCTGCGGCGTGGAAGTGGTGGCCGTGCAGCTTCAGGACGTGCATCCGCCCAAGCAGGTGGTGGACGCCTTCAAGGACGTGGCCAGCGCCCGGGAAGATAAGATCCGCTTCATCAACGAGGCCGACGCCTATTCCAACGACATCCTGCCCAAGGCCCGGGGCCGTTCGGCGGCCATCATCAACGAGGCCGGGGCCTACCGGGAGCAGGTCATCCGCCGGGCCAAGGGCGGCGCGGACCGCTTCACGGCCCTGCGCACCGAATACGACAAGGCTCCGGCCGTGACCCGGCAGCGGCTGTACATCGAAGGCATGGAAACGCTTTTGGCCAACCCCGAGCTGGACAAGCTCATCATGAGCGACGAGGCGGCCCGGCAGGCCGTGCCCTATCTGCCCCTGGACGCGGTAAGGCCCGGACACAAGGCTCCCGAAACCCCGGCCGCCCCGCCCGCGGGACCGGCCAAGGCCAAGGGAGGCGCGCAGTGAAAACGTCGCTTGTCATCGGGATTGTGGTCGCCTTTCTCGTGGCCGTGGCCGTTTCCCAGTCCATCTACGTGGTGGACCAGACCGAGACGGCCATCGTGCTGCAGCTCGGCAAGCCCGTGGACGGCCCCATCAAGCCGGGCCTGCATTTCAAGCTGCCCTTTGTGCAAAACGTGGTCTACTTCGACGCCCGGCTCATGGAATACGACGCCAAGACGGCCGAAGTGCTGACCCTGGACAAGAAGAACCTGGTGGTCGACAACTACGCCCGCTGGCGCATCACCGACCCCTTGCAGTTCTACCGGACCCTGCGCACCCTGTCCCGGGCCACGGCCCGCCTGGACGACATCATCTACGCCGAGCTGCGCGTGGCCCTGGGCCAGTATACGCTGCTCGACGTCGTTTCCACCAAGCGCGACGTCATCATGGGCGAGGTGACCACCAAGTCCTCGCGGCTGCTGTCGCCGTACGGCATCGAAGTGGTGGACGTGCGCATCAAGCGCACCGATCTGCCGCCGGAAAACGCCCAGGCCATCTACGGGCGGATGCAGGCCGAGCGCGAGCGCCAGGCCAAGCTCTACCGGTCCGAGGGCTGGGAAGAGATGGAGAAGATCAAGTCGGGCGCCGACAAGGAACGGGCCGTGCTGCTGGCCGAAGCCGAGCGCCAGGCCGAGGTGCTGCGCGGCCAGGGCGACGCCGAAGCCGCCGCCGTGTGGGCCGAGGCCGTGAGCAAGGCTCCGGACTTTTTCGGTTTCACCCGCAGTCTGGAAGCCTACAACAAGGCCTTCGCCAAGAACAGCCGGCTCTTCTTGACGCCGGACAGCCCTTTCCTCAAGTACCTGCGCTGATCGCCAAGCGGCGGCCAAACGAACCATCGCGCCCGGCGGGACCACGGTCCTGTCGGGCGTTTTTTGTCGGCCGTCCGGGAAGATTCCTGAAAACCTGAGGGGCCTGGGCCACACTGCGGCAAACGCCTGGGCCTGCACAACCCGGGAGACGGCGTCACGGTGCGGCCACGCGTCGGGCCTCTTGAAAAGCCGATCGCAGCATTACGAAAATAACAGTAGGCTTGGCCTGCAGTCCGCACAGGGCCGGAGGCGTTGCGCGTGGACGCGACACGAGGCACAGAGGAACGCCGTGGCCGCCCAAGGCGAAGCCCTTGGCCGTCGCTGGCGGCGATGGAAGGCGAGGCGTCCCTGGGGGGCGGCGGAAGGCGAGGCTCCCTGGGACAGCCGTCAGGACGGCAACAGGCCGAGAATGGAGAGCTTGTCCAGGAGTTGGGAACGGTTGGCCGGCTTGATGAGATAGGCCGCGACCTGGCCGTCGAACAGGGCGTTTAGGGTGTTGGCCTCATCGTCCATGGAGGTGACCATGACGGCCTTGGCCCGGTCGGCAGGCGGCAGACAGGCGGTTTCCTCGGTTTCGCGGATCTGGGCCAGGGTCTCGTGGCCGTCCATGTGGGGCATGATGATGTCGAGAAAGACCACGTCAAAGGGGTTGCCCTCGACAATGGCCTCGGCCACGGCCGACACGGCCGAAGCGCCCGATTCGCACAGCACGCACTCGGCCAAGCCGCCCAGATGCGCCGCCAGCACTTGCCGGCTGGCCGGATCGTCATCCACTACCAGAGCCCGCATGAAGCCTCCCCGAAAATGTTGTGTTAAACATACGTCGGCAAAAAAAGAAATTCAAGGAAAAAACCCGTTATACCGGCAGACAAAAGGAAACGGATCACGTTTCTGACTAAAAACGACGTATTGTGGGACTGGTGCGGAGTCTGTACAGCATGGCCTGAATCCTCTGAACCAGGAGAAACGCCATGTCCCTTACGCCAGCCGCCGGTCAGTCTACGCAAAAACCTGCCATGTACATCCGGGGAGTTCCTTTTTACGACAACACTGTCGGCTCCGGCAACACGCAAGATGCCCGGGATGCGTCGTCTGCTGGGCAGGATCGGCCACGCGCCGCGTCCACTTGGTGCGTCGGGGGCCAGGGCAAGATCGTCGGCCAGGAGCAGGCCGCCTTCATCAAAGCCCGCCAGGCCGCCCGCCGTTATGTGGCCAAGGGCGTTTCCATGGCGCTGTTGCGGCAACTCGTGGCCACGGCCGCCGCGAACGATCTCCACGGCCGGGCGCGTTTCGTCATGGTCGAATCCCCGGCCGCCATGGACCGTCTGGCCGGTTTGTTGGCCGCCTGGATGCGCCGGGAAGGCGCGCTCCTCGACGGGCCGAATCCGTCCGCCGACGTGCGCCAGTTGACCCTGCACGGCGCGCCGCATCTGGCCGTGGTCCACGGTCCGGCCGGCGACTCCCTGGCCGCCGCCGCCTGCCGGGAGGCCATGGCCCGGTTGGAATGGGCCGCCGCCTCGGCTGGCCTCGGCACGTGCTGCGTCGGCGCGCTGGTTCAGGCCGCCGCCGTCGATCCGGCCCTGGCCGCTGCCCTGTCCATGCCCCAGGGACACCTGGTCCACGCCGCCCTGGTCCTCGGCCAACCGCTACTGGAGCAGCAGGCCGCCCAGGCCAAGGCCGTGCGCATGATCTGGCTGTAACTGCTCTTTTGGCCCTGGGCGGCCCGGCGCGGTTCAGACTGGCGGCGTGGCGCTTGTCTCCCAAAGGCACGCCCCAGCCGCGAAGCCCGACTTCGCGCACCCACCCCTCCGGGAAGCCGACGGCCGTCGCGGCCGCGCCCATTCTGGCGTAGGCCGCGACAATCGTTGTCGCCTCGGCTGCCTCCCGGGAACGTCTGCCGGTTTCCTGCGGGGTATCACGCAACTTTTCCGTGCCTGCTTGCAAAACCGCCCAAGGGGCATACCCTGGCTCCATCCTGGCGCTGCGCCGACCTGGCGGGCGCTTCCCTGGAGGTTTGCCATGGCATTTTTGACCCTGGATAACGAGCGGTGCAACGCCGACGGCCTGTGCGCCGCCGTCTGCCCGAGCGGCTGCCTGGAGGCCGGCGTCGATGGCCGGCCCGTGGTCGTCGAGGAAAAACTGTGCATCGCCTGCGGCCACTGCGTGGCCGTGTGCCCCAAGTCCGCCCTGACCATCAGCCGGATCGATCCGGCCGCCATGACCAAAGTCCTGCGCCACTGGCCCGAGCCCGAGATCGTGGACGGCATGTTGCGCGGCCGCCGGTCCATTCGGGCCTATAAGAATACGCCCGTGGCCCGGGAAACCATGGAAGCGCTCCTCGACGTGGCCCGCTTCGCCCCGACCGCCTCCAACGCCCAGGAAGTGGGCTGGTGCGTCACCGTGGACCCGGCCAAGGTCCATGAACTGGCGGCCATGAACGCCGCGTATTTCGCCGCCGCCGGCACCCGGCCCAAGTATTCGGCCATGTGGAACGAAGGCCGCGACGCCTTCCTGCGCGGCGCGCCGGCCCTGGCCGTGGCCTATGCCCCGGCCGACGCCCCCTACGGCGCGGCCGACTGCGGCATCGCGCTCACCTTCATGGAACTGGCCGCCGTGGCCCGGGGCCTGGGAACCTGCTGGGCCGGACTCCTCGTGCGGGCCGCCCGCAACGACGCCGCCCTGGCCAAGACCCTGGGCATCCCCCAAGGCTGCGTCATCGAAGGCGGACTCATGCTCGGCTACCCGGCCCTGCGCTACGCCGCCGTGCCGCCCCGCAACGCGGTGCGGGCGCGGTGGTTGTAAGTTTTTGTAAGTAAAGAGAAAGAGGAAGAGGCCTCCGGCGGCCAGGAGGGGCTCAGCCCCTCCTGGACCTCCCGACATGGGGGAGGGGGCTAGGCCGGTCAGATGGGGAGGGCTTTGATGACGACCACGGTGATGTCGTCGTCACGGGGCGCGCCGGCCTGGAAAGCGGCCACGTCGGCATGGATGGCCGCCACCAGCTCGGCCGCCGTGCCGCCGGCATGGCGTCGCACCACCGCGCGCAGGCGGTCCTTGCCGTACATGGCGTCCCCGGTGTCGCGGGCCTCCCAGATGCCGTCGGTGCCCAGGAGCAGCACCTGCCCCGGAGTCAGGCCCGAACAGCTCTGCTCGGCGTAGACGTGGTCCGGCACAACGCCAAGGGGCAGGCCAGGGCCGAGCAGTTCGATGAACTCATCGCTGGCCGGGTCGTAGACCATGGCCGGATCGTGGCCGGCCCGGGCCCAGGTCAGCCGGCCGCACGGGGCCAGGCCCCCGCCTTCCAGACGCAGGCAGTAGAGCGTGATGAAGCGCCCGGAATCGGCCGTATCCTGGCACAGCAGCACGTTGGCCAGGGTGAGCAGGGCCGCCGGGCCGCAGCCCACGCCCTGTCCGCCGCGCAACAGCGCCCGGCCCGTGGCCATGAACAACGCCGCCGCGATGCCATGCCCGGTGGCGTCGCCCACGATGACGTCGCAGCCGCCATGGGGCGTTTCGGCAAAGGCGAGGTAATCGAAATAGTCGCCGCCGGTCTCGTCGCAAAAAATCGTCGCCCCGGCCATGTCCAGCCCAGGCAGATGGGGCGGGGCCTTGGGCAGCAGGTTTTGCTGCACTTCCTTGGCCAAGAGCATGTCCTGCTTGAGCCGCATCCGCTCGGCCAGCTTGGGGGCCATGGCATTGAACGCCGCCGCGAGCTGCCCCAGTTCGTCGCGTCCGCCGGCCGGAGCCCGGGCGTCGAGATCGCCCTCGGCCAGCTTGCCGGCCGCCACGGTCAGCCCGGTCAGCGGCCGGGTCACGGCTCTGGACCCGAAAAAGGCCAGCACCACCGCCGCGCCGACGCCAAGCAGCGTGATGCCCGCCACCACGGCCATCATGGCCTGGGTGCGCTCCAGGATGGCCGACTCGGCCGAATCGGCCTGATGCAGCACGGCCTGCCGGGGCACCAGCACGAGCAGCCCGGCCGGGGCCTCGGTAAAAGGGCGCAGGGCGGCGAAGAATTCCTCGCCGCCGATGGACAACTCCACCAACGCCGCCTGGCGGCGCTCCATGGCCTGGAGCAAGGCGGCCTGGCCGTCGGCGTTGTCGATGGCCAGCGGCGTGGGCGTCATCGGCGTTTTCCAACCCAGCGCCGGGTCCAGGAAGTCGCGGTTGCCGATGAGCTCCAGCCGTCCCGCCTCCAGGCGCACGAAGGAGGCCCGCACCCCGTCCCCCCAGCGGCGCGACAAGTCGCTTTCCGGCAGCATGGCTTCCAGGGGCGCGTCGATGCCGGCCACGGCGAGAATCCTGCCGTCGCGGCCGCGAACCGGGCCGGAAACCGTGGCCGTCAAACGTCCCGTGGCGGCATCGACGAGGATGGTCCAGACCGGGTGTCCGGCGTTTAGGGCCGCTTGGAACCAGGGCCGGGTGCGGGCGTCGTAGCCGGCCGGCATGGGGCCATGGCTCGGAGCCGTGGCCATGACCCCGTCCGGCAGGGCGATGTAGGCCCACAGCAGGTTGTCGGCCAGACGGGCCTGCAGGGTGGCGAATGTCGGGGCCAGACGGAGCAGGGGCGCGCCGGACGCCCGGAGTTGGGTTTCGCCGGTTTCGGGCGGGGCGCTCAGGGATGGCGTCAGCCCCGGTTCGGGGGGCTGGGGCGGGGATTCCAACATGCGGGCCGCGTCCGTGGCGAGCATGGACTGGGCCAGTTCGAGCAGCAGCCGGTTGTCGCCCACGTCCTCGCCGATGAGGTCCACCATGAGCGCCAGTTCGGCCTCGGCGGCGTGCTTGAAGGACTGGGCGGCCCGGGTTGCCAGCTCGTCGCCGAGAAGCCGGGCTTCGCGCAGGGCGTAGTAGCTGACGGCGACCAGCGGCGGCAGCACCAGGGCAAGCAGGATGATGAGCAGTTTGGCGCGGATGCGCATGGCTACCTCGGCCGCCCGGAAAGGGCGCTTGGCGCGCTTGCGCCGTGCGCTTATGTAGACGGGGCCGGTCGCCTTGGCAAGACGGCGTTTCCTGGGGCCAGGCCGGGCGGCGTCGCGGCCGTTATCCTCGCGTCTGGGGCTTGACAAAAGCGGGGTGGGCGACTAACGACTCCCCTTCGCCTTGCTCTTCCCGGAGGACAGCCGTCCCGGAGGAAGGGCCATGGACCAAAAGGAGGAACCATGCGGAAGTACGAAGCCTTGTTGCTGCTCTCCCCGGAGCTGGCGACGGACAATCGGCAGGAGATCGTCGAGAACCTCAAGGGTGTTCTCGAGCGCCAGGGAACCACCATGCTCAGCGTTGACGAGTGGGGCATGAAGGATCTGGCCTATCCGGTGCAGAAAAAGACCCGCGGCCACTACACCCGTTTCGAATTCGCCGCCCCGGCCACGGCCATCGCCGAATTCGAACGCATTGTGCGGATCACCGACGGCGTCATGAAGTTCATCACCGTCAAGCTTGCCGACAAATACGTGCCTGAGGGAGCCTAGCCATGGCCTTTAAGAAAAAGTTCACCCCGAAAAAGAAGTTCTGCCGTTTTTGCGCCAACAAGAACCTGCCCGTTGATTACAAGCGTCCGGACATCCTGAAGGATTTCATCACGGATCGCGGCAAGATCATCGCCCGGCGCATCACCGGCACCTGCGCCAAGTGCCAGCGTCGCCTGACCCTTGAGATCAAGCGCGCCCGCCAGATGGCCCTCTTGTACTACACGGCCACGCACAGCGCCGAACACCTGAAGAAGATGTAAGGTAGGGAAGCCATGGAACTCATTTTGCGCGCGGACGTGGAAAATCTGGGCCGTCTTGGCGACAAAGTCTCGGTCAAGCCCGGCTACGGCCGCAACTATCTGATCCCCCAGGGCCTGGCCATGCTGGCCTCCGAGGCCAACCTGCGCCGTTTCGAAAACGAGCGCAAGAAGCTCCAGGCCAAGCGTGACGCCCTGATCGCCGATGCCCAGGGCCTGGCCAACCGCCTGGCTGAAATCGCCATCGTCATCGAAGTGCGCGTGGGCGAAGGCGCCAAGCTTTACGGCTCCGTCACCACCGCCATCATCGCCGACAAGCTGGCCGAACTCGGTTTCGACATCGACCGCAAGAAGATCGTCCTGGCCGAGCCCATCCGGTCGCTGGGTCACTATGATGTTCCCGTGAAGCTCCTGCCCGAGCTGCGCGGCTCCGTGAAGGTCTCGGTGGTGCGCCAGGGCGGCCCCGAGGATGAAGAAATCGCCGAAGCCGCTCCGGTGGCCGAAGCCCAGGCCGAAGCCGATGGAAACTCCACGGAAGAAACCGCGTAACGCCAGAGCCGCCGGCTCGGGAAGCGGCGAACCGCTGACCGGGCAGGCCCTGGAGCGGGTCTCTTCCGACGTCCTGCGAAAAGTTCCCCCCCAGAATCTCGAAGCCGAACAGTCGGTTCTGGGGGGGATTCTCCTCAAAAACGCCACGCTTTTCAATCTCGTCGACGTCATCGGCGAGGACGATTTCTACTCCCCGGCCCACCGCTTCATCTATCAGGCCATCCTCGATCTGGCCCGGCGCAACGCCCCGGTGGACCTCGTGTCCCTGGCCGAAGCCCTGCGCGCCTCGGGCAAGCTCGACGAGGTCGGCGGCCCGGCCTATCTGGCCGAACTGGCCTCGGCCACGGTCTCGGCCGCCAACGCTCAGCACCACGCCGAGATCGTTCGCGAAAAATCCGTCCAGCGCCGGCTCATCAGCACCGCCGTGGACATCATCAGCAGCTGTTACGAAGGGGCCCAGACCACCGAACAGCTTCTGGACGCCTCCGAACAGGCCATCTTTTCCATCGCCGACTCCAAGGCCACCAAGGGGCTGAAGTCCTCCAAGGACATCATCCACAACGTGTTCGAGCAGATCGAACAGCGCATGGAGAACAAGGAACTCGTCACCGGCGTGGCCTCGGGCTACTACCAGTTCGACGAGATGACCGCCGGTCTCCAGCCCTCCGATCTCATCATCGTGGCCGGCCGCCCGTCCATGGGCAAGACCGCCTTTGCCATGAACGTGGCCATGCGCGCCGCCGCCATGTCGGCCATTCCCACGGCCGTTTTTTCGCTGGAAATGTCCATGGAGCAGATCATGCAGCGCATGCTGTGCTGCTGGGGCAAGGTCGATCTGGCCAAGCTGCGCCGGGCGCGCCTCGATGACGAGGACTGGTCGCGGCTCTACGACGCGGCCAACCATCTGTCCGCCTCGCCCATTTTCGTGGACGACACCCCGGCCATCACCACCATGGACCTGCGCGCCCGCTGCCGCCGCCTCAAGGCCGAGCACGGCCTGGGGCTCATCATGGTGGACTACCTCCAGCTCATGCGCGCCTCGCGCCACATTGATTCCCGCGAGCAGGAAATTTCCGACATCTCCCGCAGCCTCAAAGCCCTGGCCAAGGAGCTGCACGTGCCGGTGGTGGCCCTGTCGCAGCTCAACCGCAAGGTCGAGGAACGCGCCGACAAGCGCCCCATGATGTCCGACCTGCGCGAATCCGGGGCTATCGAACAGGACGCCGACGTCATCATCTTTCTCTACCGCGCCGCCGCCTACAAGAAAAAGGAAGAGCTCACCCCCGAGGACAACGTGGCCGAGGTCATCATCGGCAAGCAGCGAAACGGTCCCACGGGCATGGTCAAGTTGCTGTTCCTCAAGGAATCCACGGCCTTCGAGAACCTCTCCGACATCCCGCCCCCGTCCGAATTCGGCATGGGCTGAGTCCTTTTTTGCCTCCCGCGACCCTTGAACCCGTGCCCCGCCGGGGGTATAGCCTCAAAGGCACAACACAAGTCACTTAACCCTCCCGTGGAAAGTTTTTAGGGGAGGAGGGGTGTGGGGGGGGGGCCCCCCCTATTTAAAAAAA
>JAEZMB010000247.1 GCA_023435825.1 Pseudomonadota bacterium | reverse complement strand
CCCCCTTTTTGCAAAAAGGGGGTTCCCTCCCCCGGGAATTCACGTCCCGTAAGGAGGATCGCGATGAGTGAAGCGTTTGACGCGCTGAAGGCGCGGGAGCAGGCGTCCGTCATGAGCACCTATGGCCGGTATCCGTTGGCCGTGGCCTCGGCCGGCGGTTGCCGTATGCGCGATCTCGACGGCCGCGAGTATGTGGACTTGCTGGCCGGCATCGCGGTGTGCAACCTGGGGCATTGCCATCCCGAGGTGGCCGACGTGGTGGCGCAACAGGCCCGTAAGCTCGTGCACGTGAGCAACGTGTTTTATCAGCGCGAGCAGGTCGAGCTGGCCGAGGCCCTCAAGGCCACCTGCCACATGGGCAAGGTGTTTTTCTGCAATTCCGGAGCCGAGGCCAACGAAGGGGCCATCAAGCTGGCCCGGCGTTATATGCGCACGGTGAAAAACCGCGACGCCTACGAGATCATCACCCTGACCAAGTCCTTCCACGGCCGGACGCTGGCGACCCTGACCGCCACCGGCCAGGACAAGATCAAGTTCGGTTTCGATCCGCTGCCCGAGGGCTTCACCACGGTGGAGGCCGGCGACATCGAGGCCCTGCGCGCGGCCGTCAGCGACAAGACGGCGGCGGTGCTGTTGGAGTGCATCCAGGGCGAGGGCGGCGTGAAGCCGTTCCCCAAGGCCTATCTGGAGGCGGTCCAGGCCCTGTGCCGCCAGCGCGACATCCTGTTCATGATCGACGAGGTGCAGACCGGCATGTGCCGCACCGGCAAGTTCTGGGCCTTCCAGAATTACGGCCTGACCCCCGACGTCTTCAGCTGCTCCAAGGCCCTGGCCAACGGCCTGCCCATGGGCGCGGTGCTGGCCACGGACGAGGTGGCGGCCGGGTTCGCTCCCGGTTCCCACGCCACGACCTTCGGCGGCGGCGCACTGGTGTCGGCGGCGGCGTCCAAGACCATCGAGATCATGAACCGCGACAAGCTGGCCGAGCGGGCGCAGCGCCTGGGCGATTTCGCCAAGGCCCTGTTCGCCGAGGTGGCCGAGCGCCGGCCGGGCAAGATCGCCGAGATCCGGGGCCTGGGGCTGATGCTCGGCATCGAGCTGACCTTCCCGGGCGCGGACGTCTGGAAGGCGCTTTTGGACAAAGGCTTCGTGTGCAACCTGACCCAGGACACGGTGCTGCGCCTGCTGCCGCCCTTGGTGGTCGAGCAGGACGACCTCAAGGCCTTTGCCGAGGCCCTGGAGGCCATCCTGGCCTGAAACGGGCAGGGGACGGACAGATGATTGTTTTGCGAAATTAGCAAAAAACCAAATATCGGCCGGCGGCGAAGCATTTTTTTCGTCGCCTGATCCGCCGTCCGTCCGGGAGGCAAACGCCTTCCGGGCGGGCGGCGGATTGTTGTTTTTTAGACTTTTTTGTTAAGGATTTCCGAGCGCTTTTTATTCTTGCCCACGGTTCGGGGGCATTGCCGGCCCAAGCGGTAACCCAACGGACTCCCTGAAAATTTCCCCTTTTTTTTCTTGTGATTTTTTCGTATAGAGTCAATCCCATGGCCCACCTGTGTCTAACCGATGTCAGTGTCCACTTCGGCGGGCTCCAAGCCCTCACGGAAGTGTCCTTCGATCTGCGTCCCGGCGAGATCGTGAGCCTCATTGGCCCCAACGGCGCCGGCAAGACGACGATATTTAACGTCATAACGGGCGTTTACAAGATTTCCGGCGGGTCCGTGGCCTACGACGGCCGGACCATTTCCGGCCTGCGCCCCCACCATATCCTGGCCCGGGGCATTGCCCGCACGTTTCAGAATATTCGGCTGTTTACCGCCATGACCGCCCTGGAAAACGTCATGGTGGCGCGCCACTGCCGCACCCGCTCCGGGGTGGTCGGCTCGGTGCTGCGCACGGGGCGTCAGCGGGCCGAGGAACGGGCCGTGCGCGAGCGGGCCATGGCCGCCCTGGATTTCGTGGGCCTGGCCGCCCATGCCGACGCCGTGGCCAAGAACCTGCCCTACGGCCTCCAGCGCCGCCTGGAGATCGCCCGGGCCTTGGGCTCCGATCCCACCACCATTTTGCTCGACGAGCCGGCCGCCGGACTCAACCCGTCCGAGAGCCGGGAGCTCATGGAAATGATCCAGCGCATAGCCAAAACCGGCGTCAATGTGCTGTTGGTCGAGCACGACATGAGCGTGGTCATGAACGTGAGCCATCGGGTGGTGGTGCTGGACCATGGCGTGTGCATCTGCCAGGGCGCGCCGGCCGAGGTCCGGTCCAATCCGGCCGTCATCGAGGCTTACCTCGGCTCCGAGGCTGATTAACGACGTATTTTGGGAAACGATTACGAGATAGTGTTAGAGAATGTTTGTCACGCTTGAGGCTTTTTGAGGCCGTGTCGCGGCAGGTCCGCGCGACAGGGCAAGCAGGCCGCGAAACGCCCGGGGAGGCCGCACGTCGCGGCCGTTAGGGCGACACCATGAGCAAGGAGGTTTGCGGAACATGAGTGCGAAACGTGTCATCCTGACCCTGGTTGCGATGTGTCTGATGGCCGGCACGGCTACGGCCGCCACCCTGAAGATCGGCAGCTTGAGCCCGCTGACCGGCTCCTACGCCGCCGACGGCAACGACATCGCCAACGGCACCCGCGCCGCCATCGCGGCCATCGAAAAGGAAGGCGGCATCCCCGGCTTCGACAAGATCGAGCTTTTCGCCGAGGACAGCGCCTGCGATCCCCGCCAGGCCGTGGCCGCCGCCAACAAGCTGGTCAACGAGAAGGTCGTCGGCGTGGTCGGCGCCTACTGCTCCTCGGCCACCATCCCGGCCTCCGAAGCCCTGGCCGAAGCCGACATCCCCATGCTGACCCCGGCCTCCACCTCGGAGAAAGTCACCGAGCGCGGCCTGCCCTACATGTTCCGCGTCTGCGGCCGTGACGATGACCAGTCCATCGCCGCCATGAAGTTCATCAAGGACGTGCTGGGGGCCAAGACCATCTTCATCGTCGACGACAAGACCACCTATTCCCAGGGTCTGGCCGACAACGTCGAGAAGCTGGCCAACAAGGAAGGCCTCAAGGTCATCGCCCATGACCACGTCAACCAGGGCGACAAGGACTTCTCGGCCGTGCTCACCAAGATCAAGGACGCCAAGCCCGACGTTCTCTACATGAGCCTGCAGAACTCCGCCTCCGGCGCGCTCATGCTCATCCAGGCCAAGCGTGCCGGCGTCACCGCCGCCATCATCGGCCAGGACGCCGTCTACCATCCCCAGCTCATGGAAATCGCCAAGGACGCCGCCGAGGGCATGTACCTGACCTTTGGCTACATCGACGAGGAAACCCCCTCCTACAAGAAGTTCCTGGCCGCCTACGAGAAGTTCGGCAAGCCCGGCGCTTATTCCGCCTACGCCTACGACGCCGCCTACTCGCTGCTCTCCGCCATCAAGGCCGCCAAGAGCACCGATCCGGCCAAGATCAAGGCCGAGCTGATCAAGGGCGAGATGCAGGGCGCTTCCAAGAAGATCAAGTTCCAGGCTAACGGCGAGTCCGGCTCCAACTACATCATCCGTGTGGTCAAGGACGGCAAGTTCGCCAATTTCTGGGACCCCCAGACCGGCAAAAAGTACTAGGACACGATCCTCAAGCAGCAGGGGGGAGGGCCGTCCCTCCCCCCAATGGCGGCCCCGACGCATGGACTATTTTTTCCAGCAGCTCATAAACGGACTGACCCTTGGCGGGGTCTACGCCCTGGTGGCCCTGGGCTACACCATGGTCTACGGCATCATCCAGCTCATCAATTTCGCCCACGGCGAGATATTTGCCGCCGGCGGCTATCTCGGCGTCATCCTGCTCAGTTACATGGCCTCCCAGGGCCTCATGGACAGCCATCCCTGGTTCGGGCTGGCCTTTGCCCTGATCCTGGCCATGGGCTACTGCGCCATGCTGGCCATGGCCGTGGAAAAGGTCGCCTACAAGCCCCTGCGCCAATCCTCGCGCCTGTCCGTGCTGCTCTCGGCCCTGGGCATGTCGATCTTCCTGCAAAACGGCCTCATGCTCACCCAGGGCGTCTACGACAAGGCCTACCCCACGGAGTTCACCCACGGCGGCTTCGAGTGGCTGGGCGTGCGGGTGAGCTTCATGCAGATCGGCATCCTGCTCGTCACGGCCCTGCTTCTGGTGCTGCTCAACACCCTGGTTTTCAAGACCCGCATCGGCAAGGCCATGCGGGCCACGGCCCAGGACAAGGTCATGTCCGCCCTGGTCGGCATCCACTCCGACAAGGTCATCAGCACCACCTTCGCCATCGGCGCGGCCCTGGCCGCCGCCGCCGGCATCATGGTCGGCCTCTACTACGGCTCGGTGCGCTACGACATGGGCTTCGTCCCCGGCATCAAGGCCTTCGCCGCCGCCGTGCTCGGCGGCATCGGCAACATCACCGGAGCCATGATCGGCGGGCTCATCATCGGCATGGTGGAGATCCTGGCCGCCGCCTACATCCCGGCCGGCGGTGAATACAAGGACGTCTTCGCCTTCGTCATCCTCATCGGGGTGCTCTATTTCATGCCCACAGGCATCATGGGAGAGAATGTCGATGACACGCGGGTCTAGGAAATCCTGGCAGTATTTCGGCCTGGGCCTGGCCTGGTTCTACCTGCTCCTGTGGCCGCTTCTGGGCATCCGCGACGGCGAGCTGCATTTCGCCGCCACCTTTGCCGTCTGGCTGCGGGTGGCCGTGGGCGCGACCATCTGTTTCGCGCTCTACCGCCTGGGCAAGGCCGGCCGCCTCGACGGGGTGCTCACTCCCCTGGCCGCCGCCCGGGACGCCGTGGGCGACACCCTGTCCCGCGCCCCGCGCTGGATGCTTTTGGCCCCGGTCATCGTCTTCGCCCTGGCCTACCCCATGCTCACCAACCGCTATGCCCAGGATGTGGCGATAAACGTCCTGGTCTACATCTGCCTGGGCCTGGGGCTCAACGTGGTCGTGGGGCTGTGCGGCCTGCTCGACCTGGGCTACATCGCCTTTTATGGTGTTGGAGCCTACACTTACGCACTTTTGTCCGTGCACTATTCCGTGCCGTTCTGGGTCTGCCTGCCCATCTGCGCCACCTTTGCCGCCGTGGCCGGCTGCTTCATCGGCTACCCGACCCTGCGGATGCGCGGCGACTATCTGGCCATCGTGACCCTGGGGTTCGGCGAGATCGTGCGCATCGTCATCAACAACTGGATGGCGCTCACCGGCGGCCCCAACGGCATCCTCGGCATCAAGTCCCCGGGCATCTACATCCCGCATTTCGTGGACGGCTCCTTTTCCTTCGAATACCTGCTGCTGCGAAAGCTCGAATACCTCTACTACATCATCCTGGCCCTGGCCGCGTTCACCATCGTGGCCGTGCACCGCATCAACTTCTCGCGCATCGGCCGGGCCTTCGAGGCCATCCGCGAGGACGAGACCGCGGCCGAGCTCATGGGCGTGGACACGTTCCGGTTCAAGCTTTTGGCCTACGCCCTGGGCGCGGTCTTCGGCGGCCTGGCCGGAGCCTTTTTCGCCGCCCGGATGCGCTTTGTCAGCCCCGAGAGCTTCACCTTCATCGAGTCGGCCATGGTGCTGGCCATGGTGGTGCTCGGCGGCATGGGCTCCATTCCCGGCGTCATCCTCGGCGCGCTGGCCCTGGTGGCCCTGCCCGAGGCGTTTCGCGAATTCGAACTTTACCGGATGCTGGCCTTTGGCGGCGCCATGGCCGTCATGATGCTGGTGCGCCCGGCCGGACTGTGGCCGGCGGCGCGCATGGGCAAGCGTTCCGACGATACGGAGTAGCCGTGGCCGCTATTTTGGAGCTTGAGGGCGTGTGCGCCCATTACGGCCGCATCCAGGCCCTGCGCGACGTGTCGCTGCGGGTGGAGGAAGGCGAGGTCGTCACCATCATCGGGGCCAACGGCGCGGGCAAGTCCACCACGCTCATGACCATCTGCGGCATCGTGCGGGCCACGGCCGGCGAGGTGCGCTACGCTGGGGAGTCCATCCGCGACAAGCGTCCGGACCAGCTGCCGGCCCTGGGCCTGTGCCAGGTGCCCGAGGGACGCCGCATCTTTCCGCGCCTGACCGTCCAGGAAAACCTCGACATGGGCGCGTTCTTGCGCCGCGACGTCGACGAGATCGAAGCCGACCTCGGCATGGTGTTCCGGCTTTTCCCGGTGCTCCACGAGCGGCGCAAGCAGCACGGCGGCACGCTGTCGGGCGGCGAGCAGCAGATGCTGGCCATCGCCCGGGCGCTCATGGGCCGGCCGCGCATGTTGCTTTTGGACGAGCCGTCGCTGGGGCTGTCGCCCATGATCTCCCAGCACATCTTCCGCATCATCCGCAACGTCAACGAGGAGCGCGGCATGACCGTGCTTCTGGTCGAGCAAAACGCCAACATGGCGCTCAAATTGGCCGACCGGGCCTACGTCATGGAGACCGGCGCGGTGGTGATGGAAGACGACGCGGCGGCCCTGCGGGAAAACGCCGACATCAGAAAGGCGTACCTGGGGCAGTAGCCTCGTCCTCGGGCAAAAGCCCGAAGCGCAGACTGAACCGGAACACGCTGCCCTGGCCGGGCTGGCTTTCCACGGTCAGCTCCCCGCCCATGGCTTCCACCAGTCCTCGGCTGATGGCCAGCCCCAGCCCCGTGCCGCCGAAACGCCGGGTGGACGAGGCGTCCACCTGGGTGAAGCGCTCGAAAATCCGCTCCTGATCCTCTTTGGCGATGCCGAGGCCGGTGTCGCGCACGGCAAATCCCACTTCCACGGCCTCGCCTTCCGGTCCGGACAGCACGCACGGCTTGGCGCAGTACGTCTCGATGGCCACCGACCCGGACGGCGTGAACTTCACGGCGTTGCCGCCGAGGTTCAACAGCGTCTGGCGCAGCTTGCCGCCGTCGCCGTACAGAAGCTCCGGCACATCTCCGGCGATGGTCGCCGACAGCTCCAGGCCTTTTTCCTGGGCCAGGGGTGCCAGGGTGGCCTCAACGCCTTGGAGGATGGACGACAGGACAAAGGGCTGGTTGTCCAGGGCGAGCTTGTCCGACTCCAGGCGCGACAGGTCCAGCAGGTTTTCGACCAGCCGCAGCAGCGCCCCGGCGGCCTGTTCGATGTCGGCCAGGCATTGGCGCTGGTTCGGGTCGAGGTCCGAGGCGGCCAGCACCTGGCTCATGCCGATGACGCCGTTTAAGGGCGTGCGCAACTCGTGGCTGACGTTGGCCAGAAAGTCGCTCTTGGCCTGGCTGGCCGCTTCGGCCGCCTGTCTGGCCCGGATCATGGCCGTGGCGTCGCGGGCGAACATGGCGGCTCTGGGCACGCTTCCGGGAGGGGTCGGCATGGGGGCCATGATGATGTCGAACAGGATGCCGGCCCGTTCGTCGGTAAAGCGCACCCGCCGGCCGAGTTCCACGGCCCGGCGCAACTGGGCCAGCCGCTGCTCGCCGATCTTGTCCGGGAAGACCTCGGTGAAGGTCTTGCCCACCAGGGCCGCGGCCGGCAGCCCGATGCCGGCGGCAGCGGCGGTGTTGACGGCCAGGATCCGGCCGGAGGTGTCGGCCACCACCACCCGGTCCGAGGCGGCGTCGAGGAGTTCGCGCACGGCGGTGGCGTTGTCCCGGGCGGCGGCCTCGGCCGCCTTGCGGTCGGCGATGTCGGCGATGACGCTGATGAAGAAAAGCGGCTCGCCGTTGTCGCCGCGCACCAGGGACACGGTCAGGGTCACCCAGACCAGGGAGCCGTCCTTGCGGATGTAGCGCTTGTCCATGGAATAGGTGGCGATGCTGCCGGCCAGGAGTTCCCGGACATGCTTCATGTCTTCGGCCAGGTCGTCGGGATGGGTGATGGCCGCAAAGTCGAGTCGGCGGAATTCCTCGGCGTCGTAGCCGAGGATTTTCTGCAACCTGGCGTTGACGCGCAAGAATTCGCCGCCAAGGCCCACATGGGCGATGCCCACGGCAGCTTGCTCGAAGGTGCCTCGGAAACGGCGTTCGGAGGCGGCCAGTTCGGCGCGCGCTTCGTCGTTGGCCCGGGAAATCCGGGCCGCCCGGCGCAGCAGCAGCAGGCTGCCCAGGGCCAGGAGGGGCGTGGCCACGGCTATGGCCGCCAGCCCCGCCGTGGCATGGCGGTCCTGGGCGGCCAGCAGTTCGTCCAGGCCGGCCCTGACCGAAGCGTGGCAGTCAGCCAGGCAGATGCGCAAGGCGGCCGTGTTCGCCAGATAGTCGTGTTCGTGCAGCAGCTCCCAGGCGTCGAGGAGGCGTCCCCGGTCGGCCAGGACGAGGGCCTGGGCCTGGGCGGCGACCACGGGGCGAAGGGAAGCTTCCAGGTCCGCCACGGCATGGAGGTTGGGAGTCTCATCGGCCAGCCGGCGCAAGGTGTCCATCTGCTGAGCCACGTTGTCGGCCTGCCGGCGATAGGTCGACAACGCGGCCGCGTCGTCCCGGGCGGCGACGACCATGGCCAGGGCCTGCATTTCCTCGGCAGCGCCCGCCACGGCGTCCAGGGCGTGGTCGGCCACGAGCACCACGTCGCGGATGGCGGCGGCGTTGCGGTTGGCGGCCACCACCAGCCAGCCCAGGACGAGGTACAGGGCCAGGGCCAGGGCAATAAGCGCGAGGCCCCGGCCAACGGGGAAAGGGCGCGATGGTTGCTTGGCGGTGGGCATGACGGGCTGGAACGGGTCGAAAGCACCGGAGGTTTGGCGACGCCGCGAAAGCCGTCAGGTTGGGGGACAGGAGGCGTCGCGGGAAAACCCGCCGGGTGTACTGTGAAACTATTTTTAATATAAATTATGAGAAGGGTTTGCCATGCGCAATGGCTGCAGGAACAGTAGCCAAGGCGGCCGGAAAGGGCAAGCACGGTTCCCGTGGCGCGCCCTAGACGGACTTGTCCAGGATGGCCTCGGCGGCAAAGGCCCGCAACTTGACCACCAGGCGCAGCCATTCTTCGTCGGGGAGTTCGCGCAACAGTTTGCCCGTGGCGTCGTCGCGCACCAGGGTCTGGACGATCTGGGTGGCCTCGTCGATGCGCAGGGCGATGCTGCGGTCGGGAAAGGCGGCCTGGATTTCGCGCACCGTGGACTGGGCGGCGTGGTCCTCGATCTTGCGTTCGGCCGCAGGCGAGGGCGCCGTCCGTTGCGGGGCGGTCTGGGCCGGGGCCGGCGCGCCGAGAGGGGGAGTGTTCGCGCTGTCGCTCATGGCTGTCCTCGCCGCGCGGACGCGGCGGTCCTCCACGCCCTTCCTATCGGTTTTCGGGCCGGCCGTCTTTAGTTTCCGCTCCCCTGGGGCAGGGGGGCGCGCAGCCGCTCGCGCGCGCCGTCCCAGATGGTGGCCAGCACCGAGGCGATAATCAGCGCCGAACCGAGATAGCCGACAAAGCCGAAACGCTCGCCGAAAAGGGCGTAGGCCAAAATCGCGGCCATGACCGGCTCCAGGGTGGCCACCACGGCCGCCCGGGTGGCTTCCAGGCGTTTGAGGCCGGCGTAATACAGCGAATAGGCCCCGTAGGTGGAGCACAGGGCCAGGACGATGCAGGGCAGCGCCCCGGCCAGGGTCGGGCGGGTGAAGTGGACAAAGGGCAAAAGGGTCAGCGACCCCACGGGCAGGGCGTAGAGAAAGAGCGTAGGCGTCTTGTAGCGGCCCAGGTAATATTTGCCGAAGATGTAGTACAGGGCATAGGTGACGCCCGAGAGCAGGCCGAAGAAAATGGCCCGGCCGTTGACGGCGGCAGACCCGTCGCCGCAGCTCACCCCGGCCACGCCGACGATGGTGGCGGCCACGGCCGCGATCTTGTAGCCGCCCATGGGCTCCTTGAGAAACAGCCAGGACATGACGGCCACCCAGGCCGGGGCGGTGTAGAGCAGCACCGAGGCCAGGGCCGCGCCGCCGGCTTCCACGGCCACGACATAGGCCCCGAACAGCCCGGCGATGCCGGCCACGCCGAATCCGGCCACGGCCGGCAGGTCCCGGGGCGCGATGCGCGTTTCCCGGGCGCGAATCGCCTGGGCGGCGAAAAAAAACCAGGCCAGGGTGGTGCGCCAGAAGGCCACTTCCACCGTGTCCATGCCGGCGGCGAACGACAGCTTGGACAGCGGTCCGATCAGCCCCCACAAGGCGGCGGCTCCCAGAACGTAGAGATAGCCCGACATGTCTTAAGCCTCCAGGCCGCGTCGGCGGCGAGGCTAGGGGCTACCAGAATACGGCCCGGCGCGAAAGGGAAAACCCCCTGTGCAGGCGGGGAATTGCGGCGTGGCGTGTTGATTGTTTCGCTCGCCCGTACTATGCCTTGGACGGTTTCGCCTTTGCTTTGGGACCCAAGGAGCCTGCCATGCTTTCGCGCCGACTTTTCTGCGTCGCCGACCCGACCCACGCCGATTTCGGCTGGGCGGCCGAGAGTCGCTTTCTGCACCTCCGCAAGTACGACGCCTGCGGCAATACGGTAAAGGACTGGACATTCCCGGTGGCCGACACCGCCGCCGGCGAGATCACGTGTACCGTGTGCGGCGCGCCGGTCTATCTGGCCGGCGTCCAGCCCAAGGCCGGAGGCCAGGTCGTGGCTTGCGATTTCCTGGGCCGCTGCCAGGCCGGTCCGGCCGACGCCAACCTGGCCCGCCTCGACGCCCTGTGCCGCCGGCTGGCCGACATCCCCTATCCGGTGGAGCGCGCCCGCATCGCCTCGGCCGTGGCCGCGCTCATCGCCGCGGCGGCCCAGGACCCGGCCGCCGCCGCCGTGATTGCCGCCCACAAGATCGAAGACATCTACGCCGCCGGCTGAGCCGGCCGCGATCCACGCCATTTCGGGCCACGCGCCCCGCCACGACAAGGAGGACTCGATGACCAAGACGGATATGACCGCCTTCAACCAGGCCCTGGCCGTTGGCCGCCCGCCCAACGTCAAGACGCTTTTCCCCAATTCCCGGGCGCTTATCGTCAGCGGCAAGGCCGTGGACCGGGCCATGCTCAACAAGGGCCAGGCCATGACCATCGCCGCCAACTCCCGCAGCAACGCCGTGCTGCGCGGGGCCTTGCTCGCCGCCCAGAAGGCCGACGCCGCCGTCATCCTGGAGATCGCCCGGTCGGAGTCCACCTACTGCAACGTCACCATGTGGAACATCGCCCGGCAGGCCGACCAGGCCATGAACGAACTGGGCATCACCGTGCCCGTGGCCATCCACGCCGACCACTACGGCATCAAGAAGCCCGGCGACGTGGCCGAGGCCCTGGTCGAGATCCCGACCCTTTTCGAGGCCGGCATCACCTCCATCGCCGTCGACGCTTCCCACCTGCCCGACGAGGAAAACCTCCTGGCCAACATCGCCCTGGCCCCCGTGGTCCCGGGCTGGGCCGGCTACGAGACGGAAGTGGGCGAGATCAAGGGCAAGTCCGGCCTGTCCACCCCGGACGAGGCCCTGTTTCTCATCCGGGGCCTTAACGCCAACGGCATCCACCCGGACTGGATCGCGCTGAATAACGGCACCACCCACGGCATCGAGGCCTCGGCCACGGGCATCCAGGTGGAACTGACCGCCGAGATCCACCAGGCCCTGGCCCCCTACGGCATTTCCGGAGCCCAGCACGGCACCTCGGGCAACTCCTCGGACAAGCTCAAGCAGATCGCCAGCCTGACCCGCACCACCAAGGCCAACGTGGCCACGGCCCTGCAGATGATCGCCTGGGGCGTGGCCGTCAACGACTACGGCAACGCCGTGCTCGACGCGGCCGGGGCCTTCACCAAGGAGCCGGGCAAGGGCCTGGACGAGGCCCTGTGGGCCGAGATGGTGGCCTATGCCGGAGCCAAGGGCATCAAGGCCGGCGACTACAAGAAACTCAACGCCGTCTTCGAATGCAAGATCCTGGGCCAGCCCAAGGCCGTGCGCGACCGCATGGCCGGGGCCGTGGCCGAGTTCGTGGCCTGGCTTTTGACCGACGTCTTCAATGCCGGCGGCACCGCGCCCCTGGCCGTGGAAGCCCTGGTGGCGGCCGGTTCCTACGACCTCGGCCCCAAGGCCGGCGTCATCGAGAACCCGGCCGAATGGACCCGGGAGAAGATCCTGGAGCGGGCCAAGTCCCTGTCCCGCGACAAGGGTCCCGAAGGCGATTTCGACGATTAATGCCCATTTCGCGGCGGGGGGGGGGGGGGGGGGGGGGGGGGCGCGGCGCGGCGGGGCGGGGGGGGGGGGGGGGG
>JAEZMB010000329.1 GCA_023435825.1 Pseudomonadota bacterium | reverse complement strand
CCGCCCGGCTGGGCGGCGAAACGCCCCAGGCCTTGGCCGCCGCGTCGGTGGCCGCCGCCGCCAAACCGGCCGGGCCGGAGCCGTATTACGAACGCCTGGCCGGGCGGCGCGACACCGGGCGTATGGTCGCCTATCTGTTGGAGCGCTGCCGCAAGGAGCCGGGGGAGGCGACCTGGCTGGCCCGGTTGGCCCGGATCGCGCCCATGCTGCCGGCCGGGGACGATCTGGTCGAGGCCGAGGGCGTGCTTGCCGCCGCGCCGGGTTCCCTGGCCGCGCCCGGGGCCATGGCCGCCGGCGAACTGGGGCTGCTGGCCGGCCGGGCCGAGACGGCCGAGGCCCATTTACGCCGGGCGCTTGCTCAGCTGCCCACCGGCGCGGCCGCGTTTCGGCTGGCCGAGGCTCTGCTGGCCCAGGGCCGGCGGGGCGAAGCCCTGGCCGCTTACGCCGTGGCCCGGGACTTTCGTCCCTGGGACACCCTGCTGGCCGCCCGGGCCGCCGACGTGGCCGCCGGGCGCGACACGGCCCTGGCCCGGTTGCCTGGCCGCCTGGCCGTTGTGCTCTATTGCTGGAATTCCCCCGATCTTTTGGCCGCCGCCCTGGACGCCCTGGCCGCGTCGGATTGGCGGCACGCGCCGGGCGCCAAAGTCGTGGTCCTGGACAACGGCAGCCCGGACGGCGTGGTCTCGGCCGTGGCCGCCGCCCGGTCCGGGGCCTTGGCCGGCCGGCTGTCCACGGTGCGCCTGCCGGTCAACGTGGGTGCGCCGGCTGCGCGCAACTGGCTGGCCGCCCTGCCCGAGGTCCGGGAGAGCGATTTTGTCGCCTACCTCGATGACGACGCCTTCGTGCCGCCGGACTGGCTGGGGCGCTTTGGGGCGGCGGTGGCGGCCGCGCCCGGGGCCGGGGTCTGGGGCTGCCGGGTGGCGGCCAGGGACGCGCCGCGCTTTGTCCAGTGCGGCGACGCCCATCTGCTCCCCACCCCGCGCGGCGAGGGCGCTTTCGGCCGGGGCTTCGAGCTGGCCCGGCCCTGGTTGGCCGCGCCGGACTGGGGGCAGTTCCGCGTTGCCCGGCCGTGCGCCTCGGTCACGGGCTGCTGCCATCTGTTTGCCCGGCCGGTCCTGGACGCCGTGGGCGGCTTCGACATCCGCTTTTCGCCAACCCAGTACGACGACCTCGACCACGACCTGCGCCTGCTGCTGCGGCGCGAGATCCCGCAGTATTGGGGGCATTTGACGGTGGTCCACGCCAAGACCACGGGCGCGGCCGGCCAGCCCGGCGGTTCGGCCTGGGGCAGCGGTTTCGCCAATCAGCTCAAGCTCCACGGCAAGTACGACGACGATGCCGTGGCCGCCGCCTCGGAGGCGGCCTTTGCCGCCCTGGCCGCCGACCGGGAGGAAAAGGCCCGCCGCCTGGACGCGTTGGCCGGGGAGGGCGGCCGTGGCTGACTCGACCCCCATCGCCGTCATCCAGCCCCAGCGCATGGGGGATTTGATCCTCACCTATCCGCTGCTGTTGTGGCTGGCCCGCAGCCATCCCGGCCGGCCCGTCACGGTGGTGGCCGATCCCGCCTTTGCCCGGCCCCTTGCGCCCATAAGCCCCCAGGCGAATTTCATGAGCCTGCCCCAGGCCGCCGCCGCGCTGCCCGGTCGCGAGCACGAACTGGTGATCAATCTGGGCATCGGACCCGAGGCGGCCCAACTGGCCGGAGACATCCCGGCCGAGCGCCGCCTGGGGCCGGCCATCGGCCCGGACGGGGCCGTGCGCATCGGCGGCGACTGGCAGCTGTACCGGGCCTCGGTGGTCCATTTGAACCGCCACAGCCGTTACCACTGGGCGGAGCTGAACGCCCTGGACGTCGTGCCGCCGGCTTTGCTGGCCGGGACCTCCTGGCCGGCCCCGCGCCAGGGCGGACCGGGGCGGCGCAAGGTCGGGCTGTTTCTCGGGGCCAGCCAGCCGGAGAAGCGCCCCGGGCCGGCTTTTTTCGCCGCCTTGGCCCGGGAGCTTGTCCGCCGGGGCCTGGTCCCGGTGCTGCTGGGCGGCCCGGGCGAGGCCGAACTCGGGGCCGAGGCGGCAAGGCTTGCCGGCATCCCGCTGTCCAACCTGTGCGGCCGGCTTGGCCTCAAGGAATTGGCGTTTCTGGGCCAGGAGATGGCGCTGCTCGTCACCCCGGACACCGGTCCCATGCACCTGGCCGCCTGGACCGGCTGGCGGACGCTTAACCTGTCCGTGGGACCGGTCAGCCCCCACGAGACCGGGCCGTACCAGCCCGGGCATTATGTGCTGCGCCCGCGTCTGTCCTGCCGGGGCTGCTGGGAATGTTTCCGGGAGGCCGTGGTCTGCCGCGACCGCCTGGACCCGGTCCGGGTGGGCTACGTGGCGGCCCGGCTGGCCCGGGGCGAGGACGAACGCCTGGCCGGAGCGTCGATTCCCGCTTTCGAACTCTTGCGCACGGCCGTGGACCCGTATGGCCTGCGCGTCCTGGAAGCGATCTCCCTCGCCCCCGGGCCGGTTCCGTCGGTGGGACGGGAGCTTTTGGGCGACTTCTGGCGGGCCGTCTTCGGCCATGTGTTCGGTGTTTTCCCCGAGACCGCGCCACGTCTGGCCGCCGCCGCCCTGGCCCAGGGCCAGCCGGCTCTCCACGCGGCCCTGGGCAGGAAACTCGGCCGCCTGGGCGCGGCCCTGGCCCGGGATGTGCGGCGCGGCGTCGTGCCCGACGCCGCCTTTGCCGCCGGC
>JAEZMB010000118.1 GCA_023435825.1 Pseudomonadota bacterium | reverse complement strand
GCCGCCGGCCGGCCCGGTAGGACGCCGGCTCAGGCCCGGCGTCACGCCCCTGAGGTGACCTGCGCCAAAAGCAACCAACCTTCTTCCCATTGCAGGGGTCCGGGGGGATCATCCCCCCGGCCGCCGGAGGCTCTCTTCCTCCACCCACCGCTACAGCTACAGCGTCAGCAGGCGCAGGGGCAGTCGGCCGGCCACTTCGCGGCGATAGGCGGCCGTGGCCCGAAGGTCGTCGATGGGCGAGATTTCGTCTCGGATGCGTCGGCCGGCTTCGCGCAGGGCTTCTCGGTCCAGCCGTCGGCCAGGCAGCGCGGCTTCGGCCGCCGGGCAGCGCCGGGCCGTGGGGGCCAGGCTTCCCACGGCCAGCCTGGCCTCGGCCGTTCGGCCGGTTTCGTCCCGGACAACCAGCGCGGCCAGACTGGCCACGGCAATGGCCAGGGCGTCGCGTCGGCCGACCTTTTCAAAATGCTGCAAAGCGCCCGGCGGGGGCAGGGGGATACGGACGGCGGCCAGGATTTCGCCCGGCCCAAGGGCCGTGCGCCCCGGGCCGAGCAGGAATTCGGCCACGGGCAGATGGCGGCGGCCGTGCCGGCTGGCCAGTTCCACCACGGCGTCCAGGACCAGCAGCGCCGGCAGCGTGTCCCCGGCCGGCGAGGCGGTGACGAGATTGCCGCCCAGGGTGCCCATGTTGCGGATCAGGGGCGAGCCGAGACAGGAGATCGCCTGGGCCAGGATCGGCAGGCGCTCGCGGACCACGGCATCGCGCTCCAGCACGGCCAGACGGGCCAGTGCGCCCAGGCGCAGGCTCTTGGCCGCCATCTCGATGGCGTCCAGGCCCGGGATGGTTTCCAGCAGGGCCACGCCCCGGCCCGATCCCTCCCGGCCGGACACGAGCAGGTCCGTGCCGCCGGCCATGGGGGACAAGCCGTCGTCGAGCATGGGCCACAGTTCCTTAAGCGAGACCGGCCGACCGACCTTACCGATCACGACTCTTCTCCACGCAGGGCCGCGCCGGCCGCGATGACCGCGTCCACGATCTTGACGTAGCCGGTGCAGCGGCACAGGTTGCCGGACAAGGCTTGGCGGACCGTGACCCGGTCCGGGGCCGGGTCGCGGGCCAGCAGTTCGGCCGCGGCCACGGTCATGCCCGGTGTGCAGTAGCCGCACTGCACGGCCCCGTGCGCGGCAAAGGCCGTCTGGATGGGGTGGGGCGACTGCGGCGTGCCCAGGCCCTCGGCCGTGGTCAGGTCGCGGCCGTGGAGCTGGGCCGCCAGCATGAGGCAGGAGAGCCGGGCCGTGCCGTCCACCAGCACGGCGCAAGCCCCGCATTCGCCCGAGCCGCAGCCTTCCTTGGCGGCGGTCAGCCCAAAATCTTCCCGCAGTACGTCGATGGCCCGCCGGCCGGGATCGGTCGTCAGCCCCACCGGGCGGCCGTTTAGGCGAAAGGCGATATCCATGGTTTCCTTCATGGCGCGTTGTCCTCAAGGGCGGCCAGCACCGTTTCGGGCGCGACCGGCAGGCGGACCACGTCCAGGCCGACGGCGTCGAAAAGGGCCTGGGCCACGGCCGGGCCGGGGCCGTGGATGCCGACCTCGCCCATGCCCTTGATGCCCATGGGGCCGGTTGGTTCGTCATCGGGCAGGGCCAGGCAGGCGATGTCCGGCAGGTCCAGGCTGGTGGGGATCAGGTACGTGGCCAGATCGTCGGCCCGGATGCGGCCGCCGTCCAGGGCCAGATCCTCGAACAGGGCCAGTCCCGCGCCCTGGGCCGCCGCGCCGGCGATTTGTTGTTCCACCCCGGCCAGGGAGAAGACCTTGCCGCAGGCCACGGTCAGCAGACACTGGACCAGCCGCACCCGGCCCGTCAGTTCGTCGGCTTCGACGCCGCACAGGCAGGCTCCGTAGGTGAAATAGCGGTGGGGGAAGCCGAGCTGGAATTCCCGGCCCGTGTCCGGCGGGTTGTCCACCACCGGCATGACGAACTGGTCGATGCAGACGCGGTCGTCGCGGATGAGAAATCCAGCCAGGACGGTCAGGGGAACGAACCGGCCGGTGGCCGGGTCGGACACGCCGTCGGGAACGAGGACGAGCCGGTCCGGCTTGTCGCACAACAGCGCCAACGCCGCCCGGGTCCGCAGTTTTTCGGCCATGGTCCGGCAGGCCCGCAGCAGGGCGTTGCCAAAGGTGTAGACGGTGCGGCTGGCCGAGGACGAGCCGGCCGGCGGACAGGCGGCGGTGTCGGGCTGGACGCAGGCAATGGCGGATTCGGGCTGGCCAAGGGCCTGGGCGGCCATGGCCACGAAGGCGGCGGCATTACCCTGGCCCATGTCCGGCACGGAGTTGTAGAGGCGAAAGGTGCCCTGGCGGGTCAGTTCCAGCTTGGCGGCGGCATGGTCGGGCAGGCCCCGGCCGTAGCCCATGGCGTTTTGCAGGGCGACCAGCCCCACGCCGCGCCGGGTGAACGCCGGGGCGGCCCGTTTCCAGGCTTCGCGCCCGGTCCACAGGGGATGGTCCATGGCGGCCCGCAAACAGGCGGCCACGTCGGTTCCGGGTTCGGCGGCCACGCCCACGGCGCTGGTCTCGCCCGGGCGCAGGGCGTTTTGCAGCCGCAGGGACTCCGGCGTGCGGCCAAGCCGCCGGGCCAGCATGTCCATGGCCCGCTCCACGGCGAAGCTGGCCTGGACCACGCCGAATCCCCGGAACGCGCCGCCCACGGGATTGTTGGTGTAGGCGCAGGAACCTTCGACGCGCACGTGGGGGATGCGGTAGGGGCCGCCGGCGTGCTCCATGCCCAGTTCCATGATCTCGCCGCTTAAGTGCGCATAGGGGCCGGCGTCGAAACACATGGTGCAGGCAATCGCCTCAAGCGTGCCGTCGGCCCGTGCCCCCAGGCGCACGTCCATGACGGCGGCGTGGCGCTTGTAGCCGGCTAAAAACGTTTCCTGCCGGCTCCAGACCATCTTGATCCACTTCCCCGGCAGGCGCAGGGCGGCCAGGGCCAGCAGACACTGGACCGTGGCCCCGTCCTTGCCGCCAAAACCGCCGCCGAGATAGGGCGCGCGGATGCGGATGCGCTGGGGGTCAAGCCCCAGGGCCTGGGCGATCTCGAAGCGGTCGCGAAACGGGGCCTGGGTGGAGACGACCATCGTAAGCCGCCCCGAGGGGGCCAGCCGGGCCAGACCGTTTGGCGGCTCCAGGAACACATGGTCCTGGGAAGGTGTAACGAACCGGCCCTCGACCACCACGTCGCAGCCGGCCAGGGCGGCTGCGGCGTCGCCTTTTTCCATGAGCCCATGGGCCAGCAGATTGCCGCCCTCCCGGCCGGGATGCACCAGGGGCGCGCCCGGCGACAGGGCCTTTTCGGGGTCGAACACCGCCGGCAGCGCCTCGAAGGCGACCTCGACGGCGGCCAGCCCAGCGGCCAGGGCGGCCTGGTTCTCGGCCACCACCAGGGCCACGGGATCGCCTCGGTGGCGCACGTGCCCGCCGCACAGGACCGGCTGGTCCTTGTGCACGATGCCTTGCCGGTTGGTCCCGGGCACGTCGACGCGGGTCAGCACGGCCATGACCCCGGGCACGGCCCGGGCGGCGGCCGTGTCCAGACGGATGATGCGGCCGTGGGGGATGCCCGCCCGCTTGACGCCGGCCCACAAACAGCCCGGCGGCGTTTCATCGGCGGCGTAGATTTCCCGGCCGCAGGCCTTGTCCAGGGCGTCCACCCGGGGCGCGCCCGGGCTTGCCCCCTTGTCTCGGTCAGCGTCCACGCGCCTCCCATTCCTGACGGATGTGGGCCAGGATGGCCTTGGCCCGGTCGGTGTAGAGGTTGATGGCCTCGAAATTCGGCTCCGCTGTCAACCGTTGCAGCATGAGCGCGTCGCCGTCCGGGAACCACAAGGGCGCGAACGCTCCGAACACGTAGCCGCGTTGCCGCAGGGTCTTCACCGCCCAGGCCGTGCCCGGGGAGGAGGCGTTTAGGGCGATCTGGACCACGGCCAGGCCCAGCCGGTCGGCCCGTTCCTCGATGGCGGCGGTCCGGGTCGGGAAATCGTGGCCCACGGCCGCGACCTGGACGCGCTCCACCTGGGCGAGGTCGAAAAGGCGTGAAGTGAGGCCCGTTTCTCCGGAAGCCGGGTGGTCGCCCGCCTCAAAACGGATGTCGCGGTCCAGGGAGAAGCCGGACAGGATGCCCTCCAGCACCGGGCGATAGACTTCGGGCAAATAGAGCGGCAACGGCTTGTCGCGGTGCAGGCGCCAGCCCATCATGCAGCTGACCCGGCCGGTCGCGCCTTCCTTGGCGTAGGCGCCTTCCGGCATGAGCGACAGCTCGATGCCGCAGGGGATGTAGCCTTGCTTGTCGCCGCTTTTCTGGGTGACGACGTGGTTGCAGACCGCCTCGCCCCAGAACGCCTCGGCCCAGGTCATGGTGTAGGAAACCGTGTCGAGTTCCCGCAGCAGCTTGAAGGCCATGGAACTCTGGCGGTAGGCCGGATCGACCAGGAGCTGGCCCTGCTCGTAAACGGCCGGATTGGGCGGCGAGCTGCGGTAGTAGGCCCCGTGGCCGGCGATCTCGCCGGTTTCGAGCCTGGCCGCCAGGGTCAGCACGGCCTTTTGCCGGTTCAGGGCGATGAGCTTTTCCGGCACGTAGTAGTCCAGCACCGGATAGTTGGCGTCGTAGATGGTGTGGAACAGGCCGGCCACGCCGGGAGCGTCGGCCGGGCGCATGGTTTCAATGACATAGGCCTTGCCGGGAGGGATGGCAGCCTTGCCGTTTGTAATGCGGGCCATGGTCGCCTGCTTGAGGGCCGCGTCGTCCAGATGCTGGGCGACGAAGCGCAGCCAGTCGTCCAGGGAGCCTTGGCCCACAAGCTCCGGGGGCGCGACGGGCGTGCCCAAGGCCTCGGTCAGGAGGGCGGACAAGGCCGCGCCTGTTTCCGGCGGGATGGCCTGGGCCGTCAGCGGCAGGTCCCGGGCCAGGGCGGCGGCGGTTTCGGGCGGACAGCCGGCTGACTCCAAGAACACCAAGAGCGTGTCGAGATCACAATCCATGAATGCTTCCGTGCCGGGCGGTTGGCGGTTGTTGGAATCGGGCTTCGGGGGCGGTCAGGCCTTGGGGGCGCGGGCGTCGAGATAGGCGGCGAAATCGTTAAGCGTGCGCAGTTTCCAGGCCTCGTCCTCGGGGATGGCCAGCCCGAAACGCTCTTCCAGCACGACGATAAACGACGGGAAATCCAGGGAGTCGATACCCTGGCGCAACAGCGGCGCATCGGGGCGCAGGGCCTCGACGACCGGGCGTTGCGCCCCGGCCAGGATGAGCAGTTCCTTCAATATCGCTTCCGTGACAGCCATGATGCCTCCAGGTCGGCCGGGCGGGTCAATCCCGCCGCAGGGACCGGCGGATGATTTTCCCGGTCGGGGTCTTGGGCAGGGCCGCGACGAAATCCACCCGGGCCGGGCACATTTCCTCGGGCAGCCGGTCGCGGGCGAAACGGCGCAGGGCGGCGGCCAGGGCGACGTCCGTCGTCGCGCCTTCCCGGGCCACCACCACGGCCAGGGGCCGCTCCAGGCCGTCCACCCGGCAGGCGGACACGGCGCACTCGGCCACCTCGGGATGGGCCAGCAGCGCGTTTTCCACCACTTGGGGCGAGACGAACCGGCCGGCGACCTTGAGCATGTCGTCGCTACGCCCCTGGTGGACGTAGACGCCGCCCTGGGCCACGAAGATGTCGCCCGTGCGCGTCCAGCCGCCGGGCAGCATGGTCTCCCGGGTCTTGTCCGGCAGGTTCCAATAGCCCGAGGCCAGTCCCTGGCCGCGAATCAGCAAGGCTCCTGGCTGGCCGTCCGGGACGTCCTGGCCGGCCTCGTCCACAAGCCGGGCCTCGTAGCCGGGGACGAGGCGTCCGGTGGTCCCGGCCTGGGCCTGTCCGGGCCGGTTGCTGATGAACACGTTGTAGGCCTCGGTGGAGCCGATGCCCTCGCAGGGCGGGCTTCCCGTCCGCTCGCGCCAGGCCGCGAACAGGGCCGGCGGCAAGGCCTCGCCGGCCGAGTAGAACAGGCGCACGCCGGAGAGATCGTCGCCGGGTTCCATGGCCCGCAGGAGCAGGCCGTAAACCGAGGGCACGGCGAAGACGACGCTCGGGCGAAAACGGCGGATGGTGGCAAACAGGCCCTCGGCAGCGGGCTTGTCGGGAAAAAGCACGGCTGTCGCGCCATAGCCCAAGGCCAGGGTCAGGGAGGCGATGAGGCCATAAGCGAAGGACATCTTGCTTACGGAAAAGAGCACGTCGTTTTCGGTGAGGCCCAGGACCTGGCCGAAAGTCTCGATGGGCCGCAACATGTCGGCGTGGCGGTGGGGGACACCCTTGGGCCGGCCCGTGGAGCCGGAGGTGTAGAGCATGAGCGCCGGATCGTCGGGGCCGGGGGCATGGGCCGGCAGGGCGTCGCCCGTGGCGTGCGGCCCGGGATCGGCCAGACTCGCGGCAGGCAGCAGCCGGGCCGAGGTCCGGCTCGCGGCGGCATGGTCCGGCTCGGCGACGAGCAGCTTGGCTCCGGCGTCGTCCACGATGAAGGCGTAATCCTCGGGGGCGAGATTGGTCGGCAGCGGCACGGGGCAGGCCCCGATCCACATGGCCCCGAGCAGGGCGACGGCGGCTGACGGGCCGTCCGGCAGGACGCAGACGATCCGGTCCCCGGGGCGAACCCCGGACGCGGCCAGGAGCGCGCCGGCCCTGGCCACGGCGTCGGCCAGCCCGGCATAGGTCAGGGACGCGTCGCCGCACCGATAGGCGGTCTTGTGGGGATGGCGTCGCAGATTGGGGGTCAGCAACGCCCAGGCAGCGTTTTGCGCCATTGGCTCAGGCCCTGGTTGCGTGTTTCGGCAGCATTTTCAGGCCACTGTGTCTACAACATGGGGGCAGGCCTTGGCAAAGGGCTTCTGTTGGTCCGCCCGCTAGCCCGGTTGCTCGGAAAGGGGCGGGACTTGGCGATGGGAGGGTTCGCCGCCGTCACTGGTAGCCAAAGGCCGGATCGATGCTGAAGGAGGCGGCCAGATCCTGGACCACGGGATCGAACACCGCCTTTTGGGCCGGGTCGTAGGTCAGCTCGAAGCTGGCCAGGATGCCGTGGGCCAGCACGGTCTTGCGGTAGAAGATCTTACCGTCTTTCAGGCCCGAAACCACGAAAAAGTCCTTGCCCCGATGCCGGTAGGCCACCTGGCGGCCTGGCTCGGCCACGGCTTCGGCCAGGGCGGCGGGAATGGTGGTCTCCAGGACGTCGTTGAAGGCGGCCCAGCAGCGCAGCTCGGCCCGGCCGTCCGGGGCGGCGAAGACCTGGCCGTCGCCGGCGTCGGATTCGCCCTGGGGTTTGAGCAGTTGCCTGGGCCAGGCCAGGACGTAGCCGTACTTGTGGTTGGCGTAGCAGCCGTAGACCTTGGCGCGCGAACAGACCTTGTCCAGGCGCGCCTGGACTTGCGGGGCCGGCTCCCGGGCCGGGGCCGGCCCGGCGGCGGACAGGAGCAGCAGCAGGGCGGCGAGGCCGGCGGTCAATTGGTGTCGCATATCCCCTCCTTTGGCGGGTGGCGGCGGGCTGCCCGGGCGACCGCGCGTCGCCTGGGGCCAGGGCGCGGGGGCGGTATTCGCAACGCCGCCCGTCTGATCGGGCCGGCGGCATGGCCTCGATGGCCGCCTGGCGCGGCGGCCGTTGCCGCGCCAGACCGGGCGAGGGCAGGAGCAAGCGTCAGGGGCCGGCCGGCGGCATGGGGTCTTCGCCCGGCCCCAGATTCACCGGGGCTTGGCCCGGGCGGACCAGCCACAGCCGAAACGGCCAGGCCGCCCCGGCCTGCTGGTCGGTGTAGCCGGTAAAGACCAGGGCCGAGCCGTCCGGCGTCCAGGCCGGGGCAAAGGCCGTGAGCGTTTCCGGGGTGATCCGGGTGATCTGGCCGGTTTGCGGGTCCTGGAAAAACAGCGCCGAGCTGAGATCCGGGACTTTTTTGCGGAAAAGCGGCGTGCCGGCCACGGGCCTGGAAAAGGCCAACGCGCCCGTGCCGTGCCGGGCCGTGAAGCGGTCGGCGCTGGTGAACGCGCCTTGAGCGCCCTGGGCGAAGTCGGTCAGGGGCCGGCGCGAGACGACGGCGCCGTCCGGGGCCAGCCGGTAGAGATGGGTCATGTCCTGGTAGAGAATGTGCCCGTCGGGGGTGTAGGTCGGTTCGAAGAAATCGTCCCCGTACGCACCGCCGGCCCGGGCCAGCCGTTTGGGCTGTTCGCCCGGCCGCACAGTCCACAGCTCGGATACGCCGGTCTCGGCGCGGCGGGTGAAAAGGACGGCGTCGCCGGTTGGGGCGAAGCGCGGGGAGCCGAGGTAGCCGCCGGGCTTGGCGAGCAGTCTGGTCTTGCCCGTGGCCAGGTCGATCATGGTGATTTGCGCCCGGGCCGGGTCGTCGCCGTGCTCCAGCCAGACCGCTTGCCGCGCGCCCGGGGACAGGGCGGGCTGTCTGCCCTGGCCGAGCTTGCGGGGTTGGCCGTCGGCGCGCAGCAGCACGGTTTCGTGCTGGCTGTAGACGAGCTGCCCGGCCGGTTCCCCGGCTCCCAGGGCGGAAGCGGCCAGAAACACGAACAGCAAGCCGGCCAGCACAACACGGTAAACCATGGCGCACCCGCTTTGTCGTTGGTGAGGGCGGCGGACAGTCGCCTTGAGACGCGGCGTCCAGTCTGCCGAAAATAGCCCACGGCCGGGCGGGTGTCCAGCCGCCCGGGCCAGGCCTGATCCGGGCTTTTTGTTCGGGAGCGCATTTCTCGGCGCGGGCCTGCTTGGCTGACGAAACGCCAAGGCAGGACGGCCTTCACGTAAAAGCCGCCGCGTGTCTCCGGGCGGCGACGCTACAGGGCGAGCCAGGCCTTTTTGAGCAGCATGGCGTCGTGCTCCAGGGCCGGCGACTCGCAGATGACGCAGCCGCCCGCGCCGTGGTCCCGCAGCGCCGCCAGGCAGGCCGTGTAATCGAAGTCGCTTTGGGCCAGCGGCAGGTGGCGCTTTTCGCCCTTGGGACCGTATTCGATGCCGCTGATATGGATATGCAGTTCGCCAAGGGCGGCCTCGCCCAGGATGTCGGCCAGTTGGCGCAGCACCCGGCCGAAGTCGGCGCGGGTCTTGAGTACGCCGTTGTCCCGGGCGTGGATGTGGGAAAAATCCAGGCACGGCTTGCAGGTCGGGATGTCGCGGCACAGGCCGGCCAGTTCGGCCACGGTGCCGAACTGGGTGGCCTTGCCCGTGGTCTCCAGGCGGTAGCTCACGCCCGTATCCGGCAGGCGGCGCAGATTGTCGCCGATGGTCTGGAGCACGGCCTGCGGCGGCTGGCCCAGGTAATAGCCGGGGTGGAAGACCAGATCGCGCCCGCCGACCAGGGCAAGGGCTTCGGCCCCCTGGCGGATGCGGGCCAGGGAGGCTTCGAGCTTGTCCGGCTCGGCGGCGTTGAGATTGATGAAATACGAGGCGTGGGCCGTGAGGTGGAAATCGTTCTCCGTCTTGGCGGCCAGGATGGCCGCCTGATTTTTGGCCGTGACGTTGACCGAGCGCACAAAGGGCAGTTCCATGGCGTCCAGGCCCAGGCCCCGCAAGTGGGGGATGGCCGTGGCGTAGGCGAATTTGGTTTTGCCGTCGCCGTGAGGCAGGCCGGAGATGCCGAAAACGAGGCTGTTCACAGTGGGATTCCGCGATAAAGGTGGTTTGGGGCGGCGCTTGACGCCGCTGGAAGGGCCGGCTATCGCTCCGGTGAGCAACGCTTCTCCCAGGAGGTCTTTTTTGTCCAGCGCCACTTCGGACCTTGCGGCATGGGTTGTCGGCGAAAGCCGCGCCCGCTAGTCGTCCCAAGGACCAGCTCCGCCTTCCTCCACGGAGGCGGCCCATTCCCCTGGGGCGGCCCGCCGCGCCCGCTTTGAGCCTGTTCCCTCGCTGAACAGGGCTCTTGTTGCTTTCCCCGACACCCACTTCCTGACGACGGCCCTTCCGGGCCGGGCGCGTCTTCCGGCTTGGCTCTTGCCTGTCCGGTCGCGCCCCGGCCGTACCCTCGACCGTTTACGGAGTGTCCCATGGGTATCCGCACCGAACGCCCGGGCGACGAAACGCCCATCGCGCGTCTTTTATACGCCGCTTTCCACAACCATCCCCAGCATCCGCCCGGGGCCGAACCCGTTGAACACGAGATCGTCGCCCGACTGCGGGCCGATGCCGGTTTGGCCCTGTCGCTTGTGGCCGAGGCGAACGGCGACATAGTCGGCCATCTGGCCCTAAGTCCGGCTCGCGTCGGCGCATCCGGCCCGGGCTGGCTGCTGCTTGGCCCTCTGGGCGTGCTGCCGGCCCGGCAAGGGCAGGGCATCGGCTCGGCCCTGGTCCGGCAGGCCCTTGGCCGTCTGGCCGGCACGGGCGCGGCCGGGGTCGTGCTCGTCGGCGATCCCGGCTTCTACGGCCGCTTCGGCTTTGCCGCCGTGCCCGGCCTGGGTTGGCCGGGCGTGCCGCAGCGCTATGTCCTGGCCGTCAGCTTCGGCCAAGCCCGGCCCGTGGGCGACATCACCGCCCACGCGGCTTTTGGCGTGGCGGGTTTGTGAGGGATTTGTGAGGTAATATAGAGCGTTGTGGATTGTTTGTCGGAGAGGGACGCCTCCGGCGGCCGGGGGGATGATCCCCCCCGAACCCCCTCGACGGGAAAAGTGATCAAGGGGGGGGCGACGCGACTGCAAGCGTCGCCCGGCCACCTTGGTCGATGACTTTGGGGGGCGCGGGATTGCCGCGCCGTGGAACAACAACGGCGGGCCGGCCGGTCGGCCGTTCCGCCTGGAGATAACCGATCATGGAACTGCAATTGCTTGGATTGACGACCTGGCATGAGGAAAAAGCCCGGGCCATGGGCCTGGAAATAAACGCCATCGCCCGGGTTTCGGCCGTGGATCGCGGTCTATACCGGGTCTGGGGCCGGACCGGCGAGACCTCGGCCGTGCTGGCCGGCCGGCTGGCCCATGCGGCCGGACGCGGCGAGGACCTGCCCTGCGTCGGCGACTTCGTGGCCGTGCGCGGGGAGGACGGCCTGCGGGTCATCGAGGCCGTGCTGCCGCGCCGCACCGTGCTGCGGCGCAAGGCCGCCGGCCCGGGCACGGACAGCCAGCTCATCGCCGCCGGCGTGGATCTGGCGTTTGTGGTCCAGGCCAGCCGCTACGACTACAACCCCCGGCGGCTGGAGCGCTATCTGGCCATGGCCGCGGCCGGCGGCGTCGCCGCCGCGGTGCTGCTCACCAAGGCCGATCTGGCCTCGCCCGGGGAACTGGCCGTGCAGATGGCCCGGCTTGAGGAAACGGCCCGGACGCCGGTCCTTGCCGTCAGCGCCGCCAGCGGCGAAGGGCTGGGCGCCCTAGCCGGACTGCTCGCCCCGGGCCTGACCTGCTGCCTGCTTGGGTCGTCCGGGGTGGGCAAGACCACCCTGGTCAACCGGCTCTTGGGCCGGGAAGCCTTTGCCGTGCGGGAGACCAGCGGCACGGGGGAGGGTGTGCATACGACCACCCGCCGCCAGATGGTCGGGCTGGAGGGCGGGGCGCTGCTCATCGACACGCCGGGCATGCGCGAGCTGGGCCTTTTGGGCGACGACGAGGGCCGGCTTGGCGGCTACGGGGACATCGAGGCCCTGGCCCGGGGCTGCCGTTTCGCCGACTGCCGCCACGAGGACGAGCCGGGCTGCGCCGTGCGGGCGGCCGTGAAAGCGGGCGGGCTTGAGGCTTCGCGGCTGGAGTCCTGGAACCGTCTTGGCCGGGAGGCGGCCTTCAACGCCATGACCCTGGGGCAGCGGCGACAAAAGGACAAGGCCTTTGGCCGGATGGTCAAATCGGTCAAGAAGGGCCTGCGCAAATAAACCGGGCGTCGTGCGCGCGCCGGGAAGTCTGGCTT
>JAEZMB010000085.1 GCA_023435825.1 Pseudomonadota bacterium | reverse complement strand
CCCCCCCCCCCCCCCCCCCCCCCCCCCCCCCCCCCCCCCCCCCCCCCCCCCCCCCCCCCCCCCCCCCCCCCCCCCCCCCCCCCCCCCCCCCCCCCCCCCCCCCCCCCCCCGCCGGAGGCATTCTTTGGGGAGGCGGGAAATGCGCCGCTAGACGGCCCAGGCCGTGGCCGTGCGGCGGCCGGCGGAGAAGCGCATGGCCATTTCGTAGGCCACGTTGACGTCCTTCATGGCCTCCTCGTCGCCGCCGAGGTCGGGGTGGTGCAGGCGGGCCATGTGGCGGTAGGCGTTTTTGATCTCGTCCACCGAGCAGGGATAGTCCAGGCAGAGGATTTCGTAGGCGCACTTGAGGTTCATGCCGCTGCGGCGGGCGATCTCCCGGGCGCGGTGCTGGCGGTCGTCGTCGGGGCGAAATCCCTGGGCGGTCCGTTCGGGGCGCGGCCGGGCATGGGGGCGCGACGCGCCGGTCGTGCGGCTCTGGCCCGCAGCGCCTGCGGCGCGGTTCTGCGAGGACGCGCCAGCGGTGCGATGCTGGGACGACGCCCCGGCCGCGCGCTGTTGCGAGGAGGCTCCGGCGGTACGCTGTTGCGAGGAGGCCCCGTCCGTGCCTTGTCCGGCCGAGGCTTCCCGGGCCGTGTCCTGGCCGGCGCTGCCGGCGCTGGTGCCGGCAAAGCCTGGCTGTTGGCGGAAATGCGTTCGGGATTCCGCGTGGGCTTCGGCTTGGGGGCCGGCGGCCTGGGCGCGGAAGGTTCCCTCGGGGCGTGGGCGTTCGCGGTGGGCGCCGGCCTGGGCGCGAAACGTGCTTTGGCCGGTCCGGTCCGCACCGGCGCTTGCAGCCCTGGCGCGTCCCGCCGCGTTGCCGGTGAAAGCGGCTCCCGGGCCGGTCGTGTGCTCTCGCGAACCGGTCCCGGCTCCCGAGGCGGCGCGCGCTCCGAAACCGTTCTGGCCGGCATTTGGGGCGGCGGACGGGCCGGCGGTCTGGGAATGGGCCTCGTGGTGGGGCCGGGCCTTGAACCGGGCCCGTTCCGACGTTCCGGCGGCCGAGGCTCCGGCGGCGGTTTGGGCACGGTTGGCGGAAAAACGGTCGGACGCGCCGGCGGCCTGGGTGGTCTGGGCGCGATGGCGGGCATGGCCGGCGGCAGCGCCCGGGCGCGGCCCGGCCGATTCGGTCCGGCCGGCAAAGCCGGTCGTTCCGGGGCGGGTCGTGCGCAGGCTTTTGAGCACTTCCTGGAGGTGGACCAGGATTTCCTGGAGCAGGACGCGGGTGCGGTTGAGCTGCAGCTCCAGGGCCTGCCAGTCGGTCACGCCGCCCCCGGCCCTGGTTCCCTGGCCGGCATATCCTTGGGCGTGCCTAGGCATGGCGCGCTTTCCCCCCCCGGCGCAGGGAGTGGCGGACAGTTGCGGCGGCTGCGTCGAAGCTGCGGCAACCAACTGGATTTATATGGATTTTGTCTATCAAGACAGCACCTTCACTTATAGAAACTACGCAATCCACTGGTCCCTGGCAAGGCGTATTTCCGCCGGATTGGCCGGTTCGCCCGCTAGTGACAGGAGCGCGGGTTTTGATGTAATGCCGGAAGCGATACGGATTTCGTTGCCGCGCCGACAGCGCGTTATTCGCCCGAAGGCACCCCGAGGACACCCATGAAACCGACCGACGCCGAAGTAGCCAAGCCTTTTGTCGACGCCACCAAGCACGTGCTGACCATGATGGCGCAGCTTGATCCCAAGCCGGGCAAGCCCTATGTCAAAAAAGTGTCGGCCGCTGCCGGCGACGTTTCCGCCGTGGTGGGCCTCACCGGCGACCGCAACGGCAGCATCTCCATCAGCTTCTCCAAGAAGTGTGCCGTTGCCGTGGTGAAAAACATGCTTGGCGACGACATTTCCGACATCATCCAGGATGCCAAGGACGCCGTGGGCGAGATCACCAACATGATTTCCGGCCAGGCCCGGGCGGGCCTGAGCCAGCTTGGCCTGAACCTGTCCTCGTCCACGCCGACGGTCATCTTCGGCGACAACCATACCGTCAGCCACATCACCTCCGGGCCGGTCGTGGCCATTCCCTTTTCCACCGAACACGGGGACTTCACCTTGGAGTTCTGCTTCGAGTGATCACACGCGCCGCCAGCCGTTCCCGAGGCCTTGGGCCGGGGGGCGCGGCGCACCTGGCCGACATGGCAGCAACGAGCGTCCCGGCCTTTGGCCGTCCTGACCAAGCGGTCGCCTCAAGGACCGCATCCCGGCTTCGCTTGCTGGCCTTTCCGGCTATGGCCGTTTTTTTGTTGTTGTGCCTGGCCCAGGCCGGGCTGTCCGTCCGGACGGCCGTAGCCGCCGGCGGCGCGCCGGGCAAGGCGGTCCAGCCTGCCGCCGCGACCCGGTCCCCGGGCAAAGCCGCGCCCTCGCCTGAAACCGCTGTTTCGCCATCCGCCCCGGCCTCCAGCCCGGCCGCTGTTGCTTCACCCGCCCCGTTGGCCGGCGCGCCATCGCCTGACGCCGCGACGCCGGAGCAGCCTCTGTCGCCGCCCTCGGCCGCAGCGCCGGTTGTCGCCGCGCCCGAGGCGGCCGCGTCGCCGTCGGCCGTCGCCCCCGCCGGCGCGGCCCAGGAGCAAATGCCGGCCGGCCTGGAAACGGCCCGCTACCGGCTGCCCAAGG
>JAEZMB010000079.1 GCA_023435825.1 Pseudomonadota bacterium | reverse complement strand
CCCTGCGGCGGTCCTGCCCGGCCACGCGCCCCGGCCGGCCGCGCCTGGCCGCCCTGGCCGGCGGCCGGCTCCATGTCCGGCCCGTGCCGGCGGGAGATGTCGTCATCGGCTTCGCATACGGCCGCTTGCCCGCCTCCCTGGCCGCGCCCGGGGACAAGCCCGAGGGGCTGCCCGTCCATCTGGCCGGGCCGCTGCTGGTCGCCTACGCCTGCCGGGAGCTGTTCGAACGCCTGGAGGAAGGGGCCGACGGGGCCAAAACCCAAACAGCCGCCTACGGCAAACGTTACGAGGCCTTGCTGGCCGAACTGGTGGCCGCCGCCGGCCCGCGCCAGACCGCGCCGGCCGATGTCCCGTCGGCCGCCGACCCGTACGGATTTGGCGAGGACTGGCCGTGAGCCGGGTCGTGCGCCTGACGTCCTGCCTGGGCCTTGGGGCCTCGGCCGCCCCGGCTGGGTTGGTCTGCGACCCGGACACGGGCCGCTTTGAGCTGGCCGAGGCCGTCAACGTGGACGTGGTCGAGGGCCGCTTGACCCGCCGGCCGGGCTATGAACGCCTGGCCGGGTTCGGCTTCAGCGAACTGTGCTCCGGCGGGGGCGACCTCTACGGCGTCGCCGGGGACGGGCTCTACCTGATCCCCGGCCAGGGCCAGCCCAGGCTCCTGCGCGGGGGCCTGACGCCCGGCGCGCCCATGGCCTGGCTGCGCCTCGGCGACGACGTCTACTACGCCAACGGCTTTGAAAACGGCCGCCTGCGCCAGGGCCAGGACCAGCCCTGGGCCGGGGAGCGCTATCCCGGCCCGGACCGCCTGGGCCGCTTCGGCCCGCCGCCGGTCGGCCACGAGCTGGCCTGGCACGCCGGCCGCATCTGGATCGCCTCCGGGGCGCTTGTCCACTTCACCGAAGGGGCCGGCCTGTTCGACTGGGTGGATGCCCTGGCCGGCTATCTGCCGCCCTTTGTCGGCCGGGTGCGCCTGCTGGCGGCCGTCACGGGCGGACTCTACGTCGGCGACGAGGCCGGCGTCAGCTACGTGGCCGGCAACGACCCCAAGACCATGACCTTTGCCCGGGTCTGCCCCACGCCGCCCATCCCGGGCAGCCTGGCTAGGCTGCCGGCCGGCCGCCACGAGGCCGTGGCCGGCGAAACCCTTAAGGGCGACGCCGCCGTCTGGGCCGCAAGGGACGGCATCTGGCTGGGGCTGCCCGGCGGGACCGTCAAACGCCTGGCCGCCGTGCCCGTGCCCATTGCCGGCCGGGCCGCCGCCGTGGCCACGCGCGGGCGCTACCTGCTCTTTGACCGCATCTGAAACATCCCCGGCCCCTGGCCGCCAACCCTTTTGCCCAGGAGATCCCCATGGCGCTTCGTCTTTCCACCGGCCTTCGCAACATGCTGCTCGGCACGGCCAGCTTCAAGGACATCATGCAAAACGGCGTGATCCGCATCTTCCCGGGCGTCCAGCCGGCCACGGCCGACGACGGCGAAGGGGCCACGCCCTTGCTCGAAATCACCGTTTCCTCCGGAGCCTTCACCCCGGGCACGCCCACAAACGGGCTGAACTTCGCCGCCCCGGCCTCCGGGGCCTGCGCCAAGGCCGCCGGCGAGGTCTGGTCCGGCGCGGCCACCACCTCGGGCACGGCCGGCTGGTTCCGGTTCTATGCCAATGACCGCACCACCGGGGCCGACACCGGCCATGCCCGCTTCGACGGCTCGGTTTCCACCTCCGGAGCCCAGCTCAACATGAGCTCCACGGCCATCACCGCCGGGGCCACCACCACCATCGACAGCTTCGTGGTCACCATGCCGGCCTCCTAGCCGGGCCACATCGCGAAATGCTGCCGCGCCGCCTGAAGCATTGCCCAGGCGGCGCGCCTCCGGGGGCCGGGAGTCCGTCCCGGCCCCGTTAACCTCCGACCGGGCCGCGCGCCCCAAGGACAGGCCATGGCCGATCTCTATCCGCAGTCCCTGCCCTGCCGTTTCGAGGGATTCCCGGCCCGCATCCAGGTCGTCTGCGGCCGGGCCTTTTCCGAGCGCCCGGGCACGCCCTACTCCTTCGGCAGCCGGGTCACCCTGGCCCAGACCCCCAAAAGCGGCCAAACCTCCGGCGTCCTGGCCGTGGGCCAGCCCATCCCGGTCAGCGAAATCATCTACGCCGACACCGGCAACGACGATCACTACAACCTCAAAATTTCCCACTACGGCCTGGGTCGGTTCTATCTGGCCGCCGCCGACGCCGCCTGGTTCAGCCTGGCCGTGGTCAAGGGCATCCGCCTGGAAGCCGCCGGACTGTCCCGCGCCTTCGAGACCGTGGACGTCTGGGAAACGCTGATCCCGGCCTCTGCCTCCGTGCCAGCGCCGTCCGTGACCCCGGACGCCATTTGGCTGGAGGATGCGCCGGACGGGCAGGAGACCGACCGGGTGCGGGCCACCTGGTTTACCGGCGACATTCCGGCTGGCGGGCGCATCGTGCGCGGCCGACTGCAACTGGCCGGCGACGTTGCCGTCGGGTTCTAGGAGACTCCCATGTCCAGTTCCCTCGTCTACTACCAAACCGGCTCCACGGTCGCCGCCGCCGCCCTTGATCCGGCCCAGACCGCTTTTTACCGTGACCTGCTCGTGCGCCACCGCTTCCGCGACGCCTTCGGCCGCGTGCCGGGCGACGACGACGCCCTGCTGTGGGTCGAGGGCGAGGTGTTCTACTCCACCTGCGGCGTGCCCGGCCCCCATTCCGCCCATTCCTTCAGCGTGAGTTCCAGCGACGGCCGCAACGGCTGCTGGGCCCCGGACCCCAAAAACGCCGTGCCGGAATTTGTCGGGGTGCGCTTCGACATGCCCATCCGCGTAACGGCCTTCCAGTTCGCGTCAGGCCTTTTCAGCAATCATTACTGTCCCTACGGCTACGGCCCCTGCGCCTGCCCCACGGATTTCCGTTTCGAGGCCTCAAACGACGAGGTCACCTGGACCACCCTGTACGCCGCGACCGACTACGGCGGGATGCAGGTGGCCACGGCCAGCCCCTTTTACGACGAGCCAGCGGACTATTGGGACGACGGCGTGTTCCTGTCCGAGCGCCTCGACTGCGACAACGACCACTACTACCTGAGCTACCGGCTGGTGGTCTCGGCCTTCAAACCCGACAAGAACGGCAACTACAACATCTCCGAACTCGTCTTCTACGGCCGCACGGCCTGACATCCGGCCTCGGCGAAAGAAAGGACCAGCCATGGAACAGCAACAGGTATTCGCGCCGCCCCTGGTCGGGCCGCAACAGGCCGGACCGAGCGGGGCGCTCATGACAGCGGCGGGCGGAGCCAACGCCGATCCGGCCGGGCCGGCCGTGCCGGCCGCCTTCGCCGGCCTGCGCTGGCGTTTGCTGCCGGACAAAAGCCCGGCAAGGGGGCATGATGGCCAGCCTTGACGAATACCTTTTCGCCATGGAGGCCTTGCCCGAGGAGACGCTTACCGGCCAAAGCCTCGTCGTTCTCGACCTGGCCGCCGCCGGGACCGGAACCTGCGGCGTGGTCACGGCCGGCCACGGCCTGGCCCTGCCCCTGCCGGCCGCCCTGGCCCAGGGTTCCTGGAAACCCGCCGCCGCCGCGCGTCTGCCCGTGCCCGAGATCCGAGGCAGCCAGGCCGGCTGGCGTCCGGGCGTTGGCGAGGCGACGCTACCCCCGGTCCAGGCAGCCGCCACGGGGGCCATCCCGGCCCTGGCCGAGGCCGTGCTGGTGCCGCTGTTCGCCCTGGCCGGCAGCGCGGCCTGCGCCGCGCTGACCCTGCCGCTTACCGTGCTGGGTCTGTCCGACCTTTCCCGCCGGGGCAGCGGCGCGCCGCGCCTGCCGGGACTCATCATTCGGGGCCAGTCCTGTTCCCTGGAAAGCCCGGCCCTGACCGGGTTCGTGGACGCCGCCCGGGCAGTGGCCCTGCTCGGCGTCGGCGACCCGGACCTGGCCGAGGCCGTGGCCGGCCTGCCGTCCAGCGACGACGACGTCGCCCTGGCGCTCCTGGACAAGACTGCCCGGGCGCTGACCTACGTGGCCGACGCCGACGACGCCTGGCGCTGCGCCCCGGCCACCTTGGCCCTGGGCCAGGGCGACTGCGAGGACGGGGCCATTTTGCTCCACGGCCTGATGCTGGCCGCCGGGCTGCCGGCCGACCGCATCGTCACGGTCTTTGGCCGGGTGGGGGCCAACCGCGACGGCCATGCCTGGGTGGCCTGGCGGCGGCATGGCGACGGCCGCTGGGCCGCCCTGGACTGGACTCTGGGGCCGGCCCAAGGCCCCATGGCCGCCCTGCCGGCCATGGGCGACCCCAACATCTACGCCTTCGTGGACTACGCCCTGACCAGCGGCGCGTTTTTCCCGGTGCGCCAGGACGCGGCGGTCTTTTTCGCCCGGGCGGCCGGCGACGGCCTCATGCTGCCCCGACCGGCCTGCCGGGCCGGAGCAGCCCACGGCGCGGCAGCTGAAACCGATTTGCCGGCCGGCTGGGAAGCTACCAGCCAGACCGGCGCGCGCGCCGCCGTGGCCCTGGCCTTGCCGGCCGTTGTCGGGCGGGCCGAATACGGTCGCGCCGTCCTCGCCTGGCCGGGTCTTGTCGCCGCAGCCTTGGCCGGCGGGCTGGGCGTCCTGCCCCTACCCAGCTGGCGCGCATCCGGGTTTGGCGGCGGCGGCGGCCTGGCCGCCACCGAACTGCCGGAGTGGGCCGGCCTGGGGCAGGCGGTCCAGGCCGCCCGGGTTTCAGGTGAAGGCCGATTGCCTTACCCGGACTGCCGGGCCTGCGGTCTTGCCGGCGCGGCCGGCTTTGCCGTCTGCCGCTTGCTGCCGCCGCGAGGGGCCGGGATCGCCTTGGCCGGACCACTGGGGAAAAGCGCGGCAATGCTCCCGTGCCTGATCCCGGACGGATGGGGCCGACCGGAGAGTCTGGCCCTGGGAGCCATGGCCTTGGGCGGCCCGGCCGCCGCCGGGCAGGGACGCGGAGAACGCCCGGGCCTTGGCGGTCGGGGCAACGGGGAGGAATGGACATGACGGGCGAAGGACTTTCCCTGGAGCTGGCCTCGGGCGCGACAACGGCCCTAAGCGGCCTGCCCGTGGCCTGCGCCTGCTTGCACGGCGGCCGGGTGGTTTTCAGCGACGGCGTAGCCCTTTACCGCATCGGCGGCGACAGCGACGACAGTGCGGCCATCCCGGTGCGCCTGACCCTGGCCCCAATGGTTGGCCCAGGGCCAGCCCGGTTGGCCAGTCTGGCCCTGGACGGCCTGGCCGACGGCCGTCTGGCGACCACCGCCGTCAGCGACGCCGGCGCGGAAGCTTGGGGCGAACTCGGCCCGGCCGGCCGGGATGGGCTGCCGGGCCGGGCCGCCTGCCGGTTCGGCCGGGGCTACGGCCATAGCTGGTCCGTCAGCTTGCAGGCCGACGACGGCGCGCTCCTTGCCATCGCCGCCCTGGAAGCCCGGTTTATCGACCTGGACCGGAGGCCGTGATGGACGACGACTTCACGCCAACGCCGCGCCTGCGGCTGGCTGTGGGCGGCGACGAACCGGCCCGGCTGCGGCGTGCGGGCCTTCGGGAACTCGACATCATGCGCCGGGAAAACGTCTTCGATCTGCCCGTTTACGAACGGCGCTCGCGGCTGGCCACCGGCGAAACGGTCCTGTGCCGCCGGGTAGGCGGCCAGGAGCACGTGACCCTGGGGCCAGGCCGCCGCCGGGAAGCCGACGACGAGCCCCGGAGCGCGCCAACGCCCAAGCGGCGGCGCGACGGCGACTTCTACGCCATCCCGGACTGCCTGGCCCGCTACGAAGGCCTGGCCGATCTCCAAAACGCCGTGCCCCACGGAGCGCTGGCCGGCTGGACCCTGGGCCTGGGCGCGGCCGTCACCGTCATCCCGGCGGCCGAGGCCGGACTGCCGGCCTACGCCGGGCTGCCGCAAGCCGGCATCAGCCGCGACGTCGGCGTTTTTCGCCTGCCCGGCGGGGCGGCCTCGGGCCTGCTCTACGGCCGGGAACACATCCCGGACGACGCGCCCTTTTCCGTGAGCTGTCTGGTGCGCCTGACCACGCCCCTGGAATACGACTACGACTTCGACGCCCGGGGCGTGCTCAATCCCGTGCGGACCTATCTGCTGCGAAGCCACGACGGAGAGGACTTCCTCAAGGACTGCCCGGGCGATCTGTCGCCGCTGATCGGCTTTTGCTCGCCCCACCGCCATCCGGACTGGGAAGAGGATGCCGTCTATCCCTGGTCGCCCTGGAACAACGACTTCGCCGCCGCGCCGGACCGCATTGCCGGCGCGCGCCGGGCGAGCGCCCCGTGTCCCGAGGCCCCGCGCCTGGCCGGCCAAGACTATCTGGACGGCCGGGGCACCCCCTACCCCTATCCCGATGGCTTCGAGATGGGCGTCCAGGCGGCCGGGGTGTTCGTCACCGGCGGCAACCGGCTGCTGGCCGCCCGGCTGTCCCACTTTGAAAACCAGTTCGGCACGATTCCGGCCGTGTCCGATCCCCTGGAAATCGGGGTCTGGCATCATGTCGTCATGACTCATGAAACCGACGAAACCGTGCGGCTCTATGTCGTGCGCGAGGACCAAGCCCAGGGCGCGGCCTACAGTGGAACCATGCCCCTGTGCGCCCTGGACGCGGCTTGCACCTACCAGGCCAGCGGGGTCAACGCCTGGACCCTTCGCAGCGGCGAGAACGGCGAGGCCATCGCCGCCTACCGCATGAACGCGGCCATGGACGTGGCCCTGCCGCGCTTTTTCCACTACGCCCTGTCGCCCGGCCAGGCCTGGCTGCTGTCCCTGGAAGCCCTGTCGGGCCTGTTTGTGGCCGACGACCACGAGGTGGCCCAGGCCGTGGCCCAGGGCCTTACCCCCGTCACCATCGTCAAGGAGGAGGCATGAGCGAACCAAACGACGCGGCCGGCATTGTGCGCAACAAGTTCGAGACGGCCCAGAACTACGCCAACGACGCCTGGCATTCGGCCACGAGCTTTTTAGCCCGCCTGGGCGGCCTGGCCCGGGTGGCCTATCCCAAGGACAACCTGCCCGAGCTGCCGGCCGCCCCGGCATACTCCGGCGTGCCCCAGCCGCCCGAGCTCTCCGGCGTGGCCCTGGACACCGTGGCCGCCCCGACCCTGCCGCGACTCAAGGACCTCGACCTCGACGGCATCGAGATCCCGGCCTTCCGGACCATCGCGCCGGACATCGTCCTGCCCGCCGCCCCGGCCATGGAACTGCCCCGGCCGCCGGGCGACGCCCCGAACCTGCCCGAGGTCGAAATGCCGGCCGAGCCGGCCATCGTCCTGCCCGCGCCGCCGGTCTTCTCGCCCCTGGTCATCCCCGAGCTGACCACGGCCGTCACCCCGACCTTCGAAGGGCAGCGCCCGCCCCTGCCCGACATGTCCGCTCCGGGCAACCTCTATGTGGTCCCGGGCGAGGAGCGCCACGACTCCTCCCTGCGCCGGGCCCTGGCCGAACGCCTGGAAGCCGAGGTGCGCGTCGGCGGGGCCGGTTACGGCCCGGAGCTTGAGGAAGGCCTGTGGGAGCGCGCCAAGCGCCGGGTGGACGACGCCCTGGCCCAGAAGCTCCAGGACGTGTCCGACGACTTCGCCGCCCGGGGCGCGACCGGCCTTGGCGGCCCCATGGCCGCCCTGCTGCGGGCCGCCCGGGCCGACGCGGCCGAGGGGCTCGCCAGCCACAGCCTTGATCTCCTGACCAAACAAACCGAAATGGCCGCCCAAAACGGCCGGGCCGCCGTGGATCAGGCCCTGGCCCTGGAGGCCCAGGACATCGATCTGGTCAACCAGCGCGCCGCCCGTTCCTTTGAAGCGGCCCGGGAGCTGGCCCGGTTCGGCTACGAGGCCCTTAACGCCGAAGTGGCCGTGCACAATGCCCAGCTCGCCCGCTATCAGGCCGACGCGGCCGTGTTCGAGGCCCGCATCCGGGCCGGGCTGTCGGAGCTGGAGGCCTACAAGGCCCGGGTCGAGGGGGCGCGCCTGGCCGGCGAAGCCCAGAAACAAGCGGCCGACCTGTACCTGGCCGAGCTGTCCGGGGTCACAGCCATGATCGGCCTGTACAAGGCCCGCATGGAAGGCGCGGCGGCCAAGGCGTCGCTTGGGCGCGACCGGCTTTCGGCCTACGAGGCCCAGGTCGCCGGCTATGTGGCGGCGGTCAACGCCAACACGGCCCGTTTCAACGCCCACGCCGCCGCCCTGGCCGGCGAGGAGGCCAAGGCGCGCATCTACGCCGAGCAGGTCCGGGCCTACGGCGGCGAGGTGGAGGCGGCCAAGACGGCGGCCGAGACCCGGCTGGCCGTGGCCGCCCGGGAAAACGACACCCGCCTTGAAGCCTACAAGGCCGACGTGGCCCGGTTCGAGGCCGAACTGCGCCAGGCCCAGGCCAAGGCCGACACGCTGCTCAAGGAAAAGGAACTGGCCCTTGGCCTCTACGACGCCGTGCTCAAGGCCGACGGCGCCCAAAACGAACTGCGCTCCCGCGACCACGCCGCCCAGGTGGACGCCTTCCTCAAGGCGGCCGAAGCGTCCATTAAAGAAGCCGACATGCTGCTGCAAAATTCGCTGGGGGAACTGCGCCTGGAATCGGAAAAAATCCGCTCCGGGGCCCAGATCTCGGCCCAGATGGCGGCCAGCGCCCTTAATGCCGTCAGCGCCACGGCGCAGATCGGCTTCAGCGAATCCGTGGGCGAACGCACCACCACCACGACCTCTGATTCCACCCAGCGTTCGGTCAGCGAATCCACCTCCCGCTCCACCGGCTCCCGCGAGAGCTTCAACCACAACTACAACTACCGGGTTTAACGCCGCAAACCGTCGCCGGTTCGGCGCGGGCGCGCTCCCATTGGGGAACGCGGTCTTGCCTCGCGGCCCCGGCGCGACACAGGAGGCAATCATGGCCGATCTCATCTACGCGAGCTTCAAGGAAGGGCTGGGCAAGGGACATTTCAACCTGGCCGCCGACACGGTGCGTTGCGCCCTGCTCACCAGCGCCTATGTCCCCTCGGCCGGCCACGCCGCCCTGGCCGACGTGGCCCCAAGCGAAACGGCCGGCGCGGGCTACGCGGCCGGCGGCCAGGCGCTTTCCGGCGTGGCCTGGACCCTTGCCGGCACAAGCGCCGCCCTGGTCGCCGCCGATCCGAGCTGGACCGAGGCCTCCATCACGGCCCGCTACGCGCTCATCTACGTCGCCAAGACCGTCGCCGGCCGCACCAACCCCCTGGTCTGCCTGCTGGACTTCGGCGCGGACCGGGGCGTGACCGGCGGCACGTTTTCCGTGCGCTTCGACGCCTCGGGCGTCCTGGCCCTGGAGTAGGCCGTGAACGGACCGTGGAGCAACGCCGCTGCCGCCTGGACCGCCGTGGCTGCGGCCTGGGGGAAATTGGGCGTCCAGGCAGCGGAGGCGACGGTCGGCCGGCCAGCCATCGCCATGGCGGCAACAGGCGGCGCGGGCGCGGCCCGGGCC
>JAEZMB010000089.1 GCA_023435825.1 Pseudomonadota bacterium | reverse complement strand
GAGGCCCCCAGACCCCCCACTTGAAGAAAGGTTTAAAGGGGGCCGACGGGGATTGGCGTGCGGCGGCCAGCGCCTTAAAGCCGCTGCAGTTCGGCGATGGCGTCGCGAGCGGCCCAGGCGGCCTCCGAGCGCTCTTCCAGGAGCCGGGCCGCCGTTGCAAGGGCCGCCCGGCGCAGGGCTTCGCCGCGCTTGCCGATCTGGCGCAGCGCCCAGCTCGCCGCCTTCCTGACCGGCTGGCGCGCGTCGGCGGCCACCACCGCCACGGCCGCCAGATCACCCAGAAACACCGGTTCGGGACTGGCCTTGTCGTGCACGGCCAAGGTGGCGATAAGGCTCAGGCCGGCCCGTTTGACAAAGGCCGCCTCGTCGCCAAGCCACGCCAGGGCCATGGCCCTGGCCCCGGGAATCCGCCGCACAAGCTTCCCCGTGAACTGGTCGCACAGATCCCAGGAGTCGATGTCGCGGACCAGACGTTCGGTCTCGCCCGGGGCCAGCCCCAGCGGATCGTGGACCAGGCAGGCCAGGATGCGGGCCTCATGCACGCCCGTGGCCCACAGCGCCCGGGCCAGGGCGGGATCATGCCCGATTTCCCGGGCCATGGGGCGCAGGGCCGACACCGAAACCCCGTAGGCCCGGGCCACGTTGATGCCATAACGCGCCATGCCGGCCCGGTTGGCCGGGCTGCCCAGGCCCCGAAGGCGCTCCAGCAGCCCGGCGGCGCGAACGGCGGCAACATCGGGTATGTCGGACATGCCAGGACCTAGCCTAGGGCGGCGTAGGCGACGAGCACGGCCACGAGGCTGGCCGCCCGCAGGGCCTGGTTGTGGACGATGAGCCGGGCCGCGACCTTGGGTTTGAAGATGCCGGCATAGTAGGGAAACTGGTGGCGGAAGGCCCGCATGGGCGTGGACAGGATGTTGCCGACCAGAAGGGCCAGCACCACCTGGCGATGGTCGAGGTCGCCGGCCCCGAGCATGGCCCCGGCGGCGGCCAACCCGGCCGAGGTCTCGGCCGCGATCTGGAACACCACGATGCTGACCGCTTGCGGCGTCATCCAGGACAGAAAGCCCAGATGAGCGGCCAGGAAACGCTCAATGGCCTCGAAAGCTCCCCACACGGCCAGATAATGAAAGAGCACGTAGACCGGCACGGTAAAAAGCACCATGGAGCGCAGCCGGCGCTTGAAGCGTTTCCAGGCCTTGGCCAGGGCTTTTTTCCAGGAAAAGGCGTCGTCGGTCAGATGGCAGACCACGCAGCCGTCGGGCAGCGGCGGCAGGACGAGCCGGCCGTAGACGAGGATGGCGGCCGAGCGGGCCACGGCGGCGGCCAGGGTCAGGCCGACGTAGGTCGCGGCGGCGCGCGTGCCGATAAAGGGCACGGTGATGAAAAACATCTGCGGCAGGTGCAGGAAATAGGTGGGCAGGCTGTTGAAGAGGTTGGCCAGGACCAGTTCGCGGTCGGTCAGCTTGCCCTGGCCGTAGGCCTCGGCCAAAAGCGAGTTGGCGGCCACGCCCGAGAAAAAGGCCATGGAAAAGCTCGCGCCGATGACGTCCTTGAGATGGCCGACGCGGATGACGGGCGCGGCCAGCCGGGCCAGGAACCGGGTCCAGTTGAGGGCCTCGATGAGGTTGGCGACGAAAAGCCCCAGCGCCAGGGAACCAAGCAAACGCAGCAGCGGCCAGCCAAGGGCCTGCCAGATGTGGGCGATGTCCATGGGGCGTGAGGTATAGTCCGGCTGGGGCGGTTTGGGAAGCGGGCCGGCCCAACATGGCGTTTTTGTCGGCAAGGCTGTTTTTTTTGGTGGGAAGGAAGATGTCGCTTGACAGAAACGGGCCTTGGGCATAGAGACATTCTTCCCGTGTGGGCCGTTAACTCAGACGGTAGAGTATCTGCCTTTTAAGCAGAGAGTCGCTGGTTCGAGCCCAGCACGGCCCACCAGCTTCGCATCTAGGTCCCCATCGTCTAGTGGCCTAGGACGGCGGCCTCTCACGCCGCTAACAGGGGTTCAAATCCCCTTGGGGACGCCAAGACATTCCAACAGGTTGATGTGAGTTTGGCCTGTTTTCAGCCCGGCGTGGTCAAACGCCGGGGTCAAAATGCCCTCTAGGCGGCCGCCTAGAGGGCATTTTTCTTTTGCCCGATGGTCACAATCGTAGCCACCGGCCGACGAGAGAAAACATCCTCGACGGCCTCGCGCAGCTTGCCCGGGTCCAGTCCCAGGCGCTTCAAGTATATCTCCGTGGTCCCGGCGTTCTCGTGGCGCAGCATGGCCTGGATCGTCGCCACCGGGTAGCCGGCTTGGTACATCATCACGGCGGACAGGTGCCGGACGCCGTGGAATCCGAACGGCACGACTCCGGCCTTTTCGCAGAGCTTGCGCAGCCAATGCTGCCGGCTCACGAACGGCTTGCCGACGTGTTGGTTCTCAAACTGAGAACCGCCCTCGACGAGGAAGACGTTGCCTCCGGCCTCTTCCCTGGACTGCCAGCGTTGCCGCAGGGCATCGCGCAGCTCAGGCGTCATGGGAAGCCAATCCTCGCGCCACGATCCGGTGCGCGTCTTTCGAGTCCTCAACTTGACGCGGTTCCCGGAGAAGTCCACGTCGGCCCATTTGAGTCTGTAGATTTCCCCCCGGCGCGCGGCCAGATGCAAAGCGGTCAGTAGTAGCGCCCGGTCCTGCCCAGAGGTTATGGCCAGGACGGCGTCGAAGTCCTCGCGCGGCGGGACATAACGGTCCTGGCGGTCCTCAGGGTAAGGGTCAACGGCGCGGAACGGGTTGTCGCCCTGCGGGAACCCCTGCTTGCGGAATCGCTTCTTGGCCCAATCCCAGGCCCAAGACAGATTCTTGCGGTCCTTGTTGGCCGCGTTTCCGCTGCGGGCTTCGGCCTGGCTGTCGAGGTATGTTTCTGCGGCGTCTTGATCTATGGAGTCGGCCGGGACGTCTGGTCCGACAGACTGCACAAACCGCTTCAGGACGTAGACCTTTTCGCGGTGGGTCTTGTCGGAGTCCCGCGTCTTGGAGCAGGACAGAGCTTCAGTCGATAGCCTCAAAACCGTCCAGGAGTCCGAACGGGTCGTCTGCTCTTCGGCCTTGGCCGCTTCCGCTCGTTCCCGTTCCATGGCCGCTTTTGTTTCCGCCTCCCAGGCGTGAGCCGCCCTCTCGCTGGCTTTCGTGTCGTCCTCGAACCATTTTTTTCGGGGCACGCCGCCGACCATGACGGCCCCTCTCCAGCGAAGACGGCCGTTTTTCATCGTGCAGGTTGGCACGGATTTTCTCCTCTATGCTTTTTTCAAAGAACGCGAGGCGTCCAGGCATGACCTCGACGCCACCCCACATGCCCGCATACTTGCGAACCGTGCGCGGGGCAACGCCTAAAAAAGTCGCCAAGGTCTCTACGGACACAGGGCGACCATGGGCAGCGAAAAGGTCTTCGGCGGTCACTTGCTGCATTTTTTTCCTCCAAGAATCACAAATACCCCATGCCCGAGCAGACTTTGCATGTGGCTTCCTTCCCATCCCACCCACCATCGCCGCCGCACTCACCGCACGTCTCCTTGAACGAGGCGCACTCGGGGTTCCTGGGGTCGCCGTCGCGACATACGCCGGCCCCGCCGACGCCCTGGCCGTTGATGCAATCCACGTAGCGGCAGCGTATTTCGGATTCGGGGACGTGGTTGGCCGGGAAGTGGCGCAGGGGGCAGCCCAGGAAGTCGAGGAGGTCTTTCATGCCCATCCCGTCACCTCCGTGACCCTTTCGTAAATTTCCATCCCCGCCGCCTCCGCGCTATCATCTCCGGCCCGGGCCAGGAATTGCCGCGTCAGCGTGCCCCAGGTCTGGCCCAAATAGCTCCAGCAGCGCGGCCGGCCCCGGATGATGCTGGCCTCCACGTCCTGGATCAGGGCGTCGATGCACAGCAGCCAGGCCGCCCAATGCCCGGGCGTGGTGCAATCGCCGACAACAGCCCGCCGGGCCGCATCCACCATGGCGCTTTCCCGATCCGCCCGGCGCTGCACCTCGGCCGAGAGCGGTTTGCCGCCGCCCTGGCCAACCGATCTCCAGCACTCCTCAAGCCAGCGACGGATCTTGGCGAGATGGTCGGACACGGTCTTCTTCTCGCGGAAGACGTGCTCAAGCTGGAAAAGTGCTACCTCGACAACCGTGAGCTTGATCTGCCACGTGCCGATGATGTGGGCGCGCTCCTGGCGCAATGACTTGGACTGACGGGGTGCTGGCGGGTAGGTCATGGATGGACCTCGTCATGAAACGGCTTTCCGTCGTCCGTGAGCAGCTTTTCGCCGCAGAACGGACAAAAGTTGAGCATCAGCGGCTGGCTCTTTACGCTTTTGCTGTGCGTGACAACGATGCCGACCATGTGCTTATCCAGTGTTTTTATGTTGGTCAGTACGTAGGCCCACAGCCCGGGTCCGCGTTGGGGTTGAAGAGCTTCCAGCATCCCTGGGCACAGCGGTGAATGCGGGTCGCTTGTTAAATGGCATTTGTCGGCCATGCCTACTTCCTCCCGCAGTACGGGCATTCCTTGAATCGATGCACCGTCTTGCATTCACGGCAAGTGTGCGCCCTGGTCCGGCCGCCGTGGGGACCGCCGCCCATTTTGACGCTGTTGATGCGGGCGAAGTCCTTGCGCTTGGCCGGCTTCTTGGTGGGTTCTTTCATGGCTTATTCCTCATCGCTACCGTGGAATTTGTCCCAGCGTTCCAAGCACTCAGGGCACAACTGTTCTCCAGAACCGTTGGCGAGGGTCAAATGCTTGCCGCAGAAATACCTCCCGCATCCATGCTCGCCGCCTAGGTGCATACTGCCGCAGACGTAGGACAATCCTCGGTCTATTCCGGCATTGCAGCCGGGATGGTCGCATGTGGCCTCTACGTTGTAGCCAATGGGACGGCCGTCGCCGTCCTCTCCGCAGTTTCCCCAACCCATGGCGTCCTCCCAATAAAAAAGCCGACCATGGGCCGGCTGTTGCATGTCCTCGCCTCAATCCCGGCCCCTCGCGGGACAGGGCCGGTCAGGGGCGGGGTTAGGTCAGGCCCTTATCCAGGGCCAACCATTCAGGCATGGACACCGCAATGAAATCCCCTTGGCTGGCGTCCTCGGGCCATTCTATCTGGCTCTTGGGTAGGCCAACCGACCGAACTCCATCCACGACGATGATGGCCATTTCCGTCTCATGGCGGAACTCCAGGTCTTCAACCTCGATCATGTCGTTGCGTCCCATGGCTACCACTCCACCTCTACACCACTGCTGGACACGATCTTGCGCTGTTGTTCCGTGGTGCTCCTCTCGATTGCTTTCAAGATGATATTTGCCATAGCACCAACGCCAGACTCCATGTACTTACCGTCGTCATTTAACGGCGGGTCGAACTCGAACAACGCGGTTGCCGTCTTATCATCTTCGTCGCCGATAATGACGATGGTGCATTTCAGCTGACCCATGGCCCTACGCCGCCTTCTTCGCCCGGCCTCCGGCCAGCTTGATTTTGACCGCGTTCCCGCCGGTCCCCATCGTGAACTCGCGGATGCCGTTGTCGGCCAGCAGTTCGCGCAGGGCCGCGCCCTTGGCCTCGCCGCACATTTCCACCAGGGGGTCAGGCTCCGGTTCCTGCAGCTTGAGTTGGAACGCCGCCGCCGACTCGCGTCGGGTGACGATGGAGCCGTCCGTGGCCAGCGTAAGACGGCCACCGGTGGTCTGGGCCGGAGTCTCGGGCGAGACCTCGGCCGAGACGATCATGGAATCGTAGTCGTCAGGGTCGGAGGCGCAGGACAGGACGGCTTTGACCTTACCCTTGTATTTGGAGATGAACCGGGACTTCATGTCATAGGCCACGGTCTGCAACGCCTCGGCGATGGCCTTGACGGTCATGCCTTTGTCGATCTCGATGAGCATGAGCAGGTTTTTCGCGGTACAGGCCAAGTCCGGCGGCAGGTTGGCCCGCTTGAGCTCGTCCAGCAGTTCGCCCATCTCGTCGGCGTAGGCCGTGACCTCGGCGGTGAGGTCGTCGATTTGGGCCAGCAGCGCATCCTGGGCCCGGGCACGCTCGGCCCGGTCCATGACGCTCTCGCGCCAGTGAGCCAGGGCCACGTCGGATTCGTAGGGGATCTCGGCGTGGACGCCGGCGGCGACGGTGGCAATGGACAGGTTCAGGGGCGCGGGGTCGGCCTGGTCCGCTTTGGAGGCCGCGGCCTCCCCGGTCGGGGCCGGACCGGGTTCGACCGCCGGGCCGTCCGCCGGTTTTCGGGACCGGGCGGCCCGGGGCGGCTGTCCGGCGAGGGGCGGGGCTTGGGTTTGGGGCTGGGTGTCGGTTCTGGCTTCCATGGATTCTCCCTATTCATTCACCGATCTGGTGGTTTTTCCTTCGATCTTCCGCAACTGCCGCCGCGCCCGCTCCCGATGCGGCCAGGGCGCGGCCTGTTGCTCCAGGGCCTTCACGCGGCGGCGCAGGCGGTTTGCTTGGACGGTGCGCTTTTGCTCGTGCATGTGGCCTCCTTGCGTTTGGTGGCGTGTGCCCGTTTGGCGGACTTGATGACTTGCGTGAGGTCGGCCACGGCGTCGTTGACTTGGCGCATCTCGGCGGGGGTGAGGCGGCGCAGGGGGTCGCTCATGCCGCCACCGCCGGGAGGTTGTAGCCGTTGCGGCTGGCCCGCACGTGCTCCTTGGCCCGGGCGACGCAATCCCGGAAGATCGGCTCGAATCCCTGGGTTTCGATCAGGGCGTCGGCGATGGCGCGCAGGCCCCAAATCACTTCCAAGGGATAGGCCTCAAGAATGAGGAGGCGGGCCAAGTCCAGGGACTCGTGTGTGATTGCTTCGAAGGAGAAGGCGTGTTCGTAAGAGTCCATCACTCCGCGCCTCCCCCTCCCATGGCCTCGGCCACGAACCGGCTCACCGGGGACACGTAGACCTGCATCTGGCCATCCCGGCCGGGCTTCTCGCTGCGCTCCGGGCGCACGGCCAGGGTCAGGCAGTCCCGGGCCCGTGTGATGGCCACGTAGGCCAGTCGGCGTTCCTCCTCCAGGTCGCCGGATTTCACGGCGCGTTCGCTGGGCAGGATGCCCTCGTTGCAGCCGGCCAGGATCACGTAGGGCCATTCCAGGCCCTTGGAACCGTGGATGGTGGCCAGGGTGACGACGCCGGGGCCGTCGGGATCGGCTTCGGGAATCTCGTCCTGCACGTCGTAGGTGGAGAGCCATTCGAGGTAGGCGAAGACGGTGCGCTCGTGCGAAGGACGGCCTGCGCAGTAGGTGTCGATGAAGTCGAAGATCGGGCCGTTGGCGTCCATGGCCACAGCTTCGGGGTGCAGCCGGAAGAAAATCTCCCGACAGGCGTCTTCAACGTGATCGCCCTCGGCCCAGAACCGGAAGAAGTTTGCCACGCTCCCTTCCATCCCGGCCGCGCTCGGGTGCTCGGCAAGCCACGCCTGCAGGTGGCTTTTATCCTCCCGGACGCCCCTTGCCCGGAGCACGGCATATTTGTCATCCGAGACGCCCAGGGCTTCCCGGATGAGCAGGAACGCGAAGTTGTCGTAGGGGTTCACCAGCAGCTTCAAGAAAGCATGGAACCGCCGGAACTCTTCGGTGTTCGTCAGCGCGGCCTTCTGCCCCACGTAGAGGTACGGCACGCCCAGGGCGTCAAGCTCTTCGGCCACGCGCTGCAGGAGGACGTGCTTGCGGGCGAGGACGGCGATGTCTCCGGGATTTGGGCCTTGCGTGGTCGTCGCCTTCACGCATTGGGCAACGCGGGAGCTGTCCATATCGGGAGCTCGGCCCAGCAGGGTGAAATCCTCCCGGCAGGCCTTCATGGTCTTCGGCAGCCGGGCCGTGTTATGGCCGATCAGCCGGTTTGCTGCCTCGACGATTCCCTGGCCAGACCGGTAGTTCCGCTCCAGCCGCAGCACCTTGAAGGTGTCGACATTTTCAACCAGGTATTCCGGGGCGGCCCCGCGCCACGCGTAGATGGATTGGTCCACGTCCCCGACCGCGAACAGCGTGGCCGGCAGCCCGGCGGCCATGGCCTCGATAAGTCCCCACTGCAGCCGGTCCAGGTCCTGTACCTCGTCCACCAGCACATGCCGCCAGCCGAGGTACTGCATGACCCGGGGCAGGAGCAGCATGAAGCCGGTGAGCAGCCCGCCGTAGGTCAGAGCGTTGTTCTCGCGGCACCGGGCCATGAAGGCGCGGAAGAGGTCAAAGGGCTTGTCGAACTCGCACGGCTCAATGCCGGTCGCGTAGTAGGAGCCGAAAGCCCCGTCGATTTCCTTCTTCGGGACCTTCCAAGCCTTGCCCTTGAGGACACCCATTTCCTGGGCCACCTGCCGCAGCAAGACGCCCTCCTCCCACTCGCTGTAGACTGTGATGTTGTTCGGCCGCAGGCCGATCAACTCGCCAAACCGGCGAAGCTGCACCAGGGCCAGGGCGTGCATGGTGCCCATGGTCACGCCGTAGGCCTTGTTGCCGATCCGCTTCACCAGCCGTTCGCGCATCTCGGCGGCGGCCTTGCGGGTGAAGGTGACGGCCACGATCTCGGACGGCGCGGCCTTGCACTCCTCGATGAGGTAGGCAATCCGCTCCGTCAGCACGCGGGTCTTACCGCTTCCGGCCCCGGCCAGGACAAGGGCCCGGCTGGCGTTGGTGGTGACGGCGGCAAGCTGGTCGGGATCTAGCGCGGCGCGCGCCGCGCAGGAGGGGTTAGGCGTTTCCATGGTCGGCTCCCATCTCCACCACATTCCATCCAGCCGGGACTTCGGCCGGCGCGTGGCAACTGTTGATGACGATCTGCGTCCCCGGGTTGCTGGCGGCCATGTGCTCCAAGGCCTGGGCCAGCCGGCCCGGGTCCAGTTCGGCCGCCTCCAGAATCAGCGACCGATGCGAGGCCTTGCCGAGGAGCGCATGGGCCAGGGCCGCGTCGAACAGCACACGCTGCCCGCCGGACAGGCCGGCATGTGGTACAACGCTCCCGTCCGGCATCCGTTGCCCCAGGAACACGCTTCCATCGTCCTCGATGCGCATGACCGCCTGCCCCTCAGACAGGATTTGCCCCATGGCCTCGGCCAGGGCCCCGCACGTTTTGGCAACGGCCTTGGCCTTTTGGCCCTTCAAACCATCAAGCGCCGCTTTAACTTCGCCCTGGGCCTTGCGGGCCTCTTCGGCCTTGGCGCGCTCGGAGTCCGCGGCCTCTTCCAAACCCTTGGACTTTTGGAACAGGGCCAGTTCGCCGCGCAGATTGCGCAGCCGTTGTTCCAGGCCGGCGACTTGGTTTTCGAGAATGGCAACGTCGCTCATGCCGCCTCCCGGGGCCGGCCAGGGCCGACCTTTTTGAGTTCGGATTTGATGACCATGCGCGCGGCGCACATGCTGCAGCCGGCCCGCTCCATGGTGGCAAGGATGCGTTCGAGGATGGCGGCCACGTCCGGCCCGGGTTGAGCCGGGTTCGGGGCCAGGGCTTGCGGCTGCGCCTGGGGCAGTGACCGGGGCTGTGCAGGGGCGAGGCTGGTGCGAACAGCGGCCGGCGGCGCGCCATAGCCTAACGGGGCTTCCCAGGGCTCTTCTCCCTGCCTGGGTTCTGGTCTGGCGTCCGGGACCAGTGGGGCCGGCTGCTCGGCCTGCCGCGCTTCGGCCTGGGCCTGCTCATCCGCCCTGGCGGCGGAGATCCGCTCGGCTTCCAGGTCGGCCCGGGCCTGCCGCAATTCGGCTTCGGCCTGCTCGATCTCGGCGGTCTTCTCGGCCAGGGTACCGGCCGGCAGTTCGATCTTGGCCCGCTGGGCCTGGAGTGTGGCGACGGCCCGGGTGGCGTCCTGCTCCTGGCGCTCCAGGCCGTTGAGCAACTTGGTTTGCTGCTCGATCTTCTCGGCAACGCTTCGAACATCACCCTCAGGCGGGAAAAGCCGGAAAAGCTCGTCGATCTTCTTCTGGTCCGAGAGGCCGAGGAAGACGGACAGGTCCACCACGGCCACACCGGCCAGGGCCCGGGCGAACTCGTCTGCCTTCACTTTGACGCCGCCGGCGAACGTCTCCATGGACACGCTGCCGGACCGAGAGCGCGAGAACCGCCGCTCGATCTTATGGCCCGAATCCAGGGTAACGCCCACGCGCAACTCTTGGCCCTTGCCGCCGAAGGCGTCCATGATGTCGGCGTTGCGCTTGGCCGTGCCTGGAACGTAGCCGAGAACGGCAAGCTGGATGGCCTGGGAGCGGGAGGACTTGCCCGCGCCGTTCGGCCCCACCACCAACGTCAGCCCCCCCAAGGGGGCCTTGAACGTGGCCCCCTTGAAGTTCTGGGCGAAGACCTCGGCGATCACGACTCGCTGCCATCCACGATGGCGCTGGCGATCCGGTAGAGTTCCTGGGCTTGGGCCGGCGTCACGTCGGCATGGGGGGCGATGCCCAGCCGGCGCCGGGCTTCGGCGTCCTCATCGGGGAAGTTCTCCCGGGTGGTGTGATAGTTGGCCAGGGCCTTCTCGTCGGCTTCGGACAAGAGCGGCGCGGCCGGGGCTTCCTGGCTGGGAACGGTGCTGGCGGCCGGGGACGGCTTGTCCGGGGCGTGGCCGTAAGTGCCGTTCTGGCCGGGGGCCATATCCAGGGCGGCGGCATCGGGTTCGGGGGCGCGCTCTTCGTCTTCGGCCCCGATCATGTCCGGCTCGTCGTCCATGCGCTCCGTGCCCTTGCGGAGCTCGATGGTCATGGGCTTTTCGCCTTCGCCCAGGGCGGCGAAGTTTTGGCCTTCGCCCAGGCTTTCGATGCGACGTTGCACATTGGCGTAGGTGGTGGAGTCCCATTTTACGAGGCTTCCGCCGGTCGGACGCCAACAGATGACGGGGATATCCCACACGGCTCCGGGAGCCTTCTGGAGTCCCGAGAGGTGTTTGCAGGCGTTGCGGCGGGCGAAAGTCTGTGAAAAATCCAGGGCCTTTTTCTCGCGGTTGAGAATTTCGCCGTACCACTTCAGCGCTTCGTCGTGGGCGCTGTTGACCCACAGGGACATGGTTTCGTCGAAGGGGTAGCGTCCCCACGTCCCCTTTTCCTCGGGAGTTCCCATGTCGGCCGGCAGGAGCTTGAACGCCTGGGGCGTCTTCTTGGCCTTGGCGATGAGGTCAATCAACCGGTAGCTCGGTACGTCGTAGGCCGTGGTCCAGTCGGCCACCATGGGCAGGCCCTTCGATGAGAACCGGAAGGCGACGGCGCGGGCGTAGATGTTGAGGATGCGCCGGTTGTTGGGGTCGCGAATCACGTGCGGGTTGGCCTGTTCCACGCCATCCACGGTCACGGATTTCGGGAAGATGACGCAGGTGCCGGAGGCCTCGGCCCACATCTCATAGCCCTGGGCCGAAACGACGCAGGGGCCGTTGAAAACCGGCTGCACCAGCCCGCCGTTTTCCAGGGAAAGGGTCAGGCGCTGCTTGTAGGCTTTGATGTTGCCCTGTTTGTCGGCCAGGACAAACGCTTCGTCCTCGCCCAGGGCCGCAATGTGCTGCTTGTGCAGGGCGGCCAAGTAGGTGTTCAGCGCTTTGCCCTCGGTGGGCATTGTTGCGACGACGGCGTCCAGGGCTGCCCGGGCCTGGGTTTGCAAATTGTTGTAGGTCATGGATTCCTCCGTGTGTTCGTAGTGTTCAGGTCGTTGCGCTTGCCCGGGCTTCCAGCCGTCGCAGCCAGATGCGCCGACTCATCCCCTCCGCTGCCTCGGCCAGCCGCCGGCGCACCTCGTCGTGATTCCCGGCCTTCGCCAGCCGGCAAAATTCCGCGCGCTCATTGTCAGGGGCGAGCGACGAGACCCCGTAGATAGGATCACGGGTCGAGGTGGCCTGCATGGCAGCCTCCGGGGGTTATTTGTGGGTGTGCAGAGAGGCGGGAGGCGGGGAAAGATGCAGGGGTCCGGCCCTCCTCCGCTCTTCGGCCTCGGCGTCCCGCAGCGCTTCCGCCTGCGCCGCCGGGCTGTGGTCTTCGATCTCGGTACAGCAGAAATCCGGCGGCACGGGCACCCGGATTTCGTCAAGGCACGACCGGGGCAACTCCACGCCCACGGCGATCACGCCCTCCCGGGCCATGCCGGCCAGCCAGTCGCAGTAGCCGCTCTGGTAGTGGCCGCAATGCATGCACGTGCTCATGGCTCCACCTTGCACATGCCGTAGGCGCATGCGTCCTGCGTTTTGGGGATGGAGGTTGGGGCCTGTGCAGCCTTGACGATCATCACGGCCACCAGGGCCGCCCCGAGGATCATGCCGATACGGGTGAGGCGGCGGTAGGTCGCGTCGGTAGCGTCGTGCATGGCGGCCTCCCTACGCCGCCTGAACGCGGGGCAGCTGTCGCAGGTCCGGGATTTCCGGGACCGGCCGGGTAAACTCCATGTCGTCCATGGTGTAGACGGCCCGGGGCAGATCCACGGCCACCCGCGCGCCGGCCGGCACAATCATGATTTCGCGACCGGGGCCGAGCATGGCCCGGGCCTGGGCCAGGAGGTCGTCGAGGGTCGCCGGCTCAGCTCGGGGAGCCGGGGCCGGGGCAATCGGCGCGCCCACCAGTTCGCGGCTCTCGTCCTCGGTCAGGTAGGGCCGTCCCTGGCCGGTGGTGATCCAAGTCGGATTGGCCTGCCGGAGGCCGTAGAGGGTCACAAGCCAGGAGGCCGGCACGCTGGCCCGGCGCTTGGCGTCGGAAATACTGGATTGGCGCACGCCGAGCAGCGTGGCGAGCTCGACCTGGGTGCGGGTGCCAGCGATGGCGTGGATTCGGGCCACGGCGGCCTCGAAGTCGGGCATGGGGGGCTCCTTGGCCGCCCTGCCCCTTGCTTGGTGGACAGGGCGGCGGCTTGGGTTTGCCCAGGGCGACGTCGGGCGGGCTTAACAGGCCTGCCGGCGTCGAGGGGTCTTTGCCGTTTGCGGAGTCTCCCGCCTGGGCGTCGGGAGCCAATCCGGTATCAGGATGAGCATGGGGCTAGGAGGCCGTCTTCAGGCCCTTGGTCGCCCACTGAAGAACGAACCCGAGCATGGGCCAGATACGGTCCTTGATGCGTCCGGAGGCGATGGATACGCCCAGGGCGTGGTCGTAATTGGCCGGATCGACGCAGCTCGAAACCTCGTACTGGCGGAACCCGGTGATGGTTTCGGCCGTGACGATGGTGGTCTTCTCGTCGAGCTGCTTGTCGGTGACGGTGCCCATGAAGGCGTCCACGTCGGCCTGGCTGATCTTGTTGAGGTGGCCTTCGGACAGAGGGAAGTAGGCGGCCTCAAACACGTCCTTGGGAGACCAAGAGGTGTAGCCGTCCGCATACTTGACCGCGTAGCCGGGCTGTCCGTCCTTGCCTGGCTGTTCCCAGGCCGTCACCATTTTCACGCCGATGTAGGTCTTGGTCATCGTGCTCCTCAGTTGTTAGCCCCGTCCGGCCGGGCCTCGCGGGGCGTTGTACATGGCCGCGCGCGCGGCTCTATCCGTTATCCTGGCACGGCCAGGGGGATACCAAATTGGGCCGCCCCGCGCGTTCGTGGGGGAGGTCGGGGCGGCCCGGGTTAGGGTTGGGAGGGTTGCATGGGGATATGGTGGGAGTTGCAGGACTCGAACCTGCGAAGATGCTCTCGCATCACGGGGTTTACAGCCCCGGCCGTTTGCCGCTCCGGTCAAACTCCCAAAAATGTGTTACGCCGCACTCCCGCCGCCCTGGGGCGAGAGGCCGAAGTAGGCCGGGCCGAAGCCTGCCCCGCCGCCGTTGCCGAAGTTGCACGACGTTCCGCAATCGGTCTGATGATCGCGGTAATTCTCCAGCGACTTTTCCTTGAGCGCTATCAAGGCCAGCGTCAGGCCCAACGTGGGCTCGGGTTGGCTGCGTTCCATGGCCTCCTCCTTGTGTTTTCGTGAGCGTGGCGGATGGCTGGCCGGGCCGTGGAATTGAACCACGGGGGATTCGCTCTCTGCCGGCACAGGTCAGGGACCGCCCCGATCCCCGGAGTCGAACCGGGGTGTGTCCGTACCATCCCAGCCATCCGCCACGCTCACGATTTGTCGAGACTCGAAGTGGAAGGCGGCTGCATGGGGCCACGGTTGCCACGCCGCTTCTACCGTTACGGGCTGGCCGCCCCTCCTGGTCACCACGCCATGCAGCTACAGGTTCGCGCCTTCCCTTCAGTTCTCGACGCGCCCCTACGCTCCCGGATTGGTTACCGCTGCGTCTGAGGGCCAGATTTTCAAAGAAGTGCTGTGGTTGAGTTGTTAAGTTCCGCTTAAACACTGCCCTTGCCGTCTCGTCTCCCCGTCCCGCCGCCGCCGTCCCTTGTCATCGCCGTCTGGAGCGTCCTGCGTGGCTCTTGTCCTCGCTGGCTCTGCATCCTGGCGTGGCAGCTTCCGTCAGCCTTGATCCGGGTCCCCTCCGCGCTGGCCGCCTTTCCGCCCGTGGGCGTATTTGGCTGCCGTGGTGCGCGTCGTTGAGGAGAAGATATCCAAATGGAGAAATATGGGCAAGCGTTATTTTAGCCAAATGGAGAAATCTGGGGCGCAAAAAAGCCCGCCGTGGTGGAGGCGGGCTTGGCGGGGCGTGGTGTCTAGTGAGTTCGGCGTCTTAAAGGAAACGAGACCATGGCTCTTACGTTTATTTCATAGCTCTTTTCCGGCCCACAGAACTCGGCCGATTACCGCAAATCCATCTTCATCACCCGGGCGAACTATTACATCCTGGTAATCGGTGGCACGGTTGTCGCCCCGGAAAAGCAATTCTCCTACGCCCTTCTGATAGCGCTTGACGTAAATATCGTCGCCTTTTCTGATGACGTAAACGCGACCCTCTATCAACTCTTTCCCTTGTGCCCCTTCGTCGACTAGCACAATATCCCCATTGTCAATTGTAGGCTGCATGGACACGCCAGAGACAATCATGATGCGCAAGGAATCTGGACTGGTGCGCGTTTTGCGACCAAGCCATTCTCGCCTAAAAGCCAAGCATCCCTCGGTTTCTCCGCTTGTCTCCAACGAACCTCCGCCGGCAGTTGGCCGGGCCAAGGCGCGAGGGACAAAGGCATATTCCGAAATTGCCACACCGTCTGCCGGAACAAGTTTCATCCCTGCCGCGTCCAGAATACGCCCGATACTCATCAAGAACTTCTGGCGTTCTCCTGTCCGGATGCGGTCGATTTGGGTCGACGTTGTCTTAGCTGCCATTGCCAATCGGTAAGGGGTGTTCCCGAAGCGATTTTCAATCGCGTCGTCTAGTCCCTGGACCAAGTCTTCATAAAATCCCATGGGCCTAGTCGTAAACTGCGTATGCTCCATTTGGCTAGACTCCAACCGGAGAAAACAGGTTGACGGCATTTCTCCATTTGGATAAAAAGAACCCATGAACCTCAAAGAAGAAATCCAGCGGTGCTTATCCGAACGAAATTGGAACCCTCACCGCCTCGCCAAAGAGGCCGGATTGTCGAGCGATATGGGCATTCGCCGCGTTCTTTCTGGGGAGAGAAAAGGGCTCCATTCGGACAACCTCGTCAAGCTGCTGCCCTTCTTTGGCAAGGGGGAGCGCCCCCTCCTCGCCCAGCCCCAGGACGCGGCATGACCCTCACCGTCGCCCTCGCCTGCCTGGCCGTCTGCGGGACCTGCCTGCTGCTGGCCCTCGCCCTCGGGATCGTCGCCATCCGCGCCCACAACCGCATGGCCGCCAACCACGGCGGCGGGAGCAACCAATGACCCGCGAAACTTTTATGCCCCTGGTCCGAATTTGCTGCCTGCCGTTTCTGGTCTTGTCCCTGGTCCTGTCCATTGCCGCTGTGGCCTTGCGTGTTTCGGCTGGGGGACTCCAGGCGGCCGCCTATTTCCTTGATGATTTCGTGGACGAGGTCACCCGGTGACCGCCCCGCAATCCCCAATCGGCAACGCCACCTGCATCGAAAGCAGGCCGGGGAATCGCTCGATGGCCATGCGTTCGGCCTCCCGGACCAGCTGCGGCCAGGGCATGTCGGCCGGGCGTTTCATCGTGCGCCAACGCACGGCTTCCGCGCTGCGCACGCGGATCAGGACGTAGATGACGCCGGGGAAGTCGGGGTCCGTGTAGGGGTGGAAGGAAAGATGTTTTTGATCGGGCATGGGAACACGGTAGACGCATCAATGAAACCAGCAATTATAACCTTGTAGGCCGTTTATGGAAATCAACACCGTCGGTTACATCGAATTTTTGACGGCCATCAAGGAGATGGTTCTCGGCGACTCCAAGAGCATTGCGGTTTTCGCCGACGCGTTGGGCATTGCCGAATCGTACCTTTACCAAAAGCTCGACCCCAACTACCCGGCGGCGAAGCTCACAGCCCGGGAGGCTTTTGTCCTCATGGTGAACTGCGACGGGTTGCAGCCTCTCCACCTTCTTTGCGCCAAGAAAGGCAAGCTGCTCGGCTCGGTGGATTGCGCCAGCCCCGACAAGCCGACCCTGGCCGAAGAGCTTTTGGACAACACGTCAGCCATGGCCAAGTACCAAGCCGTGATGATGGACCCCGATTCTTCCGAGCAGGACGCCATCCGGGCGCGCCAGGAACTCGATGTCGAGCTCAATGAAGATCACGTGGCGTTTTGCAAGGCGCGCCTCAAGGGCCACATCTATGAGCCCGGGAAGCCGCCGCGTCTAACGCATGTGCCAGACGGGGCCGCCAAAGGGGGGCGTCGGCAATGATCGGCATGTCCATCCTCGCGCCGCAGCGCACCACCACCATCAACGCGGCCGGCACCGCTGCCGAGGCTGCGGCCTCTTCGGCCGCCCGTGGACAGCGCATCAAGTGCAATCGGGGCCTGGGCTGGATGACCCTGCGCGAGTGCGTGGAGCGGTTCCAGGCCGGCCAGGACGCCCCGGAAGACCAGAACAACACTTGCGCTCGTGATCTCGGCTGCTCGGCCGGTCGGGTTCGGGTGAACATGCTTCAGGAGGACACCATGGGCAAGTCGAACTACGGCGCGTGCGTCGAGTGCAACCGCAAAGGCAACCGGGACAGCGCCAACCGCTGCTACAATCCGAGGTGCAAGCAGTCCCGAGGCAAGCAGCCGGCGCAGGCCTCGGAAGCTTCCCCGAATCCGGCCCCTGCCGAGGCTGCGGCCGCGTCCCTGGTTGATGACCTGACGCCCAAGGAAAGCCCGATTTTGGGCCCGGACGATGTGGCGGCCATGGATGCCGTTTTGACCACTTCCGGCCAGGACGAACAGTCCGAAAAGACACAAGAATATTTCGAACAAGGGGTGGCGGCCGGCCAGGAAATCTCCACATCTGGGCCCACCCATGACGTCACCTGCCACGACCCGACGGCCGAGGCTGCGGCCCTGGATGCGGTCGCCGGGCTGGATTCCGTGCAGGCAGGCGGCCAAAACCATTTTGTTGACGCCAACAAAATGGTCTCCGACTTCACCCGCCCCTTTTCCTTTGCCGGCTACGAGTTCGATCCCGGGACGGCAACTCCGCCCCCTGGCCGGCCCATCGCCCGCCTGTCCCCCTCCGGGAACATCAGCTTTTCCAGCGCCGCGACCCAAGCATACGGCCTGGCTCGGTTCCAATACGTCCGCATCATCCCCGACAAAACCGGATCGGCCCTGGCCCTGATTTTCATGGTCGAACAGGACGGCGGGGCGCGCAAGCTGGGCGTTGAACGCAAATCCGGGACGTCGCGAAAGGCGTCTGCCGAGGCCGTTGCCAGGGTTGCCCCAGGGCTTGTCGGCAAGGCCCTCGAAATGCGGCCCATGGGCCAGGACGGGGCGTTTGTGGCTGTGGCGGTTGAGGAGGCGGCGGCGTGACCGGTCCGCCTCGCCAATACGCCCTCCTACCCCTGGACTATGCAATCCAGGAGGCGATTAGCTTC